>DASQFU010000001.1:0-7896 GCA_035632955.1 Candidatus Limnocylindria bacterium
CAGATCGCCGCGCTCGAGCAGCGCCACGCGCCACCCCTGGCGCGCGGCGAGGCGGGCCACGCCCGCACCGGTGATCCCGCCGCCGATCACCAGCAGGTCGAGCATGTTCACGGACCCTGGTTGAGCTTCCAATCCCAGGGGATGAAACGGGAGATCGCTTTGACCTTCTTGCTCCGGATCGCGGAGCGCACCTTGGACGGCGCGTAACGTTCGAGGAACCCGAGAACGCCCGCTTGGCCGCCGAAATCTCCTGCGTACCAGTCGAAGATCGAGCTGGCCACGAGCGTCCGCGTCTTCTCGTCCCACGTCAGATGCGCCGGGCTGGCGAGTGCGTTCCGCACCGCGAAATCGAGCTGGGCGTCGAGCGAGTCGGGCCGGTAGGCGCGCGGCAGCAGCGGGGGACAGCCGACCGCGCCGCAGACGATCGCGAAATGGAGGCGCGGATCCAGCGAGTCCGGCGGAGACATCGAGCGGCGGTCGTGATCGGCGAACAGGAAGTGTCGCTCGAAATCGTCCAGCGTGTAGGACCGGCCCTCGACCTTGATCGCGACCCGCTTGAAGAACGTGCCCTGGGGCGTCGTGATCTCGCTGACCGAGGCGACGCGATTGAAGCCGCGGTCGACGCGCCGCCACAAGTATTCGGTCGCGGCTTCCAGCACGAAGAAGTTGTAGGCGTTCACGGCCCAGGCGTGGCGCGTCTTGCGGTCCATCTGCGATGGCGTTGCGGCCTCGAGCCCGATCCGCAACAGCTTCACGTGCGTGCGCCGGTCGGGATTCCGCTTGAAGCGCATGTAGTCGAACCGGGTCTCGAGCGGCGCGCCTTTGCGCGACGTTATGCTGAGGTTTTCCGTGAGTACGCGCTGATAGCCATCAAAGTCCGGCGTTTCGGCCTCGCCCGTCGCCCACGCGCCCAGCGCGAGCCCGAGGGACGCGGCGATCATCGTCGCGAGCGCGATCTGCCTCATCGCTGACGCGCCATCGCCGGCTCGGTAGGCGACACGCGGAGCGGCACGGGCGGCTCTTCGATCGGCGCAGGACGCATGGCCGGCAGGGTCGAGAGCGGCTCCGCCGTGACGAACGTGTTGTAGTCGGGTTCGCCCGAGACCGGGTCGAAGCGCCGCGGGATCAGCACGTTGGTTTCCGGCCAGTAGGCCTGCAGGTGGCCCTGCTTCATCGGCGCGTGCCGGGCGACGCCGGTCCATTCGCCGACTTCGGAGCGCAGCCGGAGCGGCTCGCCCTCGCCGACGCCGATGCGCTCGGCGTCCGCCGGATTCACGAGCACGTCGCGGCGGCCCTCGCTCCCCATGAAATGGTCGCGGTCGCCGATCGGAATGCTGTTGAACTGTTTTCCGCGGCGGGTCGTGAGGACGAACTTGCCCTCGGGCACGATGACGTCCGGCAGCGGCACCGGCGTGAACCGAGCGCGGCCTTCAGGCATGCGCGTGAAGCCGTCGCTGAACAGCCGCTCGCCGCCCCACTGAACCCACTGCCCGGCCCGCTCCAGCCGCTCGACGCCGGCGTAGAGCGGCATCGCCTCGGCCATTTCCCGGCGAATGTCCGCTGGCCCCTGCCAGCCGAATGCCAAAGCGAGCTCGGGCCGGACCGCGACCGCCACGCGCGAGGGAATCTCCCATTCGGGACGCGCCTCCGCGATTCTCGGCCCTTCGATCTCCGGGGTGAACCGGATGCGTCGCTCGGTGTTGGTCGCGGTTCCACCGCCCGGCGTCTCGTAGCGCGTCTGCGCCGGCAAGAGCAGGACGGTTTCGCCGGTTAGCAACGACGAGGTGTTGAGGACGATGTCCTGGTGGATGCGCAGCCGGACGCGCGAGAGCGCTTCGAGCATATAGCTACGATCGGGCATGGTTTCGAGCAGGTTGCCGCCGAGCGAATAGAGGAAGTCGAGCTCTCCTCGATGCGCAGCCTCCATCATCTGCAGCGTGCGGTGACCCTTCCAGGCGGGCAACGAATGCCCCCAGAGCCGCTCGAATCGCGCCCGATCGTGCTCGTTCGCGATCTCGAACCCACCCGGCAACTTGTCGGGGTCGACGCCGCACTCGCCGCCGCCCTGCACGCCCGAGTGCCCGCGGATCGGCATGATCCCGCACTTCTCGCGGCCGAGCATGCCGCGGGCGAGCGCCACGTTGACCAGGGCCTTGACGTTGTCGACGCCGAACCGGTGCTGGGTGAGACCCATGCTGTACACGAACACCGTCGTTTTGGCGCGCGCGAGGTGCTCGGCGAAGCGCAGCATGTCGGCGCGCGTGAGACTCGAGCTGCGTTCGAGCGCCGGCCAGGAGAGTGCCGTGACGTGGGCGCGCAGTGCGTCGAAGCCGGCCGTGTGACGGGCGATGAAATCGTGATCGACGGCGTCGCGCTCGATCAGGTGCTTGAGCACGCCGTGCAGGAAGGCGATGTCGCCGCCGACCGCGACCGGGAAGAAGTCGTCCATCAGACGGGTGCCGAACACCGCGCTGCGCAGATCGCTCGGCACCCACGTACGCTCGAGCCCGGGCTCGCGCATCGGGTTGACGACCAGGATGCGCGTGCCCTGGCGCTTGGCGTACATCAGGTACTTGGTCGTGACCGGCTGATTGCTGGCGAGGTGCGATCCCATCAGGATGACGAGGTCGCTGCCGATCATGTCCTTGAGCGAGCAGGTCGGCGCCGGGACGCCGAGCGTGTCCTTCAATCCCGCGACGCTCGCGGCGTGGCAGAGTCGCGCGCACAGGTCGACGTGGTTGCTCCCGAGCAACCGGGCCGCCTTCTGGAAGGCGTAGTAGGTTTCGTTGACGATGCCGCGCGAGGTGGCGAAGAACCCCATGCGCTCGCCGGGGACGTCACGCAGCGCGCCGGCGGCGATCCCGAGCGCCTCGTCCCACGAGAGCCGGTGCAGCCGTTCGCTTCCCGCACGGTGAACCATCGGGAACGGCAGCCGCCCGAGCTGGTGGAGCGAGCGGTTGTCGAGCGCCCGTAGCGCGCCCAGATCGTGCAGCCGCGACTCGGGGATCGGGCCCATGGTGTTGAGACGAAGAAGCTTGAGGCGCGTCATGCACAGGTGGACTCCGGAGATGACGTCGTCCCTGAGCCCGCGCGGCCCGAGCGAGCAACCGTCGCATACCCCGCGGGTGAGAATGCGCCATGCGTAAGGGAGGTTGTCGCGGTTCTGCCACGCGACCTCGAGCATTTCGAGATACGGCCGGGGCCGCGGGTGGCGCTTCGGACCGAAGGGGATCAGGTCGCGCAGTCGAAAACGACCGCCACCCGAGGTCATGGGAGTCGAGGTCATGGCGAATGAGACTAAACCGTCGAGCCCTGCGGAGAAAGGCGGGGACGGCGCTGCTATAGTCTCGGCCGCATGAACCACCGGCGGCTGGGACGCACCGGCTTGAAGGTCTCGGAGATCTCGCTCGGATCCTGGACCACCTACGGCGGGTCGGTCGGCGAGAGCGACGCGGTGCGGTTGATCCATCACGCGTTCGAGCTGGGCATCAATCTGTTCGACACCGCGGACGTCTACCTCCGCGGCGCCGCCGAGCGCGTGCTCGGTGCCGCGCTCAAGAGCCTGCCGCGCGAGCAGGTCGTCGTCGCCACCAAAGTGATGGGGCGCGTATGGGACGGACCGCTCGGCGCGGGGCTGTCGCGCAAGCACATGTTCGACGCGATGGATCAGAGTCTGAAGCGGCTCGGGCTCGACTACGTCGACCTGTATCAGCTCCATGCGCCGGACCCGCACACACCGCTCGAAGAGACGCTGCAGGCGCTCGAAGACCTGCTTCGCGCCGGCAAGACCCGCTACGTCGGGTTCTCGAACTTCGACAAACATCCGCCCCTCGACGCGCGCGCGTTGGCGCTGCAGAAAGCGCGCGGTTGGGAGCGATTCGCCTCGAGCCAGCCGCGCTACAACCTGCTCGATCGGTCGGTCGAGGCTCGGCACCTGGCGCTGTGTCGCCGCTACGGCGTCGGCATGATCGTCTACTCACCGCTCTCTCAGGGAGTGCTCACGAACAAGTACGCGGGCGGCGCCAAACCCGAAGGCAGCAGGGCGACCGGCGCGTTCGCGCACTTCCTCGAGTCCGAGAAGGCGTTGACACCCGAAAACGTCGCCGCCGCTGAGCGCTTCGCAGCGTGGACGATGGAACGGGGAGGAACACCGGCTCAGTTCGCGCTGGCGTGGGTGCTGCGGCGTCCCGAAGTCGCGAGCGCGATCATCGGCGCGACGCGACCCGAGCAGCTCGACGAGAACCTGAAGGCGATCGACCTCAAGCTCGGCGCTCCGGAATGGCGCGCCGTCGAAGCCGCGATCCGAGGTCCGGCCGCCGCTGCGCCGCGCGCGCGACGGACCGGACGCACGACCGCGCGCGCTTCGAAACCCCGCGCCCGCCGGCGGCGCTGAATACGAACGGCCGGGTGTCACGCCCAGCCGTTGGCCGGAGCGGTCAACTTCCCTCCGCCTCGGCCCGGCGGGCGCCGGCCGCGAGATCCACCCGCATCAGCAGCCAGCCGCCAAGGATGAAGAACGGCATCAGGGTCAGGACGGCGTAGCGGCTGGCGCCGCTGGCCTGCGCGACCAGACCGAACATGAGCGGGCCCAGGACCCCGGCGAGCTTCTCGCTGACCGAGTAGAAGCCGAACAGCTCGCCGAGCTTCGCGCGTGGCACGAGTGCGGCGAACATGGATCGCGAGAGCGCCTGCGTGCCGCCCTGGAACAGCGCCACCAGCACGGCCAGCAGCCAGAAATGCAATGGAGTGGAGAGGAAGAACCCGAGCACCGTGATGCCGACGTAGCCCATGAGGCCGATGAACACCGCACGCTGGGGGCCGAGCGGACCGGCGAGTCGGCCGAACCACAGGCTCGCGGGCGCGGCGAGGATCTGCACGAGCAGCAGCGCGCCGATCAGATGCGTGCGGCCGATGCCGACCTCGCGCCCATAGACGGTCGCCATCTTGACGATCGTGCCGATCCCGTCGCTGTAGAGCCAGAACGCGATCAGGAACTGCAGCAGCTCCGGCCGGCGCCTAAGCCCGCCGAGCGTGCGCCCAAGCCCGACCAGCACGTCACGCGCGAGCCGGTGAGCCGGAAGCGCGACCCCGGGCGAGCGCGGCTCGTGGAGCGAGCGGGCGAGCGGAATCGAGAATCCGAGCCACCACAGCGCGACGCTCACGAACGAGAGCCGGATCGCGGCATCGGCGCCGGAGAGCCCGAAAGAACGCGGGAACAGAATCCAGGCGAGATTGATCGCCAGCAGGATTCCCCCACCGAGATAGCCGTAGGCGAACCCGCGCGCCGACACGCGGTGCAGCTCGCCCGGATCGGCCACCGCCGGCAGCAGCGAGTCGTAGAGCACGTTGCCGCACGCGAAGGCGATGAACGCGACGCCAAACAGCGCGATCATCGCGCGCCAGTCTCCGGCCGGCGTCGCGGCGATCGCCGCGGTTGCGACCGCGCCGACCGCCACGCAGCCGAGCAGCAAACGCTTGCGCCGCCCAAGGCGATCCGCCGTGGCGCCGAGCAAGGGCCCGGCGATCGCGGCGAGCAGCAGCGCCGCCGCACTGCCATAGGCCCAGGTCGCGGTCGCGACGTGGCGCGGCACCGTCGCCGCCGCGACGTCCGCGAAGTAGGGCGGCAGGACCGCGGCCGTGACCGTGGTCGCGAACGCCGAGTTGGCGCAATCGTAGAAGCACCAGGCCCGCACCGCACGGGCCCGGGACCCCGGGTCCGGAGCATGCGACGAGCGCGCGCCAGCCGGAGTCGGGGAGGCTCCCATGCACAACTTGTAACAGAGTCACGATGCTATATTCGACGTCCGTGAACGACCCGACCGTCGTGGTGGTGGGTGCGGGAGTGGCGGGACTCGCCTGCGCGCGCGAGCTGACGCGGCGCGGGGTCGCGACCGTCGTGCTGGAGCGTGCGCGCGGCGTCGGTGGCCGGTGCGCGACGCGGCGCATCGATGGCCAGCCGGTGGATCACGGCGTGCCGTTCCTGCATGCCCAGTCGCGCGAGTTCGGGCTCGCCCTGAACGAGCTGGATGCGGCGGGCAAGATCCCGGGATGGCCGCTGCGCGTGCGCGAGCCGCGGCTCGGCTGCCAGCCGGACGCGTACCGCCCCGGGCACCGGCGGCTGGCGCGCCGGGAAGGCGTGAGCGCGTTTCCCAAGCATCTCGCCTCCGACGTGGACGTCCGGCTCGGCCAGAACGTCGTCGCGCTGGAAGAATCCGGCAACCGGATCGCCGTCCGACTCGCGGATGGAACGCGGATCGCGGCACCGTTCGTGGTGGCGGCGTGTGCGCTGACCGAGAGCCTGGCGCTGGCCGATCCGCTTACGCACGACTGGCCCGGCGCCGGTTCCGCGCTCGAGGCAGCACGGCGCTTGCGGACCTTGTCGAGCCTCACGGTGATCGCCGGCTACGACCCCGAGACCCCCGAGCTCGACTTCGATCTCTGGCACCCGATCGAGGCGACCATGATCCACACGCTCTCGCACGATTCGGCGAAGCGCTTGGCGCCGCGCGATCGTGTGCTCGTGATCCAGGGGCGCCCGCGGTTTTCGGCGACCTTCCTCGAGGCGCCGGAAGAGGAATGGAAGCGCGAGCTGCTGTGGGAGGCCGCCGAGCTGCTCGGGCCATGGGTGTCACGGCCGCGGTGGTGCCAGACGCATCGCTGGCGCTGCGCGCGGTTGCCGGTCGGTGAGTGCCTCGGGGTGACGCCGAGCCTCGAGTCGCCCCGCGGTGGTTGCGTGGCGTTGTGCGGCGACGCGTTCGCGCTCGACTCCGGCCTCGAGGGCGCCTACTTCAGCGGGCTCTCGTTAGGCGAGCAGATCGGCACGCTGCCACGGGTGCGGCAGCAAGTGCGGGCCCCGCAATAGCGGAGGGGCGGGACAGTGCGGGACGCCTGAGGCGCACCCGACCGTGCCCGCCCTCCGACCTCTGTTGCCGCTACCAGCTCGGCGGCTGGGCGAAGCCGAGCTCGCCGCGTTCGCGCTCGCGCAGCCGATCGCGGCCGCGTCCCGGATGAATGCCGAGCGCTCTCAGGCCCGCGGCGTACTCGTAGCGCAGGACCATGTGGTCGGTCGCCCTTGCCGCCGCCTCGAACCAGGTGCGCCGCACCGGGTCCCAGCGCCGCTCGCCCCAGCCCGTGCCGGGGTTCGACTCCGGCGCCGGCGCCTGGCCGTACGCCCGCGCCGCCGGACCATCGGCCCCACGCTTGCGCAGGCCTTCCTGCGAGCGCTCGCGTGCCTCGCCTTCATCGGCGTCGCGACGCTCGTTCCGCGAGTCGTCGTAGTCCCGTTCGTCATCGCCGCGGACTTCGGGCCGGATATGCGGGTGGCGGACGACGCGCTCATTGAAAGCGAGCACACGAATCCAGCCGAGGTCCCCGTTCGCCTGGCCGGTGCGTTCGGCGTACGAGCGCTGCTCGTCGACGAACACGAACTTCCGGACGTCGTGGAGCGAGCTGCGCCAACCGCGGATCACGGTCGACTCGTAAGGATCGAGGACGTACATCGGCTCGTGCCTGGAGAGGCTCGAACGATTGCCGTTCACGACGTTGATGCCGTCGACCGCGATCAGCACGCCGACGCGCCGGCCGCTGTTGTTGCGGACCGACAGGGCGTAGCTGCGGCCACGGAACGCCTGGAAGTAGCGGCGATCGTGGGCGCGCGACGTCTGGTACAGAGGCGCGGGGCCACCGTCGACCAGCACCTGGACGTCGATCAGGCGGCCGTCGGCCGTGGTTCCGTCTTCGCCGGCCCAACCGGCCATCGCCGGCGCCGGCATGAGCGCCCCGAGTGCGAGCAACGCCGCGATCGGCAACCCGAGCGCGCCGAGCCGCGGGCGTGGCACTGGAATCGGAACCGGGACCGGCACGCGGCAGGTCTCGAGAGCCGAGAATGCGATGGCC
>DASQFU010000002.1:0-2051 GCA_035632955.1 Candidatus Limnocylindria bacterium
ATCACATCGGCCTCAACACGTGGGAAAGCCGCGGAGGATCGCCGCCGAGGCGCGGCGCGACCGGCCTCTACCACCTCGCGATCCTCTACCCGACCCGCGCTTCGCTCGCCGACGCCTTACGGCGCCTCACCGCCGCGGGCATCGCACTCGATGGCGCCTCCGACCACGGGGCGACGGAGGCGCTCTACCTGCGCGACCCGGACGGCAACGGCGTCGAGCTCTACTGGGATCGGCCACGGGAGCAATGGCCTCGGGACGCCGGCGGCCGCCCGGCGATGGTGATCGAGCCGCTCGACCTCGGTGATCTGCTGAAGGAAGCGCCGCTCGTCGGAGGCTAGCCGCGCGCCGGCTGGACGATCTTGGCGTTGATCTCGGCGCCGAGCAGGACGATGAACACGCCGACGTAGATCCAGAGCATGAGCACGATCACGTCGCCGACGGCGCCGTAGAGGCTCGCGTACGAGCCGCGGCGATCCATGTAGGACGCGAATCCCGCATTGACCGCGACCCACGCGAGCGCCGCGACGATGCTGCCGGGCATCACCCACCGGCGCTTGGCCGAGACGCAGGGCACCGTGGTGTAGAGCCAGGTGAGCACGGCCCACAGGATCACGAACAGCAGCGTCCAGCGCAGCCAACCCCATAGGGTCATCACGAACTCGGGCACCAGGACCCAGGGGGAGAGGATGCCGCTGGGATCGAGCCCGGTCATCACCAGCAGCGCCGCGACGCTCGCGATCGCTGCCAGCGCCATCATCGCCATCGAGATTGCCCGCTGGCGGATCCAGCTTCGCGTCTCGCGCGTGCAATAGACACGGGCGAGCGCCTTCAGCATCGCGGCGAACCCCTGCGAGCCGGCCCACAGGATGCCGAGGATTCCGAACGACAGGAGATAGGGACGGTTGGCTTGCAGCGGGCCCTCGAGGAACTGCGCCAGCAGGGCCGCGGTCGTGGCTGGAACGAAGCGGTGGAGCAGCACGAGCAATCGGCCGAGCGCAACCTCGGGATCGGGCACCAGCAGGGCGAGCGCCGCGCCGACGAACACGAGGAAGGGAAACAGGGCGAACAGGACGTAGAACGAGACTTCAGCCGCGATCCCAGGCAGATCGTCCTTCAGGACGTGACGGCTGAGCTGTTTCAGCGATTGGAATCGAAACAGTGTCCCGAGGTCGGAAAGAAACGTCGCAAGCCGCGTTGCGCTCGCAGCCGCGGCATGCACCGGCCCCGATGGCGACTCAGATTTCGACCTCGAACGCGGAGCCAGATCCCGCGTGACGCCGGCCGACATGGTGTTTCGCTCTCAGTTCTGACCATCGCGGAGGCGATCGCTGGTCTGCTGGATCTTGCGATCGAGCGCATCGAGGACGTTCGCCATGTCCTCCTTCATGTTCTTCCAGCCTTCGGCGCCGCTGGCCCGAAGCTCGCCGAGCTTGCGCTCCGCGGTGGCGCGCTCGTCCTCGAGCGCGGCCAGGTCCTGCTGCATCTCGGTCTTGGTCTTCTCGCCCGCTGCGCCAAGTTGTGCTCGCAAGCTGTCGATACGAGCGCCGACCTGAGCCAGCCGCCGCTCGGTGGTGCTCTCGTAGTCGGTTCGTTCGGTCGCCGAGACTTCCAGTCCGGTTTGAGTGGTCTCCTGGTTCGTCGTCCGAGATCCGCAGCCGATCGCGAGAACGGCGATCAGCCCGATGATGATAAGACGACTCATGCGGCAGCGCTCCTTTCCGTTTCAGAGCTCGGGAGGCCGAGCAGCGAGTGCACAAAAGGGAACGGCGTCTTGTAAGGCGTTCCGCGCCTTGTCTTCCATCTGACCGCTCGAGGGCGCCCGGGTACTGGATCACCCGCAGCCCAGCCGTTGTGGTGCAAGAATTTCGGACCACGAGTGCCGTTCACCGTTGAAGCGTCCCTGACGCTTCCTTGAACTGGCGCGGCCTCTGCTTCGCATTGCTTTGCAAGCATCGAGCCGCGCTGGAGAGGAGGAATTCAATGGCGCCCCATAAAGGCGGCAAGAGTTCCGTTCGTGATCCCGGTCGCAAGCCTCCGGTTCGTGAGCCGCA
>DASQFU010000003.1:0-6747 GCA_035632955.1 Candidatus Limnocylindria bacterium
TCCAGTGTCGAGCAGCTCGGTCTCGCGCTCGATCAGCTCGATCGGGCAGCCCGCGGGATCGACCTTGAGGCCGGGGCCCGTGGCCGGGCACTGGTCGAGGCCGTCGCACACCCCGTCACCGTCGGCGTCCTTCGGGCAGCCGCGCTCGTCGACCTGGCAGCCGGCGGGCGTGTTCTCGCACTGATCGACGCCGTTCACGACCCCGTCCCCGTCCGAATCGTTCGGACATCCCTTGTCGTCCACCGAGGCGCCCTTGGGTGTATCCGCGCACTGGTCGACGCCGTCGCACACCCCGTCTCCGTCCGCGTCGCTCGGGCAGCCCTTCCGATCGACCTTGCAGCCGAGCGGAGTGTTCGGGCACTCGTCGATGCCGTCGAAGACGCTGTCGCGGTCGGCATCCTGCGGGCAACCGCGCGCATCGACGGTCGCGCCGATCGGCGTGCCCGGGCACTGGTCGAGCCAGTCGCGCACGCCGTCCAGATCCATGTCGCGAGGCTTGCCGCCGAACAGAAAATGGAGTCCGGCGGTGGCGGCGAACTGGTTGCCGAGGCCCTGCCGCGAACGCTCCTGGAACCAGATGTCCCGCACTTGCAGGCGCAGCCACGTGCGCTGGTTGCGGATGTTGAACAGGGCTCCGAGGCCGAGGCTTCCCGAGCCGCGTTGCAGTTTCGCCGGATCGAGCTCCTTGGCATGGCTCTGACCGATGCCGGCGCCGATCAGGACGTAGGGCACGACGCGCGCTTCGGCGGGACGTAGGTTCCAGCGCATGTCCACGCCCAGATACGAGAAGTTGCGCTTCCCCTTGGGCAGCGTGTCGGTCTTGGCGGGACCGAACAGAGCCGTGGCCTCGAGCACGAACGCCGGCGTGAAGCGCCGCCCGATGCTGCCGGCGAACGCGGGACCCGACCGGAGCCGGGAGCGCGTGTCGTAGTGGAAATGGCCGGCCTGGCCCGACACTTCGTACGGTGTGCCGGCGATTTGCGCCGCGGCGGGCGTTGCGACCAGAGCGACGAGCAGCGCGAACGCAGCCTTCAGCCGACTCATGCGGACGAAACCTCCCTACCGGGATGGTCCAGCTCGGTGATGGGTCGGAGCGGGCGCGGATGAGGCGCAGCGCGGAGCGTTGCGACCGCCCCTGCCGGCGGCCTCCGAAGGAGGGCGGCGCGCCGGCAGAAAGACCGGTAAGTGCTACCATCCGCGCCGCGTGAGGTCAACGAATACACCGTCACGAGCATGCGATGTCCACCAGGGGTTCCGGATGACAGGTGAAGAGCGCCGGCAGCTCATCGATCAGTATCGTGCAGGATTCGACGAAGTCGTGCGCAGTCTGGAAGGATTTCCCGCCGAAGCGATGACCGCACACCCGATCCCTGGCAAGTGGAGCGCTCGCGAGATCGTCCATCACCTGGCCGACAGCGAATCCCAGGCCGCGATCCGCCTGCGGAGATTGATCGCGGAGGATCGGCCCGTGATCCACGCCTACGATCAGGAAGCCTACGCCGCGAAGCTCCGCTACAACGAGCGCGACATGGCCCCGGCCCTCGAGGCGTTTCGCGCCGCCCGGGCCACCACTGTTCAGCTCCTGGATCGCATGGACGACGACGAGTGGCGGCGTGAAGGCTGGCATCCCGAGCACGGCCTCTACACCGCCGAGGGGTGGCTCCGGATCTACAGCATCCACGCCCACAATCATGCGGCGCAGATCCGCCGGCTCCGGGGGGCGCTGAAGTAGGAACCTCGATGCTCTGGCGCTGTCGCGACCGGACGTTCGATCTCGCCGAGCGCAGTCTGGTGATGGGCGTCGTCAACGTCACGCCGGACTCGTTCTCGGATGGCGGGCGCTTCCTCTCCCCGGACGCCGCTGCGGAACAGACGCGCCTCCTGATCGCCGAGGGCGCCGACCTCGTGGACCTGGGAGCCGAGAGCACCCGGCCCGGGGCGGCAGCCGTGGCGCCCGAGGAGCAATGGCGGCGCCTCGAGCCCGTGTTCGCAGCCTTGGCCTGCGTACCGGAGCCGTGCCTGTCGGTGGACACGGCGAGTCCCTGGGTGGCCGAACGGGCGCTCGGCGCGGGCGCGCGCGTGATCAACGACGTCACCGCCCTCGGCGATCCGGCCATGGCCCAGGTGGCGGTGGGTCACGATGCCGGCGTCGTCCTCATGCACATGCGCGGCAGCCCTGCGTCCATGCAGGACGAGCCGCGCTACGACGACGCGGCGACCGAGATCGCGTCGTGGCTCGGCGACCGCCTGGCCGCCGCGCGCATGAGCGGGATCGCCGACGAGCAGATCGCGCTCGACCCGGGCATCGGCTTCGGCAAGTCGCCGCGTCACAACCTCGAGCTGCTGGCGCGGCTCGAGGAGTGCGTGGCGCTCGGCCGGCCGGTCGCCGTCGGGGTGTCGCGCAAACGTTTCATCGGCGCGCTCCTCGACTTGCCCGTAGACGAGCGCCTCGAGGGCGGCCTCGCCGCCGCCGCGGTCGCCGTGTTCCTCGGCGCCCGGATCATCCGCACCCACGACGTTCGGGCGACCGTGCGGGCGGTGCGGGTGGCGGATGCGCTGCGCGCCGCGCGTCGCGCGCAGGAGCGCATCCGGTCCTGAGCGAGGTGGATGTGGGCAGTGCCCGGCGCTTCTGATAGAGTCGATGGGCGCGCTCTGCACGCACCTCGATCATGACTCCGGTCCATCAGTTCTGGTTCCTCGACCTCCTCGATATCTTTCTGGTGGCGGTTCTCTTCTACCGCCTCCTGATCCTCGTCAAGGGCACGCGCTCGGCCCAGATGTACGTGGGCCTGCTCGTGATCGCGATGGTCGGCATCGCGGCGCGCGAGTTCGACCTGATCGCCGTCAAGTGGATCGCGGAGAGCCTCAAGACCGTCTGGCTGATCGCGTTCGTGATCCTGTTCCAGCCCGAGTTGCGCCAGGCGCTCTCGCAGTTCGGTCGCACCCGCTACTTCCGGTCGTTCCTGCGCGGCGAGAACTACGGCGTGCTCGGTGAAGTCGTGCGGGCGGTCGAGACGCTGGCGCAGCGGCGGCACGGTGCTTTGATCGTCGTCGAGCGCAACGTCGGGCTGCGGAACTTCGTCGACACCGGCACCAAGATCGACGCCAAAGTGTCAGCGAACCTGTTGGTGACGCTGTTCAGCCCCGGCTCGCCGCTCCATGACGGCGCGACGGTGTTGCGAGAGGACACGGTCGTCGCCGCGTCCTGCATCCTGCCGTTGTCGTCGAATCCGCGCACCGCCGCCATGTCGCTCGGCACGCGGCATCGCGCGGCACTTGGTCTCTCGGAGGAATCGGACGCCGCGATCATCGTCGTCAGCGAGGAGAACGGCAGCATCTCGATCGCCTACCGCGGTCAGATGAAGGGCCAGCTCACCGAAGGCGAGTTGCGCAGCGAGCTGTCGCGCATCTTCCGCATTCGTCCGGAGAGTGAGCCGGAGCTGCCGATGGCTCCCGAACATACCGCGGAAAAAGCCGCGGGCTGAGCGGGCCAGATGCAGCCCGGGCCGTGACGCGAGGCAAGCGCTTCGGGGCCGGTCATCTTGACTTGAAACGCCCTGCCGCCTACTGTCCGTCGCTCGCCATTCCGCCCGGAATGGGCCTCCTTTTGAGGCGGCGTAGCTCAGCTGGTAGAGCAGGAGAATCATAATCTCTGTGTCCGGGGTTCGAGTCCCTGCGCCGCCACCATCCACCTCGCGCCGGCGGCTGAGGCGCATCGAACCCGTCCTGCGCCGGGCACTTCGCGGCCCCTGTGCGCTGCCGGCCGGCAGCCGCGTTTTGGTCGCCGTCAGCGGCGGAGCCGATTCGACCGCCCTGCTCCTCGGCCTGTCGCGGCTCGCTCCCGAGCTCGGAATCGAGGTCTGCGCCGCGCACCTGAACCACCGGCTGCGCGGGCGCGGAGCCGACGAGGATCAATCCTTCGCCCGCGCTCTGTGCGCCCGCCTCGCCGTGCCGATCGAGGCGAGCCGCTGGAACACGCGCGCGCGCATGAAGCGTCTCGGGCTTTCCGGGCAGAACGGACTGCGAGTCCTGCGCGGGCGATTCCTCGTCGCCGCCGCCCGCCGCGCCCGTGCCGGCTTCATCGCCACTGCTCACACGGCTGACGATCAACTCGAGACCGTGCTGCTCCGGCTCGCCCGGGGCGCGGGGCTGCGCGGGCTCGGGGGCATGAGCGCGCGGCGCGGCCCTCGGATCCGGCCACTGCTCGAGGCCAGCCGTGCCGACATCGAGGCGGACCTGCGTTCAGTCGGCCAGGATTGGCGCGAGGATCCCTCCAACCAGGATCTCGCCTATGCGCGCAACCGGGTTCGGCATCAGGTCGTGCCTGCCCTGCTGAAAGTAGTTGGCGCCTTTCCGACGCCTCGCGCGCGGCGCCTGCTGGCGTTGCGTGTGGAATCGGGCGTCCGCGAGCTGCGCTCAGCTCGACGAGCGCTCGAGCAGTGGTCGGCTCGGGTCTTTCCGACGGTCGCGCGCATCAAAGGCAGGGAGATTGCGCTTGATTCGGAAACCCTGGCTTCCTACCCTTACGCGATTCAGCGCTTGATTTTACGCCGTTCATGGGGCGCGTTCGGGAAGGCCCGGGGAGGACTCACCGGCCGCCATCTCGAAGCTTCCGCAAGTCTGTTAGCTTCATCCCGCGACCGAGCCCGGGTGGAATTGCCGAGCCGGATGCGCTTGGAGCGCAGAGGGATGGATGTTCGGCTCGGCCCAACGACCACGGCGGACCAGGGGCGCGCGGTTCGCGTCCCCACGCCGGGAAGTTGTCGCTGGGCTCGGGGTTTCGCTTCGGCGCGGTGGGTGAGTGGGGATCACGCCAGAGGGACGCTGCCCCGGAAATCCGGAAGCGAGGAGTATTTCGCGGCCGAGGGTGTCCTTGGACCGCTGGAGTTGCGGCCCGCAACGCCCGATGAAAGGTTCGTGCCCTTTGGCCGGAGGCGCGAGCAGCGCCTGGGTCGATTTCTGAGCCGGCAACGAGTAGCACATGCCCTGCGGGAACGGCCGCTGGTCCTGGCCGACTCCGGAGGGATCTTGTGGGTAGTCGGCGTACGTAGGTCGGCGCGGGCCCCGGTGACCGCCGACACGCAACGAGCCCTCCGGGTCCGAGCGGAGTTCCATGACTGAGAGCGTGCACGCCGAGACTGCGAACCCGCTCGCCAAGGAGCCGGTGATTCGGGTGCTGTTCACCGCCGAGCAGATTGCGGCCCGCGTCCGCGAGCTCGGGCTCGAGATCGCGCGAGACTACCAGGACAAGCATCCGATGTTCGTCGGCGTGCTCAAGGGCGCATGCATGTTCCAGTGCGACCTGGCGCGCGCGACGCCGTTCGAAGTCGAGCTGGATTTCCTCTCGATCTCGTCCTACGGCGCCGGCACCACTTCGAGCGGCACGGTGCGGCTGGTGTCCGATCTGCGCAACGACATCGCCGGCCGGCACGTCGTGCTGTGTGAAGGCGTTATCGACTCCGGTCTCAGCGTTTCGTTCATTCTCGATCTGTTGCGCGTTCGCGGGCCTGCCAGCCTGAAAGTCGCGACGCTGCTCGACAAGCAGCCCTGCCGCAAGGTCGTGGTGCCGGTCGATTACGCCGGCTGGGCGATCGGCAGCGAGTTCGTCATTGGTTACGGCATGGATGCGGCAGAGCGCTACCGCAACTTGCCGTTCGTCGGAGTCGTGGAGGAGCCAAGCTCGTGAAGTTTTTCCGGGAAGACCCAGGTTCCGACCGCGGTCGGAAAGGCGACAATCGCCGCGTGCCCGGTAAAACGCCTACGCCGCGCCGGCCTTCGTCTCCCAATCCGCCTGCGCGTCCGTTCCGGACGCTCGCGTTCTGGGTGCTGGTCGCTCTGCTGTTACTCGTCGCGTACAACATGTATCACGGCAACTTCCTCGCGACGCAGCGCGCCGAGATCTCCTACACGCGCTTCATCCAGGAAGTCGAGCGCGGCAACATGCTGAACGTCCAAGTGATGGACAACACCGTCACCGGTGAGCTGCGCGGCCCGGCGACGTTCCGGCCGCCCGGTTCCAATCACGACGTGGTCTTCAAGGCGTTCAAGACGAACATCCTCGGCGATGGCGCAGATCTTCCGGATCGCGTCTGGAAGACGAACCCGGGGATCGAGATCGACGTTCAGAAGGTCGGGTTCAACTGGCTCTCGTTCCTGTTCTCGGCGCTCCCGTTCCTGTTGCTGCTGCCGCTGTGGATGATCTTGATTCGTCAGATGCAGTCGGGTGGCAGTGCCGCGCTCAAGTTCGGCAAGACCAAAGCCAAGGTCCTGATCGAAGCGACGCCGAAAGTGACGTTCAAGGACGTTGCCGGCTGCGACGAAGCGAAGCAGGAGTTGCAGGAGATCATCGAGTTCCTGAAGGAGCCGCAGAAGTTCCAGCGGCTCGGTGGTCGCATTCCGAAAGGCGCGTTGCTGCTCGGCCCTCCCGGCTCGGGCAAGACGCTGCTCGCGAAGGCGGTCGCGGGCGAAGCGGGGGTTCCGTTCTTCTCGATGTCGGGTTCTGATTTCGTGGAAATGTTCGTCGGTGTTGGAGCTAGTCGCGTTCGTGACCTCTTCGAGCAGGGAAAGCGTAACGCGCCATGTATTACTGGTGATTCTGTGGTGACGCTCAGTGGTGGGAAGCAGATCACCATTCACGAGATGTTCGAGCAACAGATGGTGAACGTGCGCGTGCCGGCGATGAGCGACGACTTTCGTTTTGAAGATGCCACCGTCATCGGTATCACGAAGAAGCCGAGCTCGGAGCTC
>DASQFU010000004.1:0-23129 GCA_035632955.1 Candidatus Limnocylindria bacterium
ATGAGCAGGTTCTGGGCAATCCCTCTGGCTGCGGCCCTGGCGCTGAGCGGCTGCGACGACAGCGTCAGTCCGCGCGATGTCACCCCTCCCGCAGCGCCCCGCGGTTTCCGCACGGTCACCGGCGACGGTCGGGTCTATCTGAGCTGGCTCGATAACACCGAGCACGACGTCGCTGGCTACCGTCTCTACGTGGGCTCGTGCGATGATCTCGGCTGCCCATACACGTTCGCCGCTGCCACGACCGAGAACACGCACACCCTGAGCAGTCTCGCCAACGGCGTGACGCGCTACTTTGCGGTCGCCGCGGTGGATCGCGAAGGCAACGAGAGCGATCTCTCGTACGACACGGTGTTCGACACCCCGCGGCCGGAAGACTTCGATCAGCCGCTCACCAACTACCTGAGCACCGTCGCGGGCAGCGGATACGACTTTTCCGCGTACCGCACCCGCGACTACGATGATCCCGCGACCGATATCTTCTTCGGATCCAACGGCAGCATTCACCAGATGTTCGTGCCCGACTTCAACACCGACATTCAGGACGCCGGATACGCCGCGAATCTGGACGCCGTCGATTTCGCGCCTTCCGGCGGCTGGTCGCCTTCCGGGACCGTGGAGCTGATCGTGGGTCATTGCTACGTCGTGTGGACGCGCGACGACCACTTCGCGAAGTTCCGCGTCACCGCGCTCACGTCGAGCGCGGTGCGCTTCGACTGGGCTTATCAGACCGATGCCGGCAATCCCGAGCTGAAGGCCCAGCGGGCGCGCGACGAGGATCGCCCGGGCGGCGTCGCGCCGGGGCGGCGGCCGATCTACTGGGCCCGGTAGGGAGGGAGCGTGCGGTGGACCCGGTGGTGGGGGCTGGTCGCCGGGTTGGGTGCGCTGTCCGGGTGCGTGTACGGCTATCAGACCGTGGCTCACGAGTCCCGTTACAGCCGATCGTCACGGCCGGACGCGAGCTACTACTGCTACGACTGCCATGGTTACAGGTATTTCGATCCGTACTACGATTGGTGCGCGGATTACGGGTTTCGCTATCGCTGGACGGATCACCCGCGGGTAATCACGCTCTATCGCCAGCGCTACGTCCGGATCAAAGAGAGCCATCCCGAGTACGGCCGCTATCGTTATCGCGCCGAATACCGGCGCGAACCGCGCTATCGCGACGCTCGCGACTACGACGCGTGGCGCCGCCAGCAACGCAAGCCGGAAGTCGGGGACGAGCGCAGGGATCGCAAGCAGGTCCGAAAGAAGGAGCACGAGCAACCGGTTCCAAGAGGCAAGTCGAAGGGCCGCGAAGGCAAGGGTGCGCCCGACCGCGAGTCGCGACGCAGCCCGCCGGGAGGATGGTCACCATGAAACCCAGTCAGATGGTTCGCGTGATGGTACTGGCGGCGTTCGGCGTGCTGCCGGGAGCCGCGGCCCTGGCGGAACGCACGCTCGGCGTCGAGATCTGGACCCGGCAGGGGGACGATGCGGTGTACCAACCGGGCGACCGGCTGGAAGTGAAGGCGCGAACCTCAGACGACGCCTATCTGCTCGTCTACGAGATCGACGCCGACGGCAACGTCGTTTTGCTCTATCCCTATCGGGGCAGCCGCGGTCTGGTGGAGGGTCGCGCGACCCATTTGGTCCCGCCGGAGCGCTCCAACGTCGATCTGGTGGTCCAGGATCCGGTCGGCCAGTGCTACGTCGTCGCGATCGCATCGCGCGAGCCCTTCGTCGACCTGCCGTGGTACCTGCGACCCTACGACGTACAGGCTCAGAGCATCGGCTACGAGGGGGATCCGGACGAGGAAGAGGGCATCACGTCCGAGGGGCGAATCGTCGGCGATCCGTACGTCGCCATGGAACGCATCCGGCGCCGCGTGCTGGAGAACCCGGACGACGAGGACGCATTCGCCACGGCGTACACGTCCTACTACGTGCATCACGAGGTGCGCTACCCGCGTTACCTCTGCTACGACTGTCATCGTCCGAACTACTGGTCCTGGTGGAGCGACTTCGACCCCTATTACGCGAGCTGCAGCGTGTTCGACTTCCGGGTCAACGCGGGTTGGGGTTGGGGTCCGAGCTACTGGTTCGGCAGCGTCCCCTACTACTACTACGTCCACCGCCACGATTGCCCGCCGCATTGGCGGCATCGTTTCGGGAGCGCGTGGTACTCGTCCTGGGACGGATGGCGCCGCTGGTGCTCGACCTGGGGCGGTCCACTGGTTCGCTACAAGTCCGATCCGCCGGCTGGCTACGTGCCGCCGTCTCGGTATCGCGACGCGTCGAGACGCACCCGTCCTCCCGGCTTCCTGAGCACGCAGGTCATCAAGGGACGTAGCGGTCTGCGCGTGCCGGGGACGATTGGCGCGCAGCGACGGACGTCGGAAGAGCCGGGCTCGCGGGGAACGGACGGACGTGGGTCGTGGCGCACCAGAGGAACGATCGACAAGCCGGGAGCGGTGCGCAGACCCGGGAGAGAGATTACGCCGCGTCCTGCGGAGCGCGAGCTCCGCACGCTCGACGGCCGGCGTCGCGGCCAGAGGCTGCCGATGTCACCTCGGCCACGCGAGCTCGGTGTGTCGGACCGGGCACGGGACGGGCGACCACGCGAGATCGGTGCATCGGACCGCGCACGAGACGAGCGGCCTCGCGAGCTCGGTACCCCGGATCGGGCACGGGACGAACGGCCACGCGACGCCGGTTCGTGGAACCGTCCGACGCGGCGGTCTCTGGACCTCGGCCCGCGCGCCGAACGGCCGCCTCGGAGCGAAGGCTCGTTGGATCGGCCGCAGCGTGCGGAGCGACCGCGTCCGCGGTTCGAGGCTCCGCGCGCCGGACGCCCTCGTGAAGCGCGTCCGCCTGCAGAAGCGCGCGAAGATCACCCGCGCGCCGAGCGTTCCCACCAGCCTCCCGCCGAGAGGCCTCGCCTCGAACGGCCACCCGACCGGCCGCCAAGCCCGCCGCCGGCCCGCTCGGAACCGGGTCACGATCGTGGGGTAGGCCATTGGGGCGGGCGTGGCGGCCGAGGCAACCGCTGAGCGTCCGCGTCATCTGCTAGACTTCTCGCTCACTTGCAGCCCGTCTTGCGCACTGGAGCCTCATGCCGAACCTTCGCCATCCGCTGATTCTTCCCGCGCTGGTCGTTTTGTCGAGCGCCGCTCTGTGCCTCGCGCCCTCCGGGGCGCGAGCGGTCACGGCCGGCTTCGCGTTCCTCGAGGTTCCCGCCGGCGCTCGCGCGTCGGCGCTCGGTGGCGCGTACGGAACCCTCGCCGACGGCGTCGATGCCGCGTTCTGGAATGTGGCAGGCCTGGCCGGCGTCCAGGGTCTCCAGGTCATGGGCAGCCACTACGAGTTCTTCGAGAGCCTGCGCCACGATCAAGTCGCCGTGGCGGGGCGACTCTTCGGTGGTGGACTCGCGGCGTCGGTGCGCGCGCTCTATTCCGAGCCGATCGAGGAGCGTGACGAAAGCGGGAATCTGATCGGGACCTTCGGCGCCCACGATCTCGAGTTCGGACTGGCGTACGGCCGCTCGCTGGGCGGGGGGTTGCGAGTCGGCGGGTCCGCGCAGCTCTTCCGCGAACGCGTCGCGAACCTGGCGGCGAGCACGTACGGCTTCGGTGGAGGGGCGTCCTGGGAGCCCCCACCGCTGCCGCGGATGAGGCTCGGTGTCTCGCTCCACAACTGGGGCGCGGACGCGGAATACCTCATCGACGGGGTGCCCGGCGCGCCGGTGCCTCTGCCGACCGCCGTGCAAACCGGCGTTTCCTACGGTCTCGACCTCGGCGGCCAGCTCGGCGCTCGCGCGGCGCTCGAGACGCGTCTCACGCGCGGCCGCAACGCGGTCGGGATGCTGGGCGCGGAGCTGTCTCACCCGCTCGGCGCAGCGGTGCGGCTGGGAATGCGGGCGAACGACGACGCCTCGTCGCTGAGCGTGGGAGCGGGATACGCACTCTCGGCGCTCCGCATCGACTATGCGTTCGTTCCCTACCGGCTCGATCTCGGCGACACGCATCGGCTGTCCTTCGCCGCGCAGTTCTGACGCCGCCGGGCACCGGCCAGAGGCTCAGCCTTCCGGCCAGACCTCCAGGCGCAGCTCCCCATTCTCGAGCACGACGTAGGTGAACTGATCCACCCAATCGCCGAGCACGAAGAACGCATTGTTGCCGTCCCGGCGCTCGAAGGCGTGGTGGAAGTGTCCGATCATCACCGTGTCGAACCCTTCGGCGATACGAGGGGCCGCCACTTCGCGCCACAGACGATCGCCATCCAGCGAGCGATCGCCTTTGACGTGTCGTGACAGGCTCGACGCCCAGTGCGCGAGGGGAATGCCGAGATCGGGATGCAGCCAGCGATAAGCCGCGATGCTGGCTGGATGGCGCAGGACGCGTTTGAGAATCCGGTAGCCGAGATCGCCGCCGATCAGGCCGTCGCCATGATGGATCCAGATGCGCCGCTGCTGCCGCGTCATGCTCAACGACTGGCCGTGGGTCTCCAGACCCAGCTCGTCGCTCAGGAACGATCCGAGGTAGAAGTCGTGATTGCCGGTGAGGTAGGCGATCTTCACGCCGCTCGCTCGCAAGCGACGTAGCTCGGCCAGCGTGTCGAAATGCCGGCGCGGGATCGCGGTGCGATATTCGAACCAGAAGTCGAACAGGTCGCCGACAATGAACAGCTCGGATGCGCGACCGGGCAGGGAAGTCAAAAAACGGTGAAGGCGTCGCTCGCGAGCCGCTTCCCGAGCCCGTGGCTCGGCGCCGAGGTGCGCGTCGGAGAGGAAGAAGACGGCCGCCTCGGACATGGGCGGCAGGATAACAACCGGGATTGAAGAGCGACAAGCCGAACGCCGATGTCATGGGCGCGTGCCGAACGCCCACGTTCAGCCTGCTCGATGCGACGCTCGTCCGAAGCCGTGGGCCGCGCGCCCGGCGCACGGGAACCATCGCCGCACGGATGGGTATAATCGCGCGGGTATGAGGACGAGGAGTCTCGGCAACATTTGACGGCACTGTGACAGACCTTTTCGCCCTGCCGATAACCTCAATCAAGAGCTACGCGCCGCCCGCCGGCGGCGGAGAACCGCCCCGAAAGCGACGCTCCGATCCACGAGGAGGATGGACCCATGAAACAAGATTCGGTACGCGGCATCCGGCCGCGCAGCTACTACATCGGCGCTGCGGCGCTCGTGCTGGTCGGGCTCATGATCGGCCTCGGCCTGAGCACGAGCCTCGATCTGCAGCGCGTTTCCACCGCCGGCAAGTCGGGACTGGCCGCGATCACCTCGTCGACGCCGTTGCCGGAGAGCCCGTTCGTCGGCGTCGTCGAAAAGGCGCTCCCGGCGGTCGTGTTCATCGACGTCCGGAAGAAGCTGGTCGCCCGCAGCGGCGACGATCCGCAAGATGATCTCTTCCGTCGCTTCTTCGGCGATCAGATGCGTCGCGAGCAGCGGGTGCCGAGCAGCGGTTCCGGTTTCATCGTCGACAAGCAGGGCCACGTGCTGACCAACAACCACGTGGTGCGGGATGCGGACGACATCACCGTCACACTCAACGATCGGCGTTCCTTCAAGGCCAAGGTGGTCGGCTCGGACCCGGAGACCGACGTCGCCGTGATCAAGATCGACGCGCGCGAGCTGCCGACGCTGCCGCTCGGCGACTCCGACCATTTGCGGGTCGGCGATTGGGCGATCGCGATCGGCAACCCGCTCGGCGAGTTGCGCGGGTCTGTGACGGTCGGCGTCATCAGCGCCCAGGGTCGCTCGAACTTGAACATCTTCGGCGGCACGCCGGGGTTCCAGGACTTCATCCAGACCGATGCCTCGATCAACTTCGGGAACTCGGGTGGCCCATTGTGCAACATCCGGGGCGAAGCGATCGGCATCAACACGGCGATCAATCCGAGCGGCCAAGGCATCGGCTTCGCGATCCCGATCAATCTCGCCAAGCACGTGGCCGATCAGCTGGTTGCCCACGGGACCGTGAAACGCGCCATGATGGGCGTGATGCTGGCCGAGCTGACTCCCGAGATCGCCGACGGTTTCGGACTCGAGACTCGTAACGGGGTCCTGATCTCGAACGTCATCAAGGACTCTCCGGCGGAACAGGCGGGCCTCAGGCGCAACGACGTGATCGTCGAATTCGACGGAAAGCCCGTGGCGGACATGCAAAAGTTCCGCATCCGGGTGGCCGATACGGAGGTTGGACGGAAGGTGCCGATGGTCGTGCTCCGCGACGGCAAGCGCGTCTCGGTCGCGATCACGCTGGGCGAGCGCGACACGCAGCTCCTGGCGCAAGGCGAACGTCCGGGCAATCCGGCGACGGCCGAGCCGACGGCCGGGCTCACGGTGCGTGAGCCGACCGCCGACGAGCTGGCGAACTCGGGAGCCAAGGGTGGCGTGGTCGTCACGGAAGTCGAAAACGGCAGCGCCGCGGCGGACGCCGGGATCCAGTCCGGTGACGTGATCGAAGAGATCGGCGGCAAGCCGGTCACCTCGCCTGCGGTGCTCGCGCGGCAGTTGAAAGACGCGAAGGGGCGTGGCGCTCGGCACGGGGTGCTGCTGGTGACGCGCAATCGTACTTCGCAGTTCGTGGCGCTCGACCTGGAGGAATGATCCAGAGGAGCGCCCTAACGGGCGGGGCTCGGGCCCCCGTCCGGTGCGCCCATGGAGGGGGTGACCATCGTATGAACCTGAAGCGACGAGGTGTCGTGGCGGCGTTGCTCGGCACGTGGGCCGTCGCCGCGCTGATCGGAGCGGCGACGGTTCGAGGCGCGCCGTCTGCGCCGGTGACGCTGACAGGCATGCGCTCCTGGTCTTCTCCCGCCGGCACCCGCATCGTCTTCGACTTCTCTGCGGCGGTCGCGCACGTGGCGCCCGATTCGGGCGTCTCGAGCAACGTGCAGCTCTCCCTGCCCGGCGAGCCGATCGCCCGCGCCGAAGGTGTTCCCGCGATGCTGGGAGTGCGCGACGGGGTCGTGGACTCCGTGACCATCGATGCCGGCGTCGAAGGTGCGCGCCTCCACGTCTGGTTTCGCGACTCGACGCGATTCCACGTGCTGAGCCTGCCGGCCCAGCAGGACAAGCCGTATCGCGTGGTGGTGGATGCCACGCGGCTGGGCGCGCTCGCGGAGGAGACCAAGCGCCTCGAAGGCATCGCGGCCGTCAAGAGCCACAGCCGCGTGCGAATCGTCGCCGTGGACGCAGGCCACGGCGGCGAGGACACCGGCGCCCGCGGTCCACGCGGCGTGCTCGAGAAACGGGTGACCATGGCGGTCGCGCGCGGGTTGGTCGACGAACTCAACAAGATCCCGGGCATCCGCGGCGTCCTGACGCGCGACGGCGACTACTTCATCCCGCTGCGCGACCGCTATCGCGCGGCGGAGAAGATGAAGGCCGACGTGTTCATCAGCATTCACGCCAACTCGTCCAAGCGCCGCGGTCAGGGCCGGGGGACCGAGGTGTTCTTCCTGTCCTTGCGTGGCGCGAGCGATCAGGCGGACGCGGATCTGGCGGACATCGAGAACGCGGCGGATCTCGTGGGCGGCGTGCCGCCACAGTCCGAGAGCGACCTCGTCAACATCCTCTACGACGTGAAGCGCAGCTCGGCGCTCCAGCAGAGCCAGCTGCTGGCCGAGAGCCTGCTCGACCGACTGGCCAAAGAGCGTCTCGAGTCGCGCGGCGTCAAGCAGGCCGGGTTCGTGGTGCTGAAGTCGGTTGAGTTCCCGTCGGTGCTGGTGGAGACGGCGTTCATCAACAACCCCGTCGAAGCCCGGCTGCTCAACAGCCGGGACTTCCAGCTCGCGATCGCTCGTCAGCTCGCGGCCGGCGTGAAAGAGTTCTTCCAGCGCGCGGGCATCGGCCATGCTGTGCCCGGCACCGAAACCGGAGCCCGAGTCGGCGGATAAGTGCGGTCGCGGCGACCTGCCGCGCCGCACGGAACGTCAGTCTGGACGGCTGTGAGGCCGGCTTCCCGGGAAGCGAGCGATCCTTCCCTCCAGGCGGTAGTCGAGCGCCTGGCCGCTTGCCGATTTCGTCCGCACGAACGCCTCCAGCGTATCCCGCACCGCCACCTGCGTGTCCTTCCAATCCCGTCCCTGCGTGAGAACGCTGGAGTCGTCACCGCCGTCGGCCATGAAATTGTTCACGGCCACGCGATAACGGCGCGACTCGTCGAACGGAGATCCGTCGGGGTTCGTGACCCGCACCACGCGCTGGAAACCGGGCCGGCCGAGATCGAACTCGTAGTGGATTCCGCTCACCTGGGTGATGCGCTCGGATTGGAGCGCCTCTTCGAGCGCCCGGCGCACCTCGGCGCCGGTCAGCTCCATGGTCACGATCGTGTTTTCGAACGGAATCACTTCGTAGATCGCACCTTTCGTCACGACGCCTTCCGCCAGATCGGCGCGTAAGCCTCCGGTGTTCTGCAGGGCGATCTCGACGCCGGCCGCCGTGCGTATCGCATCGGTCACCAGGTTGCCGACGGTGCTCTCGCCGCCTCGCGTGCGCGTGAGCCGGCGGAGATTCCGGCCGACCGGTTCGGAGGCGATCGGCGCCACGCCCGCGTTCCAGCGCTCGATCCGCACCTTCATCGCCGAATCGGGCGACACCTCGTCGGCGTAGGTCGCGACCAGCCGGAAGCGGTGCTCGACGACCCGATCGCGCACCGGGTCCACGACCAGATCGCACAGCGCGATCTGCTGCCCGTGCGATCCGGCGATCAGGGCGGGCACACCCGCCACTTCGCCCGCGACATGATTGTGGCTGTGGCCGCCGAGCCATGCGTCCACGCCGCGCACGCCGCGGGCGAGCCGGGCGAGGTCGCCGCGCACGCGCCGCGTGGAGTCGGTGAGGGCCGGGATGTGGCCGATGCCGATCACGACCTCGGCGCCCTGCTTGCGAAGCGCCGGAATCCGCTCGGCGGCGGTCGCGGAATCGTCGTCGAAGCGGAGATGGGCGACGTAGCGCGGCAGCGTCACACTCGGCGTGTTCGGATAGCACAGGCCGAAGATCGCGACGCGCACGCCACGCCGGACCATGGACGTGTCGGAGCCAGCCCAATCGGGCCGGCGTCCGCTCTTGCGTTCACGCAGGTTGGCGCCGAGCGCGCGGCAGCGCAGCTCGGCGATGCGCTGCACCAGCGTGTCCGCCGTCCAGTCGAACTCGTGATTGCCGATCGCGGCCGCCGCGTAGCCGAGCGCGTTCATCTGCTCGATCACGGGCCGCCCGAACTGCAGGTTCGAGATCATCGTCCCCTGGTACCAGTCGCCACTGTCCACGAGCACGGTTCCGAACGGGTTCTCCGCGCGCAAGCGTTCGAGGTGCGACGCCAGCACGGCCGATCCGCCCCATTCGCGGCTGGTCCGGCGCTCGCTCGCGCCCGGCAGGATCGCGCCGTGGAAGTCCGTCGTGCCGAGCACGCGCACGGTCGGGAAGCGCGCGTTGGCGACCATCCCCAGGACTTCGGCGCGCGCCAGCGTGTCGCGATAGAGCGCGGCGCCGGTCGTGGCGGCGCCGGGCGCGCCGATGCCGGCCAGCAGTCCGAGCCGGAAGCTGCGATCGCCGAAGCTGGTCGTGAGGGCATAGGACTCGTGGCGCGCCGCCCGCTCGCACCAGTCCAGCACCGTGATGGTCGCCGCCGTCGCGAACGGGCGGAAGTGTTCCGAGTCGCCGTCCGGGCCCAGGACCTTGCGCCGGAGCAGTCCGTCCAGCCATGGCTCGAGCGAGTCGGGCACGTCCGCGAACGCTCCCGAGAGTTTGCGTTCGCGCCATCCGAATGCGCGCGCGAGCCAGTACGCCAGATCGCCGCGCCGCGCCGGCTCGTCCGGCAGCAGACGATGCACCTCTTCCTTCGGTGCGACCCCCTGGCGAACCAGCAGGTCGATGAGCGGCCGCTCGCGGGCCGCCACGTAGTCGGGCAGCAGCGTCCAGTTGTGGTCGGTGGACGGCTCCAGACGCCCACGCCGCCGCACGTGGGCCACCAGCAGATCCCGCACCTGCTCGGTCGAGCGCCACGTGCGTGGAGCGCGGCGGATCGCTTCGAACCCGCCGCCCCCGTTCATGCGGTAGCTGCTGACCGCCACCTTGAGCGTGCGCTCGGGATCGAGCGGCTGGCCGCCGCGGTGCAGATTGATGATGCGGTCACCCGGGGGGCGCGTGAGATCGATCTCGTAGCTCACACCCTGAGCCGCGTCGAAGTTGAATCCGTACCGGCCGGAATCGACGAGTGGCCGATCTGCTTCGTACGTGTAGGGTGCGAAGTACCGAGCGGCGTGTTCGAGCGTCTCCGCGAGCTCTTGGCCGGTGAGCTCGACCACGCCGAGCGTGTTCTCGTACGGGTAGAGCTTGAGCGCGTCGCGCAGCGTCACGGACCCGGCGGCGATGCGCGCCGAGGGGTCGAACAGCGGTGCCAATGAAACCTCGGCGCCGGACGCTTCGAGCTGTGCGGCGTGGACCAGATCCCACAGCGGACCATCCGCCAGGCGCTCGGGGTGCGATACGAGCTCGGCGGTCGCTTCGGCGATCCGCTCGCCGAGCGCGTTCTGGGTCGCGTCGTGATAGGGCGCCGCCAGCCGCACGAGCGCGCTGTCTTCCGGCGTGGCGCTGGATACGGCGACGATCTGCGCGCCGGTTCGCGCCACCGTCCAGCGCTCGCCGGACGCGGCGCGCGCCAGCGTCACGTCCACTCGACCCAGCGCTTCGGCCCACTTGCCGGCTTGGGTGACAAGCGTGCCGCCGATCTCCTGCGACGGAACGACGACATGGGTGTGCCCGAGGACGAGCACGTCGACGCCCTGCACCTCGGTCGCGATTCGATGGCCCCAGTTCTCGTCCGGCAGATCGCCCGGAGGCTCGGCGCCGGTGACCGGGTCGCGGCCGAGGCCGGTATGCGCGAGCACGACGATCACGTCGCAACGCTCCGCGGTGCGCAGGCGCTCGACCTCGCGGCGGGCGGCGGCGACCGGAGATTCGAAACGCAGGCCGCCGATCGAGGTCGAGTCGAGCCACGAGGGCACGGCCGGCGTGCACAGTCCGATGACGCCGACGCGAACGTCTCCGACCTGCTTGACGAGCGTCGCCTGAAACGCCGAGCGACCTTCGGCGGTCAGGATGTTGGCGGCCAGCCACGGAAACCGGGCGTCCTGGCGCGCGCGCTCGACCGCCGCCAGCCCGAAGTCGAACTCGTGGTTGCCGACCGCCATGGCGTCGTAGCCGATCCGGTTCATCGCCGCCATCATCGGCTCGGGCCGGCCCTCGGGCGTCGAGCGATGGACGACCTCGAGCGGCGAACCCTGGATGCAATCGCCGGCGTCGAGCAGCAACACCGGCTCGCCCTCGTCACGGACACGCTGGACGAGCGTGGCGATCCGGGTTAGACCGCGTGCTGCCGGCCGGTCGGCCAGATAGTCGTAGGCGGTCAGGGCCCCATGGAGATCGGTCGTGTGCAGGACCGTGAGGCGCTGTTCGTCTGCGGTCGCGGGCCGGCCGGTCGCCACCAGGAGCGCGAACAATGGAGCGAGCCGACGGATACGCATGAAGACCGCGACGCTAGCACCCGATCGAAATCTCGGTCAAGGATACGTGCCCCGTGCGACGAGGGAGAACGATCGCATCGACTCGATCGGACGCAGGCTTGCCCGCCTGTTGCGGCCTCCTTATAGTGCCGAGCGCCCGCGCGAGCGCCCATGACCCCTCTGACCTGTCCCGATTGTGGTCACAAAAATCCACCCGGCAGCGAGAGCTGCGAGGTCTGTCACTACCCGCTGGTGACCGAGGACGTCGGTCCGCCCACGATCGCGACCCCGGCCCCGCCCGCCGCGAGCACTCCGGCGACTCCGCCCGCGGAGAGCGCTCCAGCGACTCCGCCCCCGGCCGGCGGCGCGCCGCCACTTCGCCGCATGCGCCCGATCCGGCCGCGCCGTCCTCGTCCCGAGACCACGGCACTCTCGCTCTGGCTCGGGTTCGGCGGTTTCTGCATCCTGATCCTGCTCTACATCGCCATCCAAGCGAACGTCGAGCGCGCGCGCACGCCGATCGCAGGCTCGACGCAAGCGCAGCAGCAACGTGCCGACGAGTTGCGGACGGCGCTCGACAAGGACACGACCAACACGCAAGCGCACGTCGCGCTCGGCGACGTCCTCTACGACACCGGCAACTGGTCCGAGGCCATCGTCCATTACCGCGCGGCCTTGAATCGGGACTCGAGCCTGAGCCACGCGCTCGTTGACCTCGGCGTCTGCTACTACAACCTGGGCGAGACGACCGAGGCCGAGCGGCATTTCCGGCTGGCGCTCGAGCGCGATCCGCATCATCCGGTGGCGCTCTTCAATCTTGGAATCGTCCACGAGCGGCGCAGCGAGTGGGATCAGGCGCTCCAGTATTTCCATCGCGCGCTCCAGAGCGATCCGCCCGAGGGCATGCGCCCGCCGCTGGTCGAGGCGATGGCGAGAGTGCAGGAGAAGACCGGCAAGCCGGCGCCGCCGCTCCCGGACGGACGCTGAGGCGTCGAGCGGCTCGGCGCCACGGTCGCTCGACGTCCTTCCGACTTCACGCCAGGTCGGGGAGCAACCCGAGCACTTGCAACGCGGCCGACGTGTGACGAGCCGGGAAGTCCTCGGCCGCGAGCGCCCGAGCGACGAGGTTGACGAGGTCGGCCGGCGTGTCGACGTCGGCGAGCGGCTCGAGCTCGACCCAGGTCGTTCCGGTCGCCGCCGCGCGCGCGCGCGTCTCGGCGATCACCTGCTCCGTGCCCCAATGGACGTCCTGGAACAGCGCCGGCACGGGCCGCCGCAAACCAATCAGGTAATAGCCTCCATCGATCGTCGGCCCGAGCACGAGATCGTGCTCCCGGAGCGCGGCGAGCGCTCGCTCCAGCGTCCGGGGTCCGAGCTCCGGGCAATCGGCGCCAATCACGATCGCATGTGCGCCGGGCGGATCGAGCAGCTCAGCGAACGCGTTCGCCAGCCGCGCGCCGAGATCCGCGCCTCGCTGCGCTCGCACTTCGAAGCCGGCGGGGTCGCTGTCCTCGCCGGCTGCGACCGGCGGGTCCGCCCAATAGAGGAGTCGTTGCACGTCCGGCACGGCGCGCAGGGCGCCGAAGGCGTCGAGCAACATGCCCCGATACAGTCGGTGCGCGAGCTCGGAGGGAAGCGCGGGCGAGAGTCGCGTTTTCACTCGGCCCGCTTCCGGCCGCCGGGCGAACAGCGCGATCCGCTTCATGACGGTTGCATATTGGGGTTCGCGTTGGAGATCGGCAAGGGCGACGAAGTTGAATGGCCACGCAGCGCGTTGACACTCCTCGAGCAACTTCCTAGAGTCGGTCCCTCGACGACATCTGCGCGCGTTCACGTTTCCGGCTCGAGATCCCGATGAGCGACGGCAAACACTTCCAGGTGGTGGTGGTCGGCACCGGCCCCGGCGGTTACGTGGCCGCGATTCGCGCGGCCCAGCTCGGACTCAAGACCGCCGTCGTCGAGAAGGACGAGCTCGGCGGAACGTGCCTCAACTGGGGCTGCATCCCGACCAAGGCGTGGATCGTCTCCGCGCATCTATTCGAGCAGATCAAACGCGCCAAGGAGTTCGGTATCGAAGTGTCGGAGCCCCGCATCAACTGGGGCTGGCTGCTCGAGCGCAAGAACAAGGTCGTGAAGCAGCTCACCGGCGGCGTCAGGACGCTGCTTTCGGGTCGCCAGGTGGAGATCGTCCGCGGCACGGCGAAGCTCGCAGGCGCCAATCGCCTCGCGGTCGCGCTGCCGGGCGGCGGCAACGCCGAGCTCACCGCCGATCACATCATCCTGGCGACCGGGGCGTACGCGAGCATTCCTCCCGGCTTTCGGCTCGACGGTGATCGGGTCATCACCAGCAAGGAAGCGCTCGACCTCAAACGTCAGCCGCGGCGGATTGCGGTGCTCGGCGGCGGCGTCGTCGGTTGCGAGTTCGCGTGCTTCTTCGCCGCCATCGGCACCGAGGTGACGCTGATCGAGATGCTGCCACGCCTGGTGCCGGCGGAAGACGACGAGATCGGCCAGGCGCTCGAGCGCGAGATGAAGAAGCAAAAGATCGCGCTCCACCTTAACGCCAAGGTCGACGAGCTGCGCGACGAGCCGGACGGCGCGGTGACGCTGATCCTCGGCGGCGGCAAGACGGTCACGGTCGACACGGTGCTGATCGCGACCGGCCGCAAGCCGTACGCGAACGATCTCGGGCTCGAGGCGATCGGCGTCGGCCGCGGCGATCGCGGCAAGATCGCGGTCAACGACCGCCTGCAGACCTCGGTCAAGAACATCTACGCGATCGGCGACGTCACCGACATCAAGCAGCTCGCGCATTTCGCCTCCGCCCAGGGCAAGTCGGCGGCCGAGCTGATCGCCGGCCATCCGGCGCAGACCAACTGGCGGGCGGTTCCGGCTGCGACCTTCACGAGCCCCGAGATCGCGAGCGTCGGGCTCACGGAGCGCGAGGCCAGGACCGAGGGACGGACGATCGAGATCGGGCGGTTCCCGTTCCGCGCCCACGGCCGCAGCATCGCCGACGGCGAGCTCGCTGGATTCGTCAAGATCATCGCCGACGCCGAGACGAATCAGGTGCTCGGAGCGCATTTGATCGGCGCCAAGGCGAGCGAGCTGATACACGAATGCGCGCTCGCCATCGCCGCCGATCTCAACGCCCGTGATCTGGCTCACGCGATTCACGCGCATCCGACATTGACGGAGACGCTCGGCGAAGCCGCCGAGGATCTCGAAGGGATGGCGATTCACATCCTGCGCCAGGAGGCCAAGGCCGCCGCACGTTAGACCGGCTGCCCTCGACCATGCCCGCCACCATCGTCGCGCTCCATCTCTCGACTCGGAACCGGGCCCCGCTCGCCGGCGTCGCGCGCGTCCAAGCCCTTGCGTCCCGCGGTCTCGAAGGGGATCGGCACGCCAAGCCGAACAATCGCCGCGCGGTGTTGCTCATGGAGCTGGAGGTCCTGGACCATTTCGGCCTGACGCCGGGAGCGGTGCGTGAGCAGGTGACGGTCCGTGGTCTCGAGCTCATGAAGCTCGACTTGGGTTCGCGGCTGCGCGTCGGCGAAGCCGTGCTCGAGGTCGGGGGGCCGTGCGCGCCCTGCGCGCGCATGGACGAGATCCGGCCGGGGCTCAAGGACGAGCTGGAGGGACGGCGTGGCCGTTTCGTGACCGTGATTCAAGATGGCTGGTTCGCGGTCGGCGATACGATCACGGTCGAGCCAGGAGCGAGTCGGGCCGAAGCGTCGTAGGAACGCCGCCCGCGGCGGCGGCAACCGTTCCGCCGCCACGTCGCGCCATCGCCTGCCGCTCGCCGTCGTGATCGATCCCCGAGGGAGGGACCCCTGCCCCTGCAGCGGACGCTCTCCGCCACGATCCTGTTCGCCGTGCTCGCGATCGCGGCGATCGTCGCGCTGTCGTGGGTGTCGTATCGCAGCGTGCGGTCGGGCCTGGAGAGCGAGTTCGCCGATCGGTTGGAGAGCGTCGCGGTCACCGGTGCGTCGCAAGTGAGCCCGGCCGACATCTCCGACGCACGACAGTACGGCGAAGAGAGCACTGGCTACCTCGCGCTCCAGCTCCTGCTGGAACAGTTGCGCGCGACGCCGGGAACGGTCAACGCCTCGATCTTCGATTCGTCGCGCGCCGTGGTCTACGACGCGCGTGGCCAGGCGCTCCAGGACCAGCTCACGCCGCTCGACACGCTGGTGCGACCGGCGCTGATTCGCGCGCTTCACGGAGCGGCGACGGTTTCCGATTCCTACCGCGAGCGAGGCCGGCCGCTGCGAGCGGGCCTGGCTCCGGTGCGCACCGAGAACGGAGCGGTGGTGGCGGTGCTCGCGATCGAGGCGGAGCCGCGCTACCTCGATCTGCTCGCCCAGTTCCGCCGCACCCTGTCCCTGACGACCGGGGTGCTGGCGTTCGTTCTGGTGGGATTCGTGATCGTGCGGATACGACAGGGGCGGCGTGCCGCCGAGCTCGAGCGGCAACTGTCGCGGGCCGAGAACCTGGCGGCGATGGGGCGGCTCACGGCGACTCTGGCGCACGAGATCAAGAACCCGCTCGCCATCATTCGCGGCTCGGCGCAACGGCTCGGCAAGCTGGATCCCGAATCGGAGCGCATGTCCCGATTCGTGATCGACGAAGTCGACCGTCTGAGCGCCACGGTCGCCCGCTACCTGCAGTTCGCCCGCGTCGACACGGCGCCGGCGGGATCCGGAGACGCGCTTGCCTCGCTGCGCGCGACGCTGGCGCTCCTGGAGGGCGAGTTCAAGGCGCGCCAGGTGACGCTCGAGCGCACGGGTCTGGCGGCGGGCGCAGCGGATCACGACGTCGGCCCCGACGGCGAAACCGATGCCGGGTTGCCGGTCGCGCTCGACAACGAATCCTTGAAACAGATCTACTTGAACCTGATTCTCAACGCGCTCGAAGCCATGCGGGACGGCGGCCACCTCGTCGTCGGCGCGGCCGAGCGGTGGGGCCGGATCGAAGTCGTCATCGCCGACGACGGCCCCGGCATCCCGCCGGAGACGTTGCGGCAGCTCGGCAATCCGTTCTTAACGACCAAGGCCCAGGGCTCCGGGCTCGGTCTGTTCCTCACGCGGCGCCTGGTCCAGTCCGCGGGAGGGACGCTGGACATTCGCAGCGAGCCAGGGCGCGGCACGACCTGCATCGTGCGTTTGCCGCGCCGGAGAGGGTGAGGACGTGCGCGTTCTGGTGGTCGACGACGAGATCAAGAACGCCGAGCTCACCGCCCTCGAGCTTCGGGATGCGGGCCACGACGTCGAGTTCGTGAACGGGGGTCAGCCGGCGCTCCGCCGTCTCGAAGCCGATGCCTTCGACGCCGTCATCACCGACCTGCGCATGCCCCCGCCCGACGGTCTGGCGCTGCTGCGCGAGGTGCGCGCGCGCTGGCCGAAGACGATGGTCGTGTTGATGACCGCCTACGCGAGCATGGAATCCGCCCGCAAGGCGCTCAAGGACGGCGCGTACGATTACGTCGACAAGGAGGGAGAGTTCCGCGAGGAGCTGAACAGCATCGTCGCCCGCGCCGCCCGCGAGCGCGCGCTCGAGGCCGACAACCAGCGCCTGGCCGGCACGGTCGACACGCTCAAGAAGGGTCTGGCCACGGTGGTCGGCGGCTCGGCGCCCCTGCGCCAGGCGTTGCAGCTCGCGGACAAGGTAGCGGTGACGGACTCGACGGTGCTGCTGCGCGGCGAGAGCGGCACTGGGAAGGATCTGTTCGCGCGCGCCATCCACGTCGCCAGCCGGCGCGCGGGCGGGCCCTGGGTCAAGGTGAACTGCGGCGCCCTGCCCGAGAACCTGCTCGAAAGCGAGCTGTTCGGACACGAGCGCGGCGCGTTCACCGGTGCCGTCAAGCAGAAGCCCGGCCGCTTCGAGGACGCCGATGGCGGGACGTTGTTCCTGGACGAGATCGGCGAGCTGCCGACGGCGCTCCAGGTCAAGCTCCTGCAGGTGATCGAGGAGAAGACCTTCACTCGGGTCGGGGGCAATCAGTCGATCCGGGTGGACGTGCGGATCGTGGCCGCCACCAACCGCGACCTGGAAGAGATGACGCAGGCGAAGCAGTTCCGCGAAGACCTGTTCTTCCGGCTCAACGTGTTCCCGATCCGGCTGCCGCCGTTGCGCGAGCGGCCCGACGACGTCCCCGAGCTGGCGACGCACTTCCTGATCGTGCACGGGGCGGGCGCTGCCAAGCTCACGCCCCAGGCGATGCAGACGCTGAAGAGCTACGGCTTCCCGGGCAACGTTCGCGAGCTGGAATACACGCTCGAGCGCGCGCTGATCCTCGCCGGCAGCGATCCGATCGGCCCCGAGCACCTGTCGTTCGCGCGCCCGGAGCTGCTCGGGGCGGGTCCCGGCACCGCCGCAGTCGGGCCGGCGTGGGTGCCGGAGATCCCGCCCGAGGGGCTCTCGCTCGAGCTGCTGGAGCGGGAGCTAATCCTCAAAGCGTTGGAACGCGCCGCCGGCAACAAGAGCCAGGCCGCTCGGCTGCTCGGTCTCACCCGCCGCACCTTATACTCCCGCATGGAAAAGCACGGGCTGCGCAAGCCCGAAGAGACCGAAGCCGGCGCCGACTCCGACGAGACCGAGGCATCGGACGGGAGCGAACGATGAGTCTGATCCGCGGGCTGCTGTTCGACAACCTCGGGCTCAAGCTGGTCGCGCTGCTGCTCGCGGTCGTGGTCTACATCAACGTGTACACCGACCGGCCCGCGACCATGATCGTCTCGTTCCCGCTCCAGCTCACCGATTTGCCCGACAGCTTGGCGCTCGCCGGCGAGGTGCCCGACGCCGTGCAGGCCGAGCTCCACGGCACCGGCAAGCAGCTCATCCGGCTGAGGCTCACCGAGCCGCCGGTCAAAGTATCGCTTGCCGGCGTGAGCGTCGGCCGCTTCGAGCGGGGGCTCGGCGTCAGTGATCTGCCTCTGCCCGAAGGCTCCGATCTCCAGGTCGAGCGGTTGGTGAGTCCGCGCACGCTCGAGCTTCAGGTCGATCGCATGCTGAGGCGGCGGTTGACGGTGGCGCCACGCCTGGAGGGCATGCCGGCCGCGGGTACGGTGTGGAACGGCACTGTCAAGCTCGGCCCTTCGACCGTGCTCGTCAGCGGCCCCGCTTCGGAGGTCTCCGCTCTCGACAGCGCCCGACTCGAGCCAGCGTCGCTGGCCGGACGCAGGGACACTCTGCGCGTGGTACTGGGAATCGCCAACCTCCCGCCGCGCAGCACGGCCACGCCCGCCCGGGTCGAGCTGGTGGCGCCGCTCGAGACCGAGGTGACACGGCGAATCGCGATCGAGATCGAGCCGCCGGGGGGGGCGGAGGGTTATCGAGTGAGTCCCGAGCGGGTGACGGTCGTGGTCAGCGGTCCCCGGAGCCGGATGACCGCCGCAAGGCTCGACCAGCGCGTGCATTGGACCGCAACCGCCCCGTTCTCGGGCTGGCTGGGCCGCAAGGTTGGGCTGCGCCGGGTGGGTCGGCTGCCCGATGGCGTCAAAGCCCGCCTCGAGCCCGATTCGGTCGTGCTCGTTCGGGTCCACCCCGAAGGATCCTAGGCATCGTCCGGCGGGGGCCTGTCGCGCGACTCCAGCTTTGTCAATAAACCGTTTGTTGACTTCACTTACCTCGCATGTAATCGTTTACATGCGCCACGGATAGCAGCGGAAATGCATGGCCCCCGACCCCTTCACCGGCCTCCCGGTTCTCTGGCGAGCCACGCGACCGTCGAGGGCATGCATCCCACCGCTGCCAGCCGTTGCTCAGCTTCCACAGATCCGCATTGTCCAGCTCTACACGAAAGGGAGGTAAGCAACCATGAAGCGGATCAGCTACTTCAATCTGGCGTGTGCAATGACGTTCGCGTTGGGAATGACGACGGGCTTCGCGACGCTCGCGGTCGCGGGTGGACCACCGCTCCCGACCAGCGCCACCACCGAGACCCGGGTCTTCAACGACTGTCCTGCCTCGACGGTCAACGTGGTCGACGCCTATCCCGCCTTGATCTCGATCGACGACACGGCGGCGCCCGCGTGCACGACCGGCGCGAACCTGCACATCTGGCGGTTCTCGACCGACAACACCAACCCTCAGCAGTACAACAATGGAGACGTTTTCCGATTCGCGGCGGATCTGGTGATCGAGGGCCCCGGCCAGGGTGAATCGGGCCTGCAGATTTCGCCGTGGTTCTCTCCGCGGGTCGACGGCCGGTTCAACGTCCGCACCACCGACGGCGAGATCGCGGTATTCGGCGGCGTGCTTCCCTTCTACAACTTCAGCGGGGCCCCGAACAACGTTCGTTACGTCAAGGGCACGCCGATCCACCTCGAGATGAATTACAACCCGCGCTCGAACACGATCGCCGATCCCGGGCAGATCGAATACAAGCTCGTGTACAACGCCCAGTTCTACACCAGCGGCATCCTCCTGATGGAAGGCTGCAACACGACCGAGGAGCCGATCTATGGCTGCTACGGCATTCTCAACTTCGCGCAGGCCGGCGGCCATCTCCAGGCGTTGTGGGGACCGGGTGCCGGGCAGTTGATCAAGTCGACCTGGACCAACATTCAGTTCCACCCGGACGTCAAGCCCACGGCTGCGGTCTCGTCCTCGTGGGGCCGCGTGAAGACTCTCTATCGGTAGATCACCAAGGTGCCGCCCCCCCCGGAACACCGGGGGGGCGGACCCGTGGTTGCAGGGAAGCGATGCCGTCAACGTTCCGCTCGAAGATTCACGGCTCTCTCCCGATCCCCCGGCGGAGTTCCGTCATGGCGACGATTCGTGACGTCGCACGCGAAGCAGGAGTTTCGATCGCCACGGTGTCGCGTGTGTTCAACGACAGCGAGCTGGTGAGCGACGGGACACGACGGCAGGTCCAGGACGTGGCGAGCCGGCTCAACTACTTGCCGAACGGCGTTGCGCGCAGCCTGATCACGAGCCGCACCCACACGCTCGGCGTCCTGCTCCCCGACCTGCACGGCGAGTTCTTCTCGGAAGTCATTCGCGGCATCGATCGCGCGGCCCGGCAGCAGGGATTCCACCTGCTGGTCTCGAGCTCGCATGCGGCGACCGAAGAGCTGATGGCCGCGCTGCGATTGATGCGGGGACGCATCGACGGATTGATCGTGATGGCCCCGGACGTCGAAGCCTCCGGCGCGATCCGAGCAGACGCGGGTGAAGTCCCGGTCGTGCTGCTCAACCCGGGCGACGACGTGGAAGTAGGCGAGGCGATCTCGATCGCCAATCACGAGGGGGCGGCCACGGTGGTACGCCACCTGCTCGCGCTCGGGCATCGCAGGATCGCGACCGTGGTCGGGCCGGAGCGCAACGTGGACGCGCGACAGCGTCTTGGCGGTTATCGCGCGTCACTTGAGAACGCCGGCATTCCGCTCGACCCGGATCTGGAACTGACGGGTGACTTCACGGAGTTCTCGGGCTACGCGGCAGCCCGCGCGCTGCTGCAGCTCGTGCCGCGGCCGACGGCCGTGTTCGTCGGCAACGACAAGATGGCGGTGGGGGTGATGGGTGCGGTGAGCGACGCGGGGTTGAAGGTGCCCGACGACCTGGCGGTCGTGGGTTTCGACGACATCGAAATGGCGAGGTATCTGACGCCGCCATTGACGACGGTCCACGTGGATGCGTTTCGTCTCGGCGAGTGTGCGGTGGAGAAGTTGCTGCGTCTAACGCGGGACGGGCAAGGCCCGGTCCGGCACGAGGTGATGCCGGCGACCTTGGTCGTGCGCGGCTCGTGCGGGGCGTCGTCCGCGGATGCGCGAGTCCACCGCGGTGATTTGATCGGCGCTCGGTTTCCCGAGCGAGAGGGCCGCTAACGAGTTCGTTTCACAGGAGGTGTCGATCATGAAGGCAGGACGAACCGCTGCAATGCTCCTGTTCGGGGTCCTCGCCGCAGCCCCGGCCCTCGCCCAGGCGCCCCGCCAGGACGTGATCTGGGCGCGATCGACTGCGGGAGTCCCGATCGTGCTCGATGGCGTTCTGGATGAGGCGGCATGGGCTGCCGCCGAGAGCAAGGTGTTCCGTTATCGATACGACCTGGGTATTCCGGGAAGCGGATGGAAAGACGAAATCCTCTCCTATGTCACCGAAGACAGCCTGTTCGCGACGGTCAAGTTCCTCACGGTCGGCAACGTTCTCTACATCGGTGCGGTCGTCAGTGACAGCTCCGTCGGCGGCAGCAACGAGTTCAACCGTCACGACGGGTTCCTGATGTGTCTCAAGAACCATGCGACTGCTTTCCATCCCGCGCCGCCGGCGGAATATCTCTATTCCTGGTTCAACCAGACACAGCCCGGAACTCCTCCCGTCGGAGCTCAACCTGTGTTCGGCGGGCAGTGGGCGAATCCGCCGTGGGGCTCGCCGCGCACGGCGGAACAAATCGCGGCCTTCGATGCGCGCACCCGCGTACACGGCGTCTCCAACTCCGATGCGTCCCCCGACACCGGCTACACGTCCGAGATCAAGATCGACCTCGGGGTCATGGGCTACAACGTCACCCAGCCCCAAGGCGACATTCTCGAGTGGAACCTCTCGATCTACGACTGCGATTGGCGGTGGCCGAACACCCCCCGAGTCAGCGGCAATCGCACGTGGTGGCAGGGACCATGGGGGAACCAGGCACACTACAGCGAGGTCAGGGTCCATGCCCGCCCCAACGTCACGATCAGCTCGGGTCCGGTGCCGAGTGTCGCGCCGGAGTTCATCGTGCCGAGAGCAACCGGGCCGTCCCCGACCATCAACGGGACGCTCACCGAGGGAGTGTGGAGCGGCGCTCCGAGCATCCGGATCAAATACGGTGACGACGCGGTGCGCGACGCCTACCCCGGCGTCGGCAAGTGGCGGGCCGGGCAGTTCCAACCGGACGTGAATGGCGGTCAGGCCGGGATCATCAATCCCGGCGACGCGACCGTGAAGTGGTTCTTCGTTCAGGATACGCTGTTCATGGGCTTCGACGTCAGCGACGAAGTGGTCCAGTACATCGACAGCTTCGACCGTTGGGACGGGTTCATCGTCAGCATCAACGACCGGCAGGAGCGAACCGCCGACAACAACCTGACGCCGAGACGCTTGACGTTCCAGGTCGGCCCGACCGGCAATGCGCTCGCCCACGACTACCTGCCGTTCCTGCGCGACACGCTGCTCGGGGCCAAGGTGGCGATCGCGCTCAAGCCGGGGACGGTCCTCGACACGGTGGGTACGAGCCTCGATACCGGTTACACGGCCGAGCTGGCGGTCGTCCTCACCAAGCTCGGCTATCCGCCTGGGCGCGGAGACGGCAGCCTGTTCATGGGCATCGATCTGCTGGATGGGGACTCCTACACGCCGTTCACGTTCAGCTATGGGACCCGCACCTGGTGGTATCGCGAGTACGAGGGGCAATGCTGTCCGGCGTGGGGCTATATGGATCCCAATGTCGTGGTCGGCGTGGGGGACGGCGAGATCCCGACGCTGCGATATGCGCTGCACGGGGCACACCCGAACCCCTTCCGAGTATCGACGACCATCGAGTTCGAGCTGGCGGAGCGGAGCGCGGTCACCCTCGACGTCTTCGATCTCCAGGGTCGACACGTGGCGCGCCGAGAGCTGGGGCCGATGACGGCCGGCCGGCGCCA
>DASQFU010000005.1:0-18387 GCA_035632955.1 Candidatus Limnocylindria bacterium
GCTCGATCCACTCGCGCCCGTGGGCGAGGAAGGAGAGCGAATCGGTGCGTGGCGGTCCGCCGGCCAGCACCACGCGTCCCGCGGCGATTTGCCAACCCAGGTCGGTTGGCCACAACTGCCGCAGCACCAGCGTTCCGAGCATGAGCAACGCGCTTCCGAGCGCGAGCCACTCGAGAACGGAACCCATGCGCGCCGGCGTCGCGCGTGCGGTCCTGACTGCGGTCGGCTTCTCTGCGCGCGATCGCTCGGTTCCGATCATCGCGGCAGCCTAGCAGACGCACGATCCCGACTGCCGGCCCGGTCGTCGCGGGTTCTGCCGCGCCCGACACGCCGGACTCGCGATCGCTCGTGACGCTCGTCTAGCTTCCGGGTGGACCCGAACTGGAGGCGATCTTGCACCTCGATGCCCTGAGCCTGCTCGTCACGCTGGCGACGACCCCCGCCGCCGCGACCGCCACGACTGTGCCCGCCGACTCGGTGGTGCTGGCGTTGCGGGCAGAGGCCTCCGCACTCGCGCCGCTCGCCCGCACGGCGCTTGGCCGGAGCTTCCTCACGGCGACCGAGCACCTGCCCGCACCGCCGGCGCGCACGCTGTTTCACGACTCCGCGCGCACGCGCTACTACACCGAGGCCGAAGCCTCCGTGCTGCCCGACACGGCGCGTGCGCGATTAGTCCGGCGCGCACTCGACGGCCGGTTCTTCTACCAGACGCGCTACGGCACTCCGCTCGCCTACTTGCGCCCGCTGGAGCTCGTCGCACTCGCGGGGTTCGGAAAGATCGCGCGGGCCCGCGTGCTCGACTTCGGCTACGGAACCGTCGGACACCTACGCCTGCTTGCGAGTCTCGGCGCGAACGTCACCGGGATCGAAGTGGATCCGCTCCTCCGAGCGCTGTACGCGGACGCCGGCGATCGGGATCCGACGGGCGGCGACCGGGGTTCAGTGCGCCTGCTGCACGGGCGATTTCCCGCCGAGGCGGACGTGCGAGACGCGGCCGGCGACAACTACGACCTCGTCCTCTCTAAGAACACGCTCAAGCGCGGCTACGTGCATCCCGAGCGTCCGGTCGACCCCCGGATGACGGTGCAGCTCGGTGTTTCCGATTCGGCGTTCGTGAGCGAGGTGTTCACGCGCCTGCGTCCCGGTGGCTGGTTCCTGATCTACAATCTGTCTCCCGCGCCGAGCCCGTCCGACCAGCCATATAAGCCATGGGCCGACGGGCGCTGTCCGTTCCCCGAGCTGTTGCTCCGGTCCGCGGGGTTCGAGGTGCTGGCCTACGATCGCGACGACTCGGAGGCGGCTCGGGTGATGGGCCGCGCGCTGCAATGGGATCAGGGCTCGAGTCCGATGGACCTCGAGCACGATCTGTTCGGCGGCTACATGCTCGCTCGCAAACCGCTGGCTTCCGGTTCCCAGCGGGTCACGAATCCATAACCGTTACTTCATCGCGACGGTGGTGTTGAGCAATGTCTTTCCCGTGGGTACGGTGCCCGCCTGGGAAGGCTCGGCGGTAATGTACAGATCGAAGGCGCGTAGAGGCGTCATTGCCGAGAGGTTGCCCTTCAGGTTGTTGTCCACCTTGAGTGCACCGAGGTTCTGCGGCTGTGCATCGGCGGCATTCCCGCGAACCCAGACGATGTAAACGGTTGCGCCCGGGCTGACGCGCTCCGGCGATGCCAAGTGCTCGACGACGAGATCGATCTTGGTGTTGCCATTGTCGGTCGTGCTGACCTTGACGGTCGACTGGGCGGCCGGGATGTCCGGACTGCTCGTCAGCCGGAGCTGACTCGGGCCTGCACACGACAATGCCGTTAGACCCGTCATGATCACTAGAACTGTCACGAAGCGGTGAGTGTTCATCGATGACTCCCTTCGATTGCTGCCCGAGGGCTGCAACGGCGCGGCCTTGGCTCATCCGCCGCTCGCACGATGCTCGCCCCCTACGGCGGGCCTCGGAACCGGAAAACTCCCTCGAGATGCTGTGCGCAAGGCCTGTGCCGACGGCCAAGGCAGCACGACGGGTGATTTGCCTCTGGATCGGCGTAAATCAACGGGCTCGATTCGGCGTCCGCAAGTCAGGGACACCCACTTCTTCAACTGGACACTCAGTTCTTCAACTCCCGGCGATCGTCTGGGGCGGTTAGCCGGAACGGCACGCCAGGCGCCCCGCAAAATACTCACCGAACTTCGAAACGATGAATTAAGGTCGCGTCTGTTCGCGGAGACCTCTCGTGACGGATCGGTGGGCGATCGGCTTGGACCTCGGCGGCACCGACCTCAAGGCTGGATGGGTCGATGCGGCCGGCGGTGTGCATGACTTCTTCAAGCAACCTTCGCGCACGCAGGAAAGCGCGGAGGCGCCGCTCGAAGCCCTCGCGAAAGCGGTGGCAAAGCTGCGCCGCCTAAGACCGAACGCAAGGCCGGTCGGCGTCGGAGTCGGCTCGCCGGGCGTGATCGATCCGCGCTCGGGCGCTCAGGTCGGACGCACCGCGCACCTTCCTCATTGGCAGGACTTCCCGCTGCGTGATCGGGTGGCGGAGCGGCTCGGCCTCCACGTGACGGTGGATAACGACGCCAATCTCGCGGCGCTGGCCGAGACCCGGCTGGGTGCTGGGCGCGGAGCCCGCGTCGCGTTGATGGTGACGCTCGGAACCGGGATCGGCTGCGGGATCGTCGTCGAGGGCGACGTCTTGCGAGGCGCATTCGGCGGCGCCGGCGAGATCGGCCATCTGCCATTCGGCAGCGCGGGACGCGTCTGCCCCTGCGGTGTCGCCGGCTGCGCGGAGCCCGAGGCGTCGGCGCGCGGGCTCGAGGAAGCGGCGCGCGCCGCCGGGCTGCCGCTCACCGATGCGACCTCGGTGTTCGCGGCCGCCGGTCGCGGCGAACCGGTCGCGCTCGGCCTCGCCGATCGGATGGCGGATCGCCTGGGCGCCGTGCTCGCGACGGCGATCAACCTGCTCAATCCGGACGTGGTCGTGATCGGTGGGGGTGGGGCGGAAGCTGGTGAGCCGTTGCTGGCTCGCGTTCGCGCGGCGCTCGACCGCTACGCGCTGGCCTCGCATCGCCAGGGGCTGCGGGTGGTGCGCGCGGCGTTGGGGGAGCGAGCGGGAGTCGCGGGTGCGGGCTTGCTGGCCTTCGCGACTAGCGAATCTGCACCAGTTCCGGTGTCCGCGGGACGAGCGCCGCCTCGCCGACCAGCGTGATCGGCGTGGCGCCGATCACCCGCACGCGCTGGAGCGTTCCGGCCGCGCTGCCGTCGTCGGCGAACACCACCGTCTTGAAGTGAGCGCTCTTCCCGTAGAGCTGTCCCGGGTCGCGCCGCCCCGGACCTTCCACCAGCACCTCGACCTCGCGGCCGACCCACGACTGGTTGATCTCCGCCGAGATCTGGTGCTGCTGCGTGAGCAATCGTTCCAACCGGCGACCCTTCTCCTGTTCCGAGACGGTTTCCGCCCAGCGGTGCGCCTTGGTGTCGGGGCGCGACGAATACTTGAACAGGAATGCGCTGTCGTAGCGGATCTCGCGCATCGCGTGCGCGGTGCGCTCGAAATCTTCCTCGGACTCGTCCGGGAAGCCGACGATGATGTCGGTCGTGAGCGCCAACCGGGGAATCGCGGCCCGCAGTCGATCCACGAGCTCGCGATAATGGTCGAACGTGTAGGTCCGGTTCATGGCCGTGAGGATCCGGTCCGACGCCGACTGCAGTGGCAGGTGGACGTGCGGGCAGAGCTTGGAGCACTCCGCCATCGCGGCGATCACCCGCTCGCTCATGTCGCTCGGATGCGGTGACGTGTAGCGGATGCGGAGCAGGCCCTCGACCTGATCCGTCGCCCGCAACAGGTCGGCGAAATCGTGGCGGCCGTCGTGATAGGAGTTCACGGTCTGGCCGAGGAACACGACCTCCGTGAATCCCTCCGCCACCGCCCGCCGAACCTGGCCCAGGAGGTCGGCCATCGGCAGGCTGCGCTCACGGCCGCGCGTGTAGGGGACGACGCAGTAAGTGCAGAACTTGTCGCATCCGCGCTGGACCGTCACCCACGCGCGAACACCGCTCCCGCGCTTGGGCTCGAGATCGCCATAGGTTTCGTCGCGGTCGAGCCGCACCGACGCCACCGGCTCGCCGGCGGCCTGCCGCAGTAACTCCGGGAGGTGGCGGTAGCCGTCGGGGCCGACGACCAGGTCGAGGACGCGGGCGCGGTCGAGGAGGCGGGCGCGCAGATGCTGCGCCATGCAGCCGGCCACGCCGACGATCAGCTCGGGCCGCTGGGACTTGAGGCGCGCGAACTCGCCCAGCCGTCCGAGCACGCGCTGCTCGGCATGCTCGCGGATCGCGCAGGTGTTGATGAGGATCGCATCGGCGTCCTCGGGACGCTCGGCGAGCGTCATTCCGGCGCGCTCGAGGACGCCCGCCATCAGCTCGCTGTCGGCGACGTTCATCTGACAGCCGTAGGTTTCGAGGAACACGCTGCGCATCAGGGCGGCGACACTATCACGCCGGCTCGCGGCCGGACCAGCGAAGGCGATGGCGGCCGGTGTGATCGCCGGCGCGCGGCGAGACGCCGCGGTCAGTCGTCGCGGCTGAAACGGAAGGCGAGAACGGTGAGGTCGTCGGCGGGCACGGAGTTGCCCGAGTACTCGATCACCGCGTCGACGACGATGCCGACCATGCATTCCGGCGATTGGCGCCGGTGCTCGGAGAGCAGCTCGATCAGCCGGTCGACGCCGAACGGCTGATCGTTGACGCCGCGCGCATGGAGGATCCCGTCGCTCGCCAAAACCACCGTGTCACCCGGGAACAGCCGCACGCTCTCCTCTTCGTAGTCGGGATCGGCGATCGCCCCGAGCGGCGGGACGCTCGGGCGCGCCCTTGACCACCTGCGGGGGCTCGCGCAGACTGCCGCGCCGATCGGAGGGTCCATGCCGAGTGCACCGAGCCGAAAGCTCGTGACGTTTCCCAATCCCAATCCGAACCGGGACTACGTGATCCGTCACGAGTGTCCCGAGTACACCGCAGTCTGTCCGATGACCGGGCAGCCGGACTTCGGGACGATCATCGTCCGTTACACGCCGGATCGGCGCTGCATCGAGCTCAAGTCGCTGAAACTCTACTTGTGGTCGTTTCGCGACGAGGGCCACTACTTCGAGCGGGCCACCAATCGGATTCTCGACGATTTGGTGCGCGCCTGCCGGCCGCGGCGAATGACGGTGATCGGCAAGTTCAACGTGAGAGGCGGCATCGCCACCAAGGTTGTCGCGCGCTATCGCGCAAACGTGCTGCGGCGCGCCGCCCGCAAGTGAGCCGGGAGGCCGAAACGCCGCCTGTGCTGTGCTAGCATGCACGCTGCGACGCTCCGCCACACGTCACGAATCGTGAAGGGAGGTCTCATGAGGCTCATGCAGCGATCCCTTTCGCGACGGCGCAGCACGGGTGCGTGGCTGGTCCTGGTCCTGCTCCTCGGTGCGCTCGCGGGCTGCCGCGGAGCGACGCCGATCAAGACCCTGCTCGACGACCCCGGACGCTACGATGGCCAGACGGTGCGCGTCGCCGGTGACGTGACGTCGGCCGTCGGCGTGCTCGGCTACGGTGCCTATCGCCTGAACGACGGCACCGCCTCGATCCTGGTGGTCACTCCCTCCGGCGGAGCGCCTCGCGAAGGCGCGCGCGTCGGCGTCGAGGGCACGTTCAAGCAGGCGTTCACGCTCGGAGCCGAAACCGCGGCCGTCATCCAGGAAGCCAAGCGCACCGCCCGCTGAGCGTCGCAGCACACGCCGGGGTAACGCCAAGGAAGGATCCATGACCGATTCCTCCGACGGCCGGATGGCGACCGCGATCGTGATCGCCCTCGGCATAATCGTGGCGTCGGCGGTCATCGGCTTCTCGGCGATGCGGATCGCCGACAGCCGCGCCACCATCACCGTGACCGGCCCCGCGAAACGTCAGATCGTTTCGGACTTCGTGGTGTGGCGTGGCCAGTTCGTGGCTCAGTCGTCCCAGCTCGCCCAGGCGTACGCGGATCTCGAGTCGAGTCGCGGTCGCGTTCGCGGCTATCTGGTCGGGCGCGGGCTCGCCGCGAACGATCTGATCTTCTCGCCGGCCGGCACGCGGACGTTTTACGCGACCGGGCCGGACCGCATGGAGACCAGCACGGTGACGAGCTACCGGCTGACGCAAACGGTCGAGATCCGATCGGCCGACGTCGAGCGTCTGACCGCGATCTCCCGCGAGTCCACCGAGCTGATCAAGCAGGGGATCGCGTTCGAGTCGATGCCGCCCGAATACCTCTACAAGAAACTGGCCGATCTCAAGGTCGAGATGCTCGCGGAGGCGACCAAGGACGCGCGGTCGCGCGCGCAGGAGATGGCGCGCAACAGCGGTTCGCGGATTGGGCGGCTGCGCTCGGCGCGGATGGGCGTGTTCCAGATCACCTCCGCCTACTCGACCGCCATCGGCGACTACGGAATCAACGATACGTCGTCGCTGCTGAAGGAGATCACCTTCGGTCGTGAGCCTGAGCTTCGAGGTCCGATGACGCCGCCGCCGCTCGCGTGAACCGGTTGCAAGCGGGAAGCGCGGGGCACGGGACTTCGGGTTCGTGCGCCCAACTAGAACGGGCCCCGGCGCAAGCGCCGGAGCCCGCTCGTCCTCAACGTCCATGCGAGGTGGACGCGGTTCGCCTAGTGATTGTCGCCGAAGACGTAGAGGTGGAAACCGATCTCGGTAAAATTGTTGCCAAGCGTGCCGAACGACGACTGGCTGTCGGAGTTTGGCAGTCCCGAGTCGAAGGTCACGAAGCCGATGCCGTGCGACGCCGAGACGCTGAAGTTGTCGACGATGAACACTTCCGCTTCCAGCTCACCGGCGACAACGAACTGGGTCGCGTTCTCCGTGTCGATGTTCGTGACCAGCGGGTCCGGGTCGGTGTCGACCTGGAATCCGAAGCTCTGGTACAAGAACCCCGGCCGGAGGATGAGGTGAACTCGATCCCAGCTCTTCAGCACGATCGGCAAGCCGACATCGATTGCGTAGTCCGTCACCTTCTCGTCCGGATCGATGAAACCGGGCGACGACGAGAAGCCGACGCCCAGGTCGAGCGCCATCTTCTGACCGGTGAACCACCACCGAACTCCGACCGGAGCTTCGACGTTGTGGAAACCGAGCGCGCCATTGTGATGCTCGGCTTGAGCCTCTACCCGAGTGGGGGAAAGGCCGATCGCCGCAGACATGATGACCGCCGCCATGAGCAGCGTGCGCTTCATCTGGTCCTCCTCACGAAAATGTGGACTTCCGTCGTGGTGCCTCGGCTCGCGCGCACTGGGGAGCGCGACGCCGGCACCCGATCGAGCGATGCAAGGTAGGGGAGACGGTGTTCCGGCGCAAGGCTCCCAGTCGGGAAGCCGCGGCGCCGCGTCGGATCCATCCGCCTTGAGGTCGCGAAACCGCTTCGGTTAGCTTGTGACATCCCTTTCGATGAGGAGCGTAACTCCATGCCTCACGTTGAGCTGGTGAACGTCAGCAAACTCTACGGACGAACCCAGAAAGCCGTCGACCGGGTCAGCCTCCGGATCGAGGACGGCGAGTTCCTGGTCCTGGTCGGCCCGTCGGGATGCGGCAAGTCCACGGTCCTGCGCATGGTGGCGGGATTGGAGGACATCAGCGAGGGCGAGGTGCGGATCGGCTCGCGGGTCGTCAACGACGTCGCACCGAAGGATCGCGACGTCGCGATGGTGTTCCAGAACTACGCCCTATACCCGCACATGTCCGTCTCCGACAACATGGCGTTCGGCTTGCGGCGGCGCAAGATGGCCGAGCCGGAGGTGGCGCGTCGCGTCGGCGGGGTGGCGGAGATGCTCGGGCTGACCGGCTACCTGACGCGCCGTCCGCGCGAGCTGTCGGGCGGGGAGCGCCAGCGGGTGGCGCTCGGGCGCGCGATGGTGCGCGACCCGCAGGTGTTCCTCTTTGACGAGCCGCTTTCGAACCTCGACGCCAAGCTGCGTGTCCAGATGCGCGCCGAGATCAAACGGCTGCATCAGCGGGTGCGGGCGACCATGATCTATGTCACGCACGACCAGGTCGAAGCGATGACGCTCGGCGATCGGATCGCCGTGCTTCAACGCGGCGTGTTGCAGCAGGTTGCCGATCCCTTCCAGCTCTATTCGCGTCCTGCCAATCAGTTCGTCGCCGGGTTCATCGGCAGCCCGCCGATCAACTTCTTCGCGGCGACGGTCTCGGGCCCGGGCCAGGCGCCCACCCTGAGCGGCAGCGACGGCGTTTCGATCCCCTTGTCTCCCGAGCTGGGTGCCCGGCTCGAGCCGGTGCTCGGCCGGCCGGTCACGGTCGGCATCCGACCGGAGGATCTGACGTTGCAGCCCTCGCGGCCGGGCGGCGCGATCCGGGCGCGAGTGGACGTGCGCGAGCCGCTCGGCAACGAGGTGCTCGTCCACTGGACGACGCCGCTCGGGACGCTGCTCTCCCGGGTCCCCGGGCAGCACACTCCGGCGGAAGGCGAGAGCGCGACGCTCCATTTCGCGTTCGAGAAGCTGCACTTCTTCGATCCGGGGTCGGAGAAGGCGCTCGACGGCGCGCTGGCAGCAGTCGAGACGAAGTAGGCGCTCGGTTTACTTCCGGGCTCGCGCCTTCAACCGCCGCTCGAGTGCCCGGACGGTCGCCGCCAGGGTTCGGATGCGCGCCCACAGCTTGTTCTCCGCTTCGACGACGGTCCAGGGCGCGTACGCCGTGCTGGTGCGCTCGAGCATCTCGGCGACCGCCGCGCGATAGTCGTTCCACTTCGCCCGATTGCGCCAGTCCTCGTCGCCGATCTTGTGGTGCTTGTGCGGAGTCCGTTCGCGCGCCTCGAAGCGGCGCAGCTGCTCCTCGGGGCTCAAGTGCAGCCAAAACTTGAGAATCACGGTATCCAGCGGCTCGAGCAGCCGCTCGAACTCGTTGATCTCCTCGTAGGCGCGCCGCCATTCCGCCACGGTCGCGAAGCCCTCGACGCGCTCCACCAGCACGCGCCCGTACCAGCTTCGATCGAAGATGACGACGTGGCCGGCCTTCGGAAGCTGTCTCCAGAACCGCCACAGATAGTGATGCGCCCGTTCGGAGGCGTCCGGAGCCGCGATCGGCACCACTTCGTAGGCGCGCGGGTCCAGCTCCTGGGTGAGACGTTTGATGTTACCGCCCTTGCCGCTCGCATCCCAGCCTTCGTAGACGATCACGACCGGCAGCCGCACCCGATAGCATTCGAACACGAGACCCCTCAGACGCTCCTGCAATGGATCGAGTCGCTTCTGGTAGGCCGCTCGGCTCAGCTTTCTGCTCAGGTCCACCCGGTCGAGGATCGTCGGTGGCCCCTTCCGTTGAACGCGTCGCGTGGGTTTCGGCGCGCCGCGAGGAGCGGGCTCGGCTCGGGCGCCCGTGACGGGTGGAGCCTTCGTGGCGCGAGGAGCGTTGCGGCCAGGCGACGCGAGCGCCGCGCGCACAGCGGCGACCACGGTCCGCATCACCTTGATCCGCCGGAAGCGCGCATCGTTCGCCTCGACGATCGTCCACGGCGCGTTCGCGCTGCTCGTCCTCTCGAACATGTCCTCGGCCGCCGCGGCGTACCGTTTGTACCCGGCGCGCCGGCGCCAATCCTTCTGCGCGACCCGCCACTGCTCGTAAGGGTCCGCCTGGATCCGCTTCAGCCGGCGGCGCTGCTCCTTGCGCGAGATGTGGAGCCACATCTTGACGACGACCGTTGCGTCGTTCGTGAGCAGGTGTTCGAAGTCGCGGATCTCGGCGGCCACGCCCGCGACCGCGTCTGGCGAGATCAGCCCCGCGAGCCGATCCTCGAGCAGCCGCCGGTACCAGGAGCGATCGAACAGCGCGAAGTCGCCGCGCTTCGGCATACGGGTCCAGAAACGGGTCAGAAAGGGCCGGAGCTGCTCCTCCGGAGTCGGCGCCTGGGTCGTATGGACCTTGAAGCCGCGCGGGTCCAGGGGATACAGGAGATTCCCGATCGAATCTCCCTTTCCCGAAGCATCCCAGCCCTCGAAGACGACGACGACCGGAATGCGCGCGGAGCGCGCCGCATTCTGGAGATCACGGAGCTGCGTGCGCAGTTTCTCGAGCTCGGCACGGTATGGCGCCTTCTCGAGGGCGAGGGTCAGATCGATCGTTTCGAGCATGGGGTCGTTTTAGAAGCGCGCCCGAGTTTCGGCGGGAACGTGGCGGCGTTCACCCTCACGGCACGGTGATGATCGAGCTCCTGCCGCCGGGGCCGTCATTCCGGGCTTCCGGATTGGACCCGTCCTCGGTCCAGACCGATCCGTTGACGACGAACTTGTATGCATGAACGCCGGGGCCGAGCCGCTTAACGATCGACCAGGTGCCGTCGGCCCGGCGAACGAGCGGGTCGGCGTTCGTGGACCAGCGGTTGAACTCACCGGCGAGATGTACCGTGCTCGCGTTCCCGGCGAACGTGAACACGACCCCCTCGGGCGTGACGTGTGGCGGACGCGCGCGCCCGGCCGGAGTGACGACCGGCTCGGCGGGCGCCGGCGCGATGCCGATCGTGTCGCGGCCCGCGGGCCCGACTTGGACCACCGAGTTGCGCCCGCCGCGGCCGTCATCGACGCTTTCCTTGGCGTTGGGATCCGCTCTCCAGTTGCGGCCATCGATGACGAAGCTGTACGTGTGACGGCCGGGCGGGAGCGGCTTGGTCAGGCTCCAGCTTCCATCCGCTTGGTGAAGCATAGGGTCCGCGGTCGTGTTCCAGCCGTTGAACTCACCCGTGACATGGACGCTCTGTCCTTCGCCTCTCCAGACGAACGTGACGTCCTGCGTAGGCGCGGAGGTCACCGGGGCCTGGCCGGGTGGCGCGCCTTTCCGAATGCTGCTGGTGCAGCCGGTGCCGAGGACGGCCAGGATCAGGAACGCAGAGCGAATCTTCGGCGCGCGCATCGTGACGACGTCTCGGTCCCGATCAGCGGTACATCGTCTTCACCCGGCCCCACGAGCCGGCCTGCGCCGGCGTCGGACACTCGGGCATGTAGACGAGATACGTGGAGGGCAGGCTCGGCTGCGCCGGCGGCACGTCGAACTGGGTTCCCGAGGGCGTGCTGCGTTGCTCGGCGTCGTTCGCGACCATGTCGAAGGCCGGCTTGGTCGTGCCTTCCCGGGTGGTCCAGAACTCGACGCGGATCGGATCGCAGCTCGTCAGGTTGAGCTGCACGAGCTCGATCGGAATCCGCAGCTCGACGAAGCTCCCGCCGTCGGGGTCGACGATCCCGAGCGCATTCGGGCCGTCGGTCACGGTCGCCCAGCCGCCGGCGCCGTCGGCCTGGAACAGCACCTCGCGGTTGGAATTGTCGCAGGTCGTCGGGATCACGTCATAGACGATGACGTCCGGGGGCGAGGGTGCGTTGATCCAGTCGATCTGCCGTCCCAGCGGATCGCTCGTCGAGCCACCGGGCGCGACATCGAACGCCCAACCGAGATTCATCTCGCAGAGGCAGACGCGATCGTATTGCATGCCGAGGTAGAGATGGGTGGCGTCGTTCGCGAGATAGACGCGGCCGATGTCGAGAGGATGGTTGGATTCCCCCTGGAATCCGCCGCCCCCGCACAAGAACTCCGTGTCGATCCCATCGTCCTGGAGCGGCGAGACGCCCTGGCTCGTGAAATCGGACTCGCTCCCGGTAAACGTGATGGTCGTGGCCGAGGCCGCGCCGGCAGTGATAAACAGCAACAGTCCCGCGAACAGAAGCGTTCCCTTGCTCATGGTCCCTCCAGTCGAGCCGTGCTCCGTGGAGGCCAGGGCCGACGAGGCCCTGCCGCACTTCCCTGCGAATGGGTGCAGGCTAACGGTCCGTTCGGGAGCGGTCAACGGATCGCGGCGCCCGGCAGCCGGCGACGGCTGATTCCGACTCGGGAGCGCGTCTCGGAGCGAGCGGCCGCTCGCTCAACGAGCGACGGGGGTGACTCCGTTGGCACGGGGGGCGGGGACCGCATTGAGCTCGAACCACGGCAGGTCACCGAGCGGAAGCTCGCCGCGCGTCAGGAGATCGAGGAACACCTCGACCACGACCGGATCCCACTGACTTCCGCCGCCCGCGCGCAACCGGCGGATAGCTTCGTCGGCGCCAAGCGCGCAACGGTAGGGACGGTCCGTCGTCATCGCATCGAACGCATCGACGACGGCGATGATGCGCGCTCCAATCGGGATCGCCTCGCCGCGCAAACCGTGCGGATAACCGTTGCCATCCCATTCCTCGTGATGCGCGAGGATGATCGGCGCCACCTGCGCGGCGAAGCGCAGCGGCGCCACGATCGCGGCTCCGTACTCCGCGTGGAGGCGTAGCTCGGTCTGCTCTTCGGGTGACAGCGGACCCGGCTTGTCGATGATCGCCTGGCTCACGCCGATCTTGCCGATGTCGTGGAGAATGCCCGCGTAGCGGATGGTGCGCAGTTCTTCGGGGCCGAGCCCCATGACGCGGCCGATCTCCTCGCTGTATCCGGAGATCCGGCGCAGGTGGCCCTCGGTGTAGGGGTCCTTGAACTCCACCCAGCGCGCCATCGAGAAGATGACGCATTCGGTGCTCTCGAGTTGATCCGTCAAGCGCTTGAGCCGGAGCTGCGTGCGGAGCCGGGCGCTGAGCAGGCTCGGGTCGATCGGCTTGGTGAGGAAATCGTCGGCGCCGGCCTCGATCGCACGCTGCCGCGCCTCGCGGTCGTGGTCGCCGGTGATGAAGGTGACGGGGATCAGCGCCGTCCGCTCGTCTTCCTTGAGCGCCTGGCAGACGGCGAAGCCGTCCAGGCCTTCCATGGTGACGTCGAGGAGCACCAGGTCCGGCTGCTCGCTCAGGACGAGATCGAGCCCTTCCCGTCCGTCACACGCGGTCACCGAGCGGTAGCCCTCACGCTCGACGAAGCGCACGAGCAATGCGCGCACCTGTGGGTCGTCATCGACGATAAGAATTCGCGCCGGCATCGAACCGGTTATCGGCGGATGGGGCCGGAGCCTTCTCTTCTTTCGCTCGCGCTTCGCCATCGGCGCGCGATCTCGACGCTTCCGGTGTGCGAACCGCACGCCCGCTCCGTTCCGGGCGATCGCTACCCCTCGCGGGGCCCGCCGCGAGGACCGGGGAAAGGCGACCTGCGCGGAACCGCCCAGCCGCGTTCACCCTCGATGCGTCGTGCCCTCAGGCCGGGCGCGACCGCGCACTTGGTGGCGGGCACACAAGGACTTACGATGAATCCGGGACCGCGTGGGTGGCCGTAGGCGGCCGGTCGCGAGCGCGCAGCGACAACCTGTTCGACGCATTCCCGTAGAGATGATGTCGATCCGAGCCGCGAAACGCCGCCACTCCAGCCGAGGAGCCGAGACCGAGCGATGAAGAACTCGTTCCTCCTGCTCGCGACGCTCAACCTGAGCCTGGGAGGCCTGGCCTTCCTGCTCGGCCTCCTGATCCTGCGCGAAAACCCCCGGCAGCGGCTCAATCGGGTAGTGAGCCTGATGTTGTTCTTTGGTGGCATTGGCTCGATCCTCGCCGCGCTGAGCTTCCTGCAGCGGCCGAATCTCGCGGCGGCCGGCGCGGGCATCGCCTCGGTCCAGCATTTCGCGTATCTCTGGGAGTTCTTCTTCCCGACGCTGTTCCTGTTCGCCTGCATCTTTCCCACCGAGCGCGCCTTTCTGAGGCGCATCGATGCCTGGCGGCCGGCCCGGTGGGTGCCCGGCGTCGAGGCGCTGATCTACGCCCCGCACACATTTCATTTCCTGGTCATGATCGCGCTGGCGCTGATTCCGCCGGCGCGCATGCTGCCGAGTCTCGACGTCGGAAAACCGCTCGAGGCGCTGGTCGGCGTCGTTGGGTTGTTCGCGAATCTGTTCCTCGCCATCCACCAGAGTTTGTTCTCGATCGTCAACCTCGGCTTCGGGCTCGCCGCCGTCGCCCTGTTGATCGACAGCTTCCGGCGGGCGCAAGCGCCGCGCCTGCGGCGGCAGTTGCGCGCGATCGGCCTCGGGCTCGCCGCCTGTCTGCTCCTCTATGGCTGGTCGGATCTGATTCCGACGCTGTTCGGATTCGCGGTCGCAGGCTGGGTGCGTTCGGCCCTGACGGCCGGCGCGCTGACGCTCGGGTCCGGTGCCATCGCTTACGCGATCGTCCGCCACAAGTTCCTCGACGCGAAGCTGCTGGCGCGGCGGGGCATTCTCTACGGCGTGGCCTCGGCGGCGCTGGTCGGTTTCTATCTCGCCGTCGTCGTGCAGCTCAACCGGGGCGTGACGTCGCTCACCGGGCTCGACACGCGCGTGGTCGAGCCGGTGTTCCTGATCGTGGCGTTGATCATGTTCCAGCCCGCCATCTCGCGTCTCGAGGACATCCTCGATCGCGTGCTGCTGCGCGACCCCACCGACCACCGCAATGTGCTGCGCAATCTCACGCGCGAGCTGCAGACGACGATCGAGCTCGATCCGTTGCTCACCCGTTCGATCCGCACCATCGCCGAAGCCCTGTTGCTGCGGCACGCGCACGTGGTTGTGCTCCCCCCGGGTGGTGTGATCGTCCAGACCGGTGCGGGAGACCCACCGGCACCCGAGGATCAGGCCCGGCTGCCGAACGTGCTGCGCGAGCTGCCGGCGGGAGAGGAGTCGGTTCGCGCCGGTGACCTGAAGGGCCGGATCCCGGACGCGGACTTCGAGCTGCTCGCGGAGCGTCTCGGCGCCTGGCTCGTGATTCCTCTGCATTCGCGCGGCGAGACGGTGGGGGCGCTGCTGCTCGGCGAGAAGCTTACCGGCACCGAGTATTCGGCCGAGGACGTGGCGCTGCTCTCGACGCTGGCCGCGCAGATGTCGGTCTCGCTGCAGAACGCGCTGCTGGTGCGCGAGCGTGTGCAGATGGTGCGCCTCGAGGAGGAGCTCAACCTCGCGCGCCAGATCCAGCGTTCGTTTCTGATGTCGCAGTTCCCGCCCATGGAGTGCTTTGACGTGTACGGCCTCAACATTCCCTCGAAGGCGGTGGGCGGTGACTTCTACGACCTGGTGCCGTGCGGGGATGACGTGTTCCTGCTCGCGATCGCGGACGTCGCGGGCAAGGGCGTGCCCGCGGCGCTGCTGACGTCGATGCTGCAAGCGTCGCTCCGCACGCAGGCGGGCGTTGGAATCTCGGTGGGGGACATCCTGCGCAACATCAACGCGCTCGTCTATCGCAGCACCGCCGTGCACCAGTTCGCGACGTTCTTCGTGGCGCGGATCGAGCAGGGCACCGGTCGCATGACGTTCTCCAATGCCGGCCACAACTATCCGATGGTCGTGCGCCGCAACGGCGAGCGTTTGTTCCTCGATCAAGGCGGCATCGTGCTCGGCATCATGGAGTCGGCGAGCTACGAGGAGGGTGTGGTCGCGCTGTGCGCGGGAGATCTGCTGGTGCTCTACACGGACGGCATTAGTGAGGCGTTCAACGGCCAGGACGAGCAGTTCGGCGAGGAGCGCTTGTGCGACGCTGTGCGTGCACTACCGCACGATATGAGCGCACGGGAGATGACCGACCAGATCCTGTCGACGCTGCGGGAGTTTCTCGGCGAGGCGGAGCCGACCGACGACATGACGCTGATGGTCGTGCGGGTGCTCGAGCGCGAGCCCGCGCGCCGGGAACCGGAGCCGGCAACGCGCGCCGTGGAGACGCACAGCGTGCCGGCCTAGCGCGTCGGGGCGCCGCGCTCGGCCGCGCCCGGGACCAGCTTCATCACCCGATCGTCCTCCGTGCACACGTAGAGCTCACCGGCGGCATCCTCACCGAACGAACGCACTCGGGTGACGCCGCGCACGCGCCATTCACGTCGCTCGGTGACCTGCCCATCTCGGTAACGAAAGCTCCGGAGCCAGCTCGCGCAGTGATCGGCGTACAGGTAGTGACCGGTCAAGGCCGGGATCGCGCGGCCGCGATACACGAAGCCCCCCGTGATCGAGCAGCCCTCGCCGTGGGAGTACTCGAGCGCCGGCCTCACGACCTCGGGATCACCGCCATCCTTCTGGTAGCGGTGATTGCCTTCCCAGAGGTTCCAGCCGTAGTTGAGGCCGGCGCGTGACGCGGGCGCGACGTGCACTTCCTCCCAACGGTTCTGCCCGACGTCGGCGATGTAGAGCAGTCCGGTCGTGCGATCGAAGCTGAACCGCCAGGGATTGCGCAGGCCCCACGCCCAGATCTCGCCGCGCATTCCCGGCCGACCGACGAAGGGATTGTCGGTGGGAATCGAGTAGGGATCGCCGTGGTCGACGTCGATCCGCAGGAGATCTCCGAGCAAGGTGCTGCGGTCCTGGCCGTTGCCGTGAGGGTCGCCCCCGGAGCCGCCGTCGCCCATGCCGACGTAGAGCATTCGGTCGGGGCCGAACATCGCGAGCCCGCCCTTGTGGTTCGCGTAGGGTTGGTCGACGTGAAGGATGAGCTTCGCCGAGCCACGATCGGCGCGATCGCGATCGTCTCCGACCCGATAGCGCTCGATCCGGCAATCGCCCCGGCGGTCCGTGTAGTTGACGTAGAAGAACCCGTTGGTGCGGTAGCGCGGATGAAAGGCGATGCTCAACAGGCCTTCCTCGCCGCCGCTGCGCACCTGATCGGTGATGTCGAGAAACGGCTGCGGCAGCAGGCGGCCCTCGCGGATGACGCGCACGCGCCCGACCTGCTCGACCACGAACAGGCGCGAGTCGCCGGGAGGCGCGGTTACGTACGTGGGTGCTTCCACCCGCGCGACGTCGCGCGCCGCGAGTCCGGTCGTGGTTTGTTCGGCTTCACCGCGTCCGGTGCAGGATGCGCCGCCGAGCAGCGCGGCGAGCAGCCACAGCTTCCACGCGGGGGAGAATTGCGGCCCGAGCGGGTCGCTTATCGACATGTCGGAGACCGTGCCCGAGATCGCGGCGATGGTCAACGGGCGGCGGGCGATTTGACACGTGCACGACATCGAGGACGCCGAGGGCGACGTCAACTCGCGCGGCGCCGACGGCCGCGAGCCGGCGTGAAGGGCGATGAGTGAAGGGCGATGCCTTGACGGGCGTCCAGCGTTGCGCTTCTCTCATTGCATGTTCGACAACGCGTGGTGGCGGTTCGCGTGCTCGGGCACACTGCTTGGCCTCTACGGAGGCGCCGAATGGTGGGCACGCCGCACCGGAGCCGGACCGGACCGGCCCGGCGTGCCTCCTCCCAGGTGGCTCGCTCCCGCGAGCGCGATCGCGCTCGGCGCGTTCTACCTGCTGATCGGCCCGACCGGCAGCGCGTTGTTCGGCGGATGGGGCAACGCGACCGGGATCGGCCTCGCGCTGGCGGCGATCGGTTTGCGCTTGGCGGTTCGCAACGGGCACCCCCGCGTGCGCCACCCCGCCATCGCGTCGCGCATGTTGTTCTACACCGCCCTGCCCCTGGCGGTCGGCGTGCCGTGGGGTTGGCTGGTGTTGACCGCTCCCGCCTACGTCATCTGGGCCTACTGCAGCCAGCGCGAGGATCGCGTGCTGAGCGAGACCGTCGGCGAGCCGTATCGCCTGCTGATGGCGCGTTCGTATCGCTGGATCCCGGGCGTCTGGTAGCTGCTCTCTGGCTGCGGCCGAGGGGCAGAGCACGGCGCTCCGAGCGAGGCCGAGCTACGCCGAGCGTCAGAGGCCGATCGAGGAACCGCATGCGCACGTCATCGGCAACCACCGCGCGGCTCGCGTGCGTGGCGTTGGTCAGCGTTCTGGCGTGCAGTGACTCGAATCCCTCGAACCCGGCAGCTCCTCCACCACCGCCCGGTCCGTTGTCGCTCCGGCTCGAGCCGGTGGCGAGCGGTTTCGACATTCCGATATTTCTCACCGCCCCTCCCGGGGACGTGAACCGGCTGTTCGTGGTCGAGAAGACCGGTCGCATCGAGATCATCAAGAACGGCCAGGTGCTGGCAACGCCCTTCCTGAGCCTCGTCGGGCAACTCGCGCTGGATACCGAGCAGGGTCTGCTGGGAATGGCCTTCGATCCCAACTACTCCTTGAACGGCACCTTCTACGTCTGCTACACGGAAGCCTCCGGGGGGGCGCTGCGGGTGGTTCGCTACCAGGTCTCCAGCGACCCGGACGTCGCCTTGACCGCTCCGATGGGCAACATCCTCACCCAGCCGGATTCATACGTGAACCACAATGGCGGGATGATCGTGTTCGGCGCGGACGGCATGCTCTACGTTGGCATGGGTGACGGCGGCGGCGGCGGCGATCCGCTGAACACCGGTCAGAATCGCGGCGATCTCCTGGGCTCGATCCTGCGCCTGGACGTGAGCGGCGGCGGCGCCGGCTATGCGATTCCTCTCGGCAATCCGTTCTCGTCTCCCGACCGGCCGGAGATCTGGACCTTCGGGTTGCGCAATCCGTGGCGCTTCAGCTTCGATCGCCAGAC
>DASQFU010000006.1:0-1585 GCA_035632955.1 Candidatus Limnocylindria bacterium
ATTGGCCTGGAGCGCGACGATCTCGACAGCCGGCACGGCGTGCTGATGGTGCACGGCAAGTACGGCAAGACCCGCGAGCTGCCGCTTCACCCAACCGCGGTCGACGCGCTGTGTCGTTACCTGCGCCGTCGCGACCGGCCGCCGTCACCGCCCGGCGAGCGCGCGCTGCTGGTCTCCGAGGCGGGCACCAGGCTGCTCGCGTCCAACGTCCAGCACACGTTCGGACGGATGCGAGCCTGGGCTGGGATCGCGCCGCGCTCAGCCGCGTGCCGCCCCAGACTGCATGACGCCCGCCACTCTTTTGCTGTGCGAACGCTGCTCGACGCGTATCGCTGCGGCGCTGATGTCGGCGCCAGGCTCGCGCTGCTGTCCACCTATCTCGGGCACCGGGAGCCCGCGATGACCTACTGGTACCTGGACGCCGCCCCGGAGCTGATGGGGCTCGCGGCCGAGCGACTCGAGCGATCGATCGAGCATGCGCGGTGATCACGCTCTCCACTGCCATCCAGGGGTTCTTCACGGACCGTCTCGTCCGCGAGCGAGACGCCAGCCCGCACACGATCGCCTCCTACCGCGACACGATCCGGCTGCTACTCACCTTCGCCAGCCAGCGCACCGCCAAGCAGCCAACCAAGCTCACGCTCGACGATCTCGACGCCACGCTGATCGGCGCGTTCCTGGATCATCTGGAACGCGAGCGTGGCTGCGGCGCGCGCACACGCAAACCCGCGGCTCACCGCGATCCGCTCCCTGTTTCGCTACTTCGCGCTGCGCTACCCCGAGCATGCCGCGCTGATCGAGCGAGTGCTCGCGATCCCTCCCAAGCGCCACGACCGTGCGCTCGTCACGTTCCTCACCGAGCCAGAGCTCGACGCGCTCCTGGCTGCCCCCGACCGCTCAACCTGGACCGGGCGCCGTGACCACACGCTGCTGCTGCTCGCCGCCCAGACCGGGCTGCGTGCCTCAGAGCTGATCGCGCTCACACCCGCCGACATCCATTCGGGCAGCGGCGCGCACGTGACCACGCTCGGCAAGGGACGCAAACGCAGGATCACCCCGCTCACCAAGCAAACGGTCGCCGTGCTCGGTGTCTGGATCACCGAGCGCGCCGGCACCGACACCACGCCGCTGTTCCCGACCCGCACCGGCCGACAGCTCACACGTGACGCGCTCGCACGCCGGCTCACCAAATACACCGCGCCGGCCGCTGAGCACTGCCCCTCGCTGCGCGGCAAGAACGTCACGCCACACGTCCTCAGGCACACCGCCGCGATGCGGCTCCTGCACGCCGGCATCGACACCTCCGTGATCGCGCTGTGGCTCGGCCACGAGCAGATCGAGACCACCCAGGTTTACCTGCACGCCGACCTTGCGATCAAGGAACAGGCACTCGCCAGGACCAAGCCGCTCGACAGCACCCCCGGCCGCTACCGGCCACCAGACGCCCTCCTCAACTTCCTCGAAGGACTCGGATGAGGAATTGCTATGCCGACCAAATCGTCCGGTCCCCCCTCACATTCGGGAGCGACACACCCGAGCTCCACATAGTCTGGGTGTTCGGATAGGAACGCCTATGGAGACGTCT
>DASQFU010000007.1:0-3076 GCA_035632955.1 Candidatus Limnocylindria bacterium
CCACCCGGTGCCGCTCATCCCGAACACGTCGCCATGGACGAGCGCCAGCGGAAGCACCGCCACGGCTGCGATCGGACAGATCGTCGCCATGAAGGTGGTGACGTCCATCTCCTGGCGAAAGTGCTTCGTCGACGCGACGTACCCCACCAGGAGCAGCATCGCCAGCACGCCGAACACGTTCCCCTCCAGAGAGGCGTCACCACCCGGGGGCGCGCTGAACAAGACGAGGCCAACGCCGCCGAACGCCATGAGCGCGAACACCAGCGCCCGCGGATCGATGTACTCCTTGAACAGCCAGGCGCCGACCGGCACGATCAGAAACGGCGCGAGCGAACCGATCAACGCGGCATTGGCCACGCTGTTGTGCGTCGCCCCGGCGAAGAAGACAGCCAAGTTCAGGCCGAAGAAGACACCCGGCACAAACACCTGTCGCACATTCCCCATCGTGATCCGCCGGCCGGTACTCAGGAGCAGCAGGTTCCACACGACGCTGACCGTGACCATCCGCCAGAACGCGACGAGGACACCAGGGGACTCAGCGCGCTTCACGAGCGTCGAGCTGAGCGAGAAGGCGATCACCATGCCGACGACCGCGAGCACCCCGAACGCCTTCGCGCTCAGGCGGATCCGCGGCGATGAAGCCGTCGTGGTCATGACGCCGACGCCAGCCTAAGCCACCCGCGCCTTGTCGACACCAAGGGCTACCGAAACCGCGTTGGGCCCGTCATCCGCGCCGGTGATGTTCGCGTCCGCGCGGAGGCGGTTGCTCGGCTGTGATCCGCTTTCGCATGCAAGCGCCAGCAACCCCCACGGCCCGCCGAGCCTGTGCAGACATGTCCCCTTTTCGGTCCCCCAGCCCCCTCAAACGCTGCTGTAGCGCCAAAGCGCTGCGGAATCATAATCCGAAAGTCGGGGGTTCGAGTCCCTCCTCCGGCATGCGAAGCGCCTGCACGAGCAGGCGTTTCGCATCGCCACTGTTTTCGATTCGGCGAAACCGGATTGAACCTGCGACCGCCCGGCCCCCAGCCGGAGCGATCCAGACGCGTGGGGCGGCTTCCAACGCGTGGAGCGAATCTGAATGGTCCTGAGTTGATCTCAGTTGCGCTCAATTTGTTCCCCGGATTGATCCCCGCGTCGAGCAGGAACCCCTCGCGCTTTCGCGGCGGCGCCGGACGGGAACCACCCGCAGCTATGGCTCGAACTCTCGTCACCGTCGGTGTGGTGAGGGCCGCGAGGGGGCCGCCGGGGGCGGAGGAGGGTCGCCTTTAACCCGGCGATCGCCTCGCGGCCATCACCGGCACCGCGGCCGGACAAGGCGCCCCCGGGTCCGGCGGCGCCTCGGCAGGGCACTGGTCAGGCCTTCTTCTGCGAAGACCCCGGACCTAGTCGGCGTTGCCCTTGGTGACGAGCTCGCAGTCGATCGACTGCTTCTCCGGCCTGCTGGGCTTGCCGTTCTTGACCATCTCGTCGGCCTGCTCCACGGCCATTCTGGGCGATCAGCGCGGCCCGTCAGGAGGCTCTGCTCCTGGGTGCGCCCGAGCAACGGCGCAGCCTCATCACGAACGGTGCCGAGCATGACGGGACCATCCTCCCACGCGCTCTACAACACCGCACGATCGCGCGATCCAAGCCGTAGCTCGAGTTGCCACGCTCTCGCACATATGGAAGAGCCGGGAGGAGCGGGCACCCTGACACTGTCGGACGGCACGGTGATGCCGTTGCTGGGTCTGGGGGTGTGGCAGATCCCGGACGGACGCGAGTGCGTGCGGGCGGTTCGATGGGCGCTGGAACTCGGCTACCGCCACATCGATACGGCCCAGGCCTACGGCAACGAGTCGAGCGTCGGGAAGGCGCTGAGAGAGAGCGGCCTCGCGCGCGAGGAGGTCTTCATCACGACGAAGTTCCAGCCGACGCGCCGCGACCCGCTCGTGGAGCTCGCGCACAGCATCGAGCTGCTCGGCGTCGACTACGTCGACCTCTACCTGATCCACTGGCCCGCCCGGGGCGCGACGTGGGCCTGGCCGATGATGGAGCTCACGCGCGGCCGCAGCTACACACGCGCGATCGGCGTCTCGAACTTCAGCGTGTCCGAGCTGCGGCAAGTCGTCGCCGGTGCGAGCTCCCCTCCGGCGGTCAACCAGGTCCAGTTCAACCCGTTCGCCTACCGCGAGGCTCTGCTGACCGAATGTGAGCACCTCGACATCGCGCTCGAGGCGTACAGCCCGCTCGGCACCGGCCGGCACCTTGCCGACCCGACCGTCAGCTCGATCGCGGATCGGCTCGGCCGGACGCCGGCGCAGGTGCTCCTGCGATGGTGCGTCCAGCGCGCCGTGCCGGTGCTAGCGAAGTCGACGCGGTTCGACCGGCTCGAGGAGAACGCTGGCGTCTTCGACTTCGCCCTCACGGCGGCGGACATGGCGCGACTCGATGGCCTCGACCGCTCCGGGCGCAGCGGCGAGGCCCTCGAGCGCAAGTGGTGGTGACGGCGCTACCCCGCCGCGATCGCCGCTCGCGCCGCGGTCACCAGCTCGGCGTTCGTGTTCGCGTGACCGCTGAGTCCCCAGCCACCATCAGGCGCCTCGGTGAGCAGCACCCACGTGCGATCGGCGAGCGTTGCGTCGCCGGCCGCACGCGCGACGATGTCGGTGAGCTCGCGGACGACGGCGAGTTGCTTGTCGCGATCGAGCGCACCCGCATTGGTGAGGACCTGCACGCGCACGTAGGTGCTGTCGCCGTCGACGTTCGCGAGGCTGTCGGACGGCAGATCGTGGACGAACGCAGCGGTGTTCTGCCGGAACATCGGGATGTCAGGGACCTGCTCCACGGTCATGACCGCCGTGGCCAGGTCGACGGCGAGCTGGTGCTTGTCGGCGAACGTATCCGTCGCGGCGTACACGTCGATCATCGGCATGGCATGGACTCCTTCGGTCGTTGGCTTCGAGCTTTCATGAATCGCCGGCACCGATTGCGGCGTGCACCGATCGCACCGCGCTGGCGCCCTCGCCGACCGCTGCCGCCACGCGCTTGAGCGAGCCCGAGCGGACGTCGCCGGCGGCGAAGACCGCCGGCATGCTGC
>DASQFU010000008.1:0-65663 GCA_035632955.1 Candidatus Limnocylindria bacterium
TCCCGGTGACGACTTGTCCGTCGACTGGAACTGTCTCGCCCGGGCGGATGATGACGCGCTCGCCGACCTGGACCGACTCCGCTTCCACCTCGATCTCGCGCCCGCCGCGCCGGACCAGCGCACGCGCCGGACGCAGCTTGAGCAAGGCATGCAGCGCACGGCGGGTGCGCCCCATGGTGTAGACCTCGAGCGTGTTGCTGAGCGAGAACAGGAACATCAGCACCGCGGCCTCGAACACGTAACCGATGATGGCCGCGCCCGCCGCCGCCAGGATCATCAGCAGGTTGACGTCGAAGCGAAAACGCGCGAGCGCCTTGAACGTCGAACGCAGCGCGAACCAACCTCCGCACAGCGCCGAGACGAAGTACGCGGCGTAGGGCCACGCGGCCGGCGCGTCCGTCCGCTCGAGCACCATGCCGGCGACGAGCAACACCAGACACGCCGCGGCGAGCGTCGCCATCGCCCGATTCTTGGCGTAGTGCGCCTGCTCGGCGGGCGAGAAGCTGGCGCCCCAGGGCTTGGTGCCGGCGAACGGTCGCACCAGCTCCGCCATATCGGCGGGGACTCGCGTCCGCGCGAGACCGATCCGGCCCGGGTCGGCGGTGACGCTGAACTCCTCGGCTCCGGCCGCCGGCACACGACCGAGTCGCAATGCGCACTCGTCGCATGCGCCCGGAGCTTGCCGTCGCTCGCAGTAGGTGACCCGCTGCGCGAACAGGGCGGCCACCTCGTCGGCGAGCGCGTTGAGCTGGTCGAGCTCGACCAGCGCGGGTTGATAACGCACCGTCACCGTGCTGTCGCGGAAATTGGCTTCAATCGCCACCACGCCGGGGCTGTGGCGCAGGCGGTCGAACAGGATCTCGAGGCAGCCCTCGCCCTCCGCGATCACCGGCAGGTGGTGCGAATCCTCGCCGTTGGCGAGTGGGCGCGCGACGGGAGTGGTCATCCGCGAGACGTTAGCACAGGGTTCGGACGGGCCCTGCGCGAGTGGTCCGGTCTCGGCCGAACCGGCTGGTTCACTACCCCGCAAACGAGAGACGGCCGCCCGAGCGCGCTCGGACGGCCGTCTCTCGACGTCGGTCGTTCTAGCGGATGCGGACGAGAGGTCTCACCCAGGTTCCGGTCTCGGTGCGCATGCGCACGAAATACATTCCGACGCCCGCCTCGCCTCCGTCGTTGCGGCGGCCGTTCCACTCCACGCTCCACCGCCCCGCCTCGAAACGACGCCCGTGCGCGAGGTCGCGCACCTCACGACCCAGCACGTCGTAGACGACGACGTCCACCGCCGCGGCGCGCGCGAGCGTGAACAGCACTTCCGCGCGCTGCTTGAACGGATTCGGGCTCACCCGCTCCAGTCCGTTTCTCGCGCCTTCCACGCCGTCCCCGACGGCCACGTTCAGCGGCGTCGAGAGCGGATCCCCGGAGAGGCTGCCCGCATCCAGCTCGTCACCGTCGCGATAGCTGTCGCGATCCCGGTCGTTCCCCATCCGATGGCCGCTGCCACGCGGCACGCCGGTCACGGTCACGGCGTGGGCCGGATCGGTCGCCAGCGCCAGCAACTGAGCCGTCGTCAGGTTCGACGCCGACGCCTTGTCAGGCTGCCATGCATCGCCACCCAGGTATTCCCAGCCACGCGGCTGCGTCCCGACCCGGCCCTTGGCGATGACGTCGATGTTGCCCGCGGCGAACTGACTGCGCAGCGTGTCAACGCGTGACGCTCCCTCGGGATTCGATGCGCCGTCGAACGTCACCTGCACGCCTACGGCCGGCGCCGTGCCGGTCGGGAACGCCATCAGGAACGCTGCAACGTCACGGCGCGCGGGATGCGCGATGCCGGTGTCCGGATTGAAGCTGAACTGCGGGAGCCGGAGGAAGTTGAACAGGTTGTCGATCGCACCGTCGTGCGTGAATCCGGTGCCGCGCTTGCTGCTCGCGCCGGTCTCGTCGGTGAAGCCCGTCTTGCGATACAGATTTCGGAGCTGCGGCACCTTGAGGTCCTGGTCTTCGAATAGCAGCGAGTCGGGCACCATCACGCGGTTGGTGCCGGCCGGCAACGAATGGCAGTCGACGCACCGGTTGCTGCCGGAGATCGGGGTGTTGAGGAAGAACGTCTCGCCGTCGGCCGGGCTCGGTGCGCCGGCGTAGTCCGGCAGCGTGTTGTCGAGGAACCGGTGCGGGTTGGGCGGATTGGCGAGCGGCATCGCGAAGTCGTTGAACGCCGTCATCTCGCTGTCGGGAAGCTGGGCGGAGCGTCCCATCAGGGAAACGAACGCACCATTGAAGGCGGACAGGTTCACACGATCACCGCGCCAATGCAGCGGCTCGGTGTTCGTCATGCCGCGCAGCGTCTGCGTGGTCATCGGACCCTTTTGCGGATCGAAGCCTTCGAGTCCGAGCGGATTGGAGACCGGCGGATCGATGTATTCGGCGAACGGATCCCCGAGATCCCAGGCCAGGTTGTCCATGTCTCCGAAGATGTGACATGACGCGCACGCCTGATCGCCGTGTCCGGAGGTGGAGCCGCCGTAGAAAAACTTGCGTCCGTTGACGATTGCATCGGGCGTCGGGTCGAAGCCGATCCGGGTGACGTGCAGCGAAACCAGGCTGTCCGACGACAACGTCTGAAGCTGGTTGTGGAACCGGCCGACGACGTAGATCCGGCCGCGCGGCTCGTCGAGCACCATCCCGCTCGGCCCCCGGATCGTCGGCACGCGCGCCAGGATCTGGTTGGCTCCGGCGCCCGGGTTCAGCACCGCGAGCCGGTTGTTGGAGAACGCGGTCACGTACACGCGCTGGTTGTTGCTGGAAAACGCCACCGCGGTGGGGATGCCGAGCGCCGAGTCCACTTCGGCTTGCGGCCCGGGAGTGACCGTGTAGTTGATGTGCGGATTGAGCAGCCGCTGGGAAAGCGTGCCGGCGGGCGTGACGTAGCTGATCCGCGTGTCGACGAGGTAGCCGCGCAGCTTGGGCTCGAAGCGCAATTGATTGCGGCCCTCGGTGCCGACCGACACCAGGCGTCCGTCGGGCGCCACGGCGACGTTGTAGTTCACGCTGCCGAGGCCGCTGAAGTTGCGGCTCACCGTGTTGGTCGTGGTGTTGATCTCGGAGACGTCCGCGTCCGGCATCGTGTACTTGACCTTCGAGCTCCACAGCTTGCCGTACTCGTCGTACCAGCCTGCGCCCTCGCCGCCAAACGCCAGGTACTGAACGATGCCGCCGACATCGGGCGGAGCGATGTGACCGTGTTTGTTGTTGATGTCGCGGGGGAAATCGGGGTCGTCGGGAATCGAATCGGCGACTTCCGCCGCCGTAAGCACCGTGGTCCGGTTGCCGGCGTTGAAGATCGCCGCGAACACGAGCGTGCCCGCGGCGTTCTTCGCGAGCGCGCGCGGCATCCGCCCCGCCACGGGGATGGTCGTGACGAGCCCCAACGTCGTCGAGTCGTAGACCCTGATCGCGTCTTCCTGCGACACGCTCACGTACGCATGCTCCGACGGGCCCGCGAACACGATGTCACTCGGCTCGTCGCCGACCCGCAGCGTCGCTTTCACGTGCTTGGTCGTGAGGTCGACGATACTGACGTTGTCCGAGAGATGATTGACGACCCAAGCTTCGGTGTTGCTGCGCGCGGCCACCGACACCGGCTCGAGCCCCACCGGGATCTCCGCGATCCGCTCCGGCGTCGGCGTGGTCAGATCGAAAACCGTCAGGTGGTTGTCGGGCGTGCTGACGACGAGCAGCCGCGTTCCGTCCGGTGTCAGAACCGCCGGATGCACGTGCGAGCTCTCGAAGTGGGTGAAATCGGGGTCGGTCTGGGTCCGGGAGACGAGATGTCGAGGAGCGACCGCGATCCCCACCGCCAAGGCCGAAAGCGCGAACAGCAGCGTGAAGCGACGAACCATGACGGTACTCCCGGGGGTCGACGAATCGCGGCGGACAGGCGGTAGTCCGGGACGGCCGAAAATCGGAAAAAAGCCCGAGCATTCTATCATCGGCTGCGCGGTTCCCACAGTGGCAACTCGTTCCGCCGACATTTTTTCGCGTCCGGCCGCCCGCCAGCAAGGGGTGAGGCGTGGGAAGAAGGGTGGAAGCGCTCGCACGCGACGCGATACTGCCCCTCCGGGCAGGACTTCAGCTTGCGATCGCGCGACTGACCGAACCTGAGCCGAAGGCTCAGTTCGAGGCCCGGATTCCGATCACTTCGGCACGATAGCGGCGAGGAAGCCCGGCCCAGCGCGCTGGATGGCGCCGACCAGGCTGCTGTCGGGAAGCGACCGGTCGCAGACGACGTAGGCCCGATCCTGCTGTATGCGCACCTCGGACGCCGAGACGCCGGGGAGACTCGCGAGGTTGCCCTGGACCCGAGCCGCACAGCCGCCGCAGGTCATACCCGAGACCTCGATCGTGACGACCCGCTCTCCCGAACGCGCGGCGAGCCGTTCCTGGCTCGGCAGGCTGCGGAGCTCACGGAACAGCCACGGCCCACCCACCGCCAGGAGCAGGACGGCGGCAACGATCGCGATGCTGTTCCAAGGAGATGTCTTCACCAGAGGCCCTCATGTGCGGCGTCCCCGAAAGATAGCCCAACGCCCTGCAGGGCCAAAGCCAACCATACGTCCGCCGTGGTCTTGATGCCGTCTTGATGCGTGGGAGTCCCCTTGGAAGGAAAACGCACCTTCCTGTCCCGGCTGCTGGGGCCGCTCCGCCCTCTCGTCCACGAGCCCGCCCGAGCGTTTTCTGGTCGCGCTCGCGGCAAGCGTCATGGTTGCCACCTAATCGCTCAATGGGCGCGGCTGCAGAAGGCCTTCGCCAGCAGCACCGCGCCAAGGGTCGTGATCAACACGGCGCTGACGCGCGGGACGTAGACCGCCAGTCCGCGCGAGTCGAACATGCGTGAAGCCCACTGGCCGGCCTGAACGAACAGGACGCCAATCGCGATCAAGGTCGCGGCGATGCCGAGACTCATCGCCCCGACAACTGCAATTCCGGCAGCCGGCCGCCCGAGATTGACCGCCGCCAGAAGCGCGGTAAGCGCCGCGGGACAGGGGACCAGCCCGCCCGAAGCGCCTACGGCCATCAAGGCCCACATTCCGAGCGGATTCTTCCCATCAGGAAGGCGGACCTCATGGGTATGGCCATGGTGTGTGTGGCCGTGGGTGTGTTGTCCGAGTTCGTGTCCGTGGGTGTGAGCGTGCGCGTGGTCGTGCGCATGGTCATGAGCGTGCTCATCGGCATGCTCGTGGCAGGTAAGCCCGGCACGCGACAGCAACCCGAACGAAGTTCGGATCATCCAGAGTCCGACACCGAGCACGAGGATCCCCGAGACGATCTCGAGCCACCGGGTCACCTCCGCAGTCGCGAACCTGCCGGCCAGCACCAGGGCGCCGATCGCGAGCAGGAAAACGATGAGCGTATGTGTGACGGTTACCACCAAGCCGAGCAGAAACGCATGTTGGACGCCGCCACGGGATGCCACCAGATAGGCGCCCATGATGGATTTGCCGTGGCCGGGTTCTAGGGCGTGGAGCGCTCCCAGACCGAAAGCAACGAGCAAGATCCAACCGAGATTTGCGGACCAATCCATGATTCCTCCGCCTACGGTGTACGGTTGAAACAGGTCAGATCTGAGCTGGCCGCTGTTCCAGGAGTGTGGCCTGATGCTCGGGGTCTCTCACTCGGCCGAGGATCACTCCACCCCAGCGCGCGAACAGCACTGGCACGACGACCATGTTGAGAAAGGTCGAGGTCAGGAGTCCGCCGAGGATTACCTGGCCCATCGGACTCTGGATCTCGTTACCAGGTTTTCCGCCTGCCAGAACGAGCGGGATGAGCGCCAGCCCCGCGCAGAGCGCCGTCATCAACACCGGCGCGAGCCGTTCGCGAGAGCCGCGGCGGACGGTTTCGGGAAGCGACACGCCTTCGGCCATCAAGTGCTGATAGTGGCTGACGAGAAGCACCCCGTTGCGGGTGGCGATGCCAAAGAGCGTGATGAACCCGACGAGCGCGGCCACGCTCAAAGTTCCGCTGCCGAGCGCCACCGCGAAGACGCCGCCGATGAGCGCCAGGGGCAGGTTGACGAGCACGATCAGCGTGTGGCGGTGGTTTCGGAAGGCGACGTAGAGCAGGGCATACATCGCGAGCAGTATGAGCACCGAGAGCACGGCGAGGGTTCGGACACTCGAGGCCGCCTGCTCGAACTGGCCACCGTACGTGACCCGGTATCCCGGAGGCAGGGTTAGCCCGCGATCGAGCCGACGCTGAGCTTCCTCGACGGTGCCCGCCAGGTCCGCGCCGGAGACGTTGGCCGTGATCATTGCGATTCGTTCCACGTTCTCGCGGCGGACCATGCTTGGTCCGAGATCGAAGCGTGCGCGAGCCACCTCGCCGAGTCGAATGGTCGTTCCCGGAGCTGTCGTAACCGGCAAGGCTTCGAGCTGTTCGCGATGCATCCGATGTTGTTCGGGAAAGCGCACCACCACCCGCGAGACGATGCCGTCCTCGATGACCTCGCCGACTGCGGTTCCTTGGAAGAGAGACTCGACCGTGCGCGCGAGCGAGGCGGCGGTCAGGCCATATCGGGCCATGGCAGTGCGATCGAAATCGATGAGAAGCTGTGGCACGCTCGCCTGCTCCTGATTGCTGAGGTCGACGATTCCCGGCACCCCGCGCAGCAGTTGCTCGGCGCGGGCCGAGAGGCCACGCAAGACTGCCAAGTCTGGGCCAAAAATCTTGACCGCCAGGTTCGACTTGCTGCCCGAGACCATGTGGTCGATCCGGTGGCTGATCGGCTGGCCAAAACTCACCTCGGCACCGGGAATGGTCGAAACCGCCTTGCGCATCACGGCCAAGAGCACTTCCTTCGGCCGACCGGGCTTCAGCACGACTTCCATCTCGGAAGCGTTGACGCCTTGCACGTGCTCGTCCTTCTCAGCCCGGCCCGTGCGCCGGCTCGTCGAGACCACCTCCGAGAACGACAGGAGTGACCTCTCCACCTCCCGGCCAATGGCATCGCTCTCCTCGAGCGTGATGCCGGGGGCGCTCACGACCGAGACGGTGAGCGAACCCTCGTTGAAGGGCGGCAGAAAACTCCGTCCGAGCAGTGGCAGGATCGCCAGTGCCGCTAGGAATAGGACCCCAGTAACGATGTATACGACTCGGGACCGACTCATCACCCAGTCGAGGTCCCGCTCGTAACGCTGCTTGAGGGTGCGAAGCAGCCATGGTTCGTCACGATCGATCGCCTTCGAGGCCGGCAACAGCAGGTAGCAGAGCACTGGCGTCACGGTCAGCGAGACCAAGAAGGATGCGGCCAGGGCCGCGATGTATGCGAATCCGAGCGGCTGCAGCAGCCGGCCCTCGATACCCGGCAACACGAACAGCGGCAGGAAAACCAGCACGATGATGAGCGTGGCGAAAAAGATCGGGTTGCTGACCTCCGAGGTCCCAGCGAAGACCACGTCCAGGGCTGACCGGCGCGCCTCCTCGTCCTTCCGGCGCTCCTCCCGCAGTCGGCGGAACACGTTCTCCACCGCAATGATCGCGTCATCTACCAAAGCGCCGATGGCAATCGTCAGCCCGCCAAGTGACATCGTGTTGATGGTCCCGCCGAAGAGGGAGATGGTGAGAATGCCGGCAAGCAATGACAGCGGAATGGCAAGGGCCGAGATGGCCGTCGTACGGATGTTCCCGAGAAACAGGAAGAGGATGATCACCACGAGGATGGCTCCATCGCGGAGGGCTGCCGTGACGTTCTCGATCGCGACGTGAATGAAATCGGCTTGTCGGAAGTTCTCCTTCTCGATCACCACGCCTTCGGGAAGGCTGCGCTGTAGTCGGAGGAGCGCCTGATCGATCTCACGCGTCAATGCGATCGTGTTCGCGCCCGGCTGCTTTTGGACGCTTAGGATGACCGCGGGCTGCGCCTTGTAGGCGGCGGTACCACGCTTCGGTTCGGCACCTTCACGCACGACACCGAGGTCTCCTACCGTGATGGGAATGCCTCCCTCTGCCACGCGGACGACCGCCGAGGACAGATCCTGCACACCACGTGCTCGGCCCAGGCCACGGACCAGGTACTCTTGACCCTGATCCACGTGAAATCCGGCCGCCGGACTCTGCGTAACCTGGCCGAGCTGTTCGGCGACCTCGTCCACGCTCACCGCACGCTGGGCGAGCGCCGCCGGGTCGAGCTCAACCTGGAACTCGCGAACGTCGCCGCCGATCGGCACCACCTGCGAGATGCCTGGGATGGCCAATAGGCTCCGGCGCAGAGTGGTTTCGGCTATGCGCCGCAGCTCCATCGGAGGAATCGCGGCCGCGCGTGAGGTGAGGGCGATGAAGGTGATCTCGCCCATGATCGAGCTGATCGGCCCGAGCTCCGGCGACTCGACGTGGGACGGCAGGCTGACACCTTGCACGCGCTCGGCCACGACCTGTCGCGCCCGGTAGACGTCCTCCCCCCACTCGAACTCCACCCAGATAACGGAGATTCCGACCGCGGAGACCGACCTTACTCGCCGCACGCCGGGGGCGCCGTTGAGCGTGGACTCGAGCGGAAAAGTGACCAGCAGCTCGACTTCCTCCGGGGCCATGCCTGGGCCTTCGGTGATCACGGTCACGGTCGGTGCTGTAAGGTCGGGAAAGATGTCTACCGGCATCCGCGTAACCCACAGAGACCCCAAGATGAGAAGCAGCCCGGCCAGGACGAGCACGACCGTGCGATGCAGGAGGGCGAGGCGAATCAGATGATTGAGCATCAAGTTCTCCTCGCAGCGTTAGTGGACGTGGCCTTCAGGTGGGCCGGAGCGTAGGAGTGCGGCGCGCCGAATCGCGGCACCGCCGCGGGTCACGACGCGGGAACCCTCCGGCAGGCCTTCCGCGACCAGGCTGTCGCCCTGGCTCGCGGCGACTCGGATTTCCTGGCGGATGAAGCTCTCTCCTTCGACTTGGACGTACACGACCGGCACGCCGCCGTCGTCGATCAGAGCCGAAGAGGGGAGAACGATCCCGCGCGCTTCCTGCGGCAACAGAATCTCGGCCTCAACTGCTGCTCCGGGCCGCAGTGGCAGGTCCGTTCGGAGCTCGAGAATCACCGCCAGAGAGCCGGTCGTTCGGCTGATCTCCGGTGCACGCGAGACCAGCCGCACTTCCCCACGTCTGAACACTTCAGGCGCCTGACCGCCGGGAGGATGCAGCACGAGCCCTGTGATTCCTTGGGCCAGTGCTCCGGCATCTGCGGGGCGCAGCGCCACCTCGACCCACAGCGGCTTTGTCTGAACTACTCGCGCCAGCGGCGTTCCTGCCGCAACTGCCTGCCCCGGCACCACCAGGACCTCGGCGATCCTCCCGGCGAGGGGCGAACGGACAGCGACTTGCGAACCGCCGCCGCCGCCTACAGCCCGAAGCTCAGCGGAGAGCGTCTTGACTCGGGCACGCGCCTCCTCGACTTCCGCCTGGCTGACGGCCTCGAGTTTGAGCAGCTCTTCGAGACGCCTCGACCGCGCCTGAGCGAGCTCGAACTCGGAGCGAATCTGCTCCAGGCTTCGGTCCGACCCCACTCGGGGCGTGAGCCGAACTACCGTGGCGCCGCGAGCGACGTCCATCCCCACGAAGGCCCACGTCGTGGTCGCAACCACCCCGTCGAGCGGCGCGGTGAGGAGCGCCTCTCCGCCGGCCGCGGGCCGGATGCGCGCCGGACCGCGCACACCGCGATGCACCGCGCCTTCCCTGGCCCAGGCGGTGGCGAAGTCCGTGCGCCACTGCTGTTCCTTCAGGAAGCTGATCGGCTCGCCGGCGGGCGGATCCACCGGCGGACGATCGGGCGGTCCGTAGTGTGGTGGCTCGACGAGACGCCCGAGCGAGTCTCCCTCACCGACTCGGACGCGGCCGGCTCGGATTGTCTCGGCACCCGACGGACTCTCGACTTGGAACGAGAGGTCGAAGACGCCCGCTTGGGTCGGCTTGATCTCGATCGAGAAGATTCCATCCCGCAGCGCGTGCTCTTGGCGGAATACTTGTTCGGCTCGTTGGTCGCCGCGCAGGATCGCTGAGACGGTGCCTTCCTTGAGCGGCGGGAAGCCATCGAGAATGGTCACGTGCGTGTGCGACTTCGAGACCTGACCGACTACCAGAGGATCGGCTTCCGCGAAGATCTCGTACCGGTCGCCCCAGGCCGTGACCGCGATCCCTTCCTCCTCCTCGGTATGCGTCGTCTCGGTGCGGCGAGAACACGCACCGAGCGAACCCGCCACGAGGAGGACGGCGACTATTCGCAGAGCCTTCTTCATCGGGATCCTCCGTCGGCAGTCAGGGGTCGCCCAGCGGCGAGCTCGAGAGTGCGATGTGCTTCGAGAGCGGCGGCGTAAAGGTCGAGGGTTGCCATGCGCGCGGACAAGACCGACCGAAGAGTCTCGAGGAGGTCCGTCAGCCGGCTCTCGCCGACGCGAAACGTGGCCGTGGCACTCTCCACGACCCGATCACTGTCACCAGCGGTTTCGAGCGCTTGGAGCGCAGCCTCCCGTAGCCGAAGGTACGCGGCCCGGGCGGCGACAAGTTCCGCACCGGCCCGAGTACTGGCGAGCTCCAGTCGAGCCTCTGCCGCCGATAGTCGCGCCGTCGCTTCGATTCGTTCTGGCTGCTGGCGCTCGAATAGCGGGACTGGCCAGCTCAGACTCACGATTGGCCCTTCGATCGTGCTCTGCTCCTGGATTTCCTGCCAGCCGAATCCGAGCTCGGGAAACTGAAGGAATCGGCGACCGAGACGGAGCAGCCACCGCGCTTGCTCGACTTCAGAGCGACGCGCGAGCAAGTCGGAGCGAAGCGGCGTCTGGATCGTGTCGGAGAGAGCTGGAAGCGGAGGCCGCTCTGCGCGTGACTCAGCCGAGAGTTCTCGATGCCAGGTCAATGCGAGAGCCCGCGCGCGGGTGGCGATAGCCTCCGTCCGCGCCGCTTCGGCTTGGACCTCGAGTGCCGCAAGCGTCAGTCGTCGCGCCGCGAGCCCGGATTCCTCGCCGCTCCTGGCTCTCGCACGGCCCTGTTCTGCCAGGCGCTCGATGAGCCCGAGGTGCGACTGGATCACGGCGGTGCGTTCCGCGCTCAACGCCCACTCCGCGAATACCTGCCGCAACTCCGAGCGAAGCGAGAGGCGATTTGCCTTCAGCTCGTAGGTCGCCGCGTCCAGGCCCGCTTTGGCCGCGCGGACAGCCGCGCCCCTGCGACCGTCGAGCGGCGGTCTCCACGCAATCCGCCAGGTAGTCTGCTCGGCACCGTTCCGCGGCGCTTCGCGCTCGAACCCACCCACCGGATTGGGCAGCAGACCGGCCCGGACCCGTTCAGCCCTAGCGGTCCCAACGTGCTCAGACAACGCCACGATGCCCGGGTGGCGATCCCTAAGCAGCGAAAGAAACACCTCCTCGCTCACCCGTGGCTGTGCGTGAGCGAATGAAGAGCAGATCGTCGCAGCAACTACTGCTAGGAGTAGGCGCACCATGGCATCTCCGATCGAGCGTCCTGAGAGAAAGAACAGGGACGACCAAGCCTTGAGGCAGTTAGGAGGCCTCAGGCCAGCTCGATCAGATCAGCAGGATGGTGAGGTGCTCGAGTGTGAAGGGTCTTCCGCGGGGACGCGGGTCAGGGGCTGGCCGATCGAATGCCAGGTGCGCAGGAGACCATTGGTCCGCCAGGATGGCGAGCACGGGTGCCTGTGCTTGCAGCCGCGATCCGGGGAGGAGTGGCAGCCACATCGAACTCGAGAGCTGATGTTCGTGGTCGAGCCCGGCGTCGGGATGGAGCAATAGCGTCGTACCAGCGCGCGACTCGTGGTGGTGCTGGTGCCCCACATGCTCCGCTTCGACATGAAGCCAGAGCAGTTGACCCAAGGAACCCGACAGGAGCCAGGCCAAGAGCGAGACTACCGCGATCCTACGCACCCATGGACGCATCGCGCGGCATTCTGTGCATTCATGGCCGGACAAGTCAATGTCGGGTAAACCGGTGTTCCAGGTCTCGCAGTTTGCGGCAGGTTCCTTCGGCCACTAGACTGCCGCGGCCCGCCTCCCTGTCTCGGGAATCCACCATGACTTCCTCCGATTTCGACGCCGTTCCGGACCTCGCCGCACGGCTGCCGCGCGAGCTGGTCTCCGAGCTGCTCGCACTCGGGCGTGCGTCCGGCGCGGAGTTCGCGGAGGTGTACGCCGAGCACAACGTGCAGACGGCGTTCACGCTCGAAGAGGATCGTCTCAAGAGCTCCCGCTACAGCGTGCTGCAGGGAGTGGGCGTGCGTGCGGTGCACGGCGAGCAGACCGGCTACGCCTACGCCGATGGCTTCGCGCCGGACGACCTGCGCGAGGCGGCGCGTGTCGCCGCCCGCATCGCCCGCGAAGAGCCGGCGGGCGAGGCGCCGCGTGGCTTTCGCGTCGTGGACGCGCCGGCGCCGTTCACGCTGGCGTGCCCCGCGCCGACCAGCCTGGACGAGCCGGCCAAGATTGAGCTCTGCCGGCGCGCTAATCACGCCGCGCGTGCGCACGACGGCCGCATCCACGAGGTCTCGGTTTCGCTCGCCGATGCGAGCAAATCGTTCCTGGTCGCCAACAGCGATCACCTGTGGGCCGAGGACCGGCAGTTCCTCACGCGCCTGACGGTGTCCGCGCTGGCGCTCGCGGGCACCGAACGCCAGCAGGGATTCGCCGCCGCCGGCGGCTGCGTGGAGGCTCGGTACTTCGATCAGGTGCGCACTCCCGAGGCAGTCGCCTCGGAAGCGGCCGCAATGGCGATCACGCTGCTCGCCGCGCACGACCCGGAAGCCGGCGCGTATCCGGTCGTCGTCTCGCCCGGCTGGGGCGGCGTCATGGTGCACGAGTGTTTCGGTCACAGCATGGAAGGCGACACGATCCGCAAGCACACGTCGATCCGCGCCACACAGATGGGCCAGCACGTGGCGTCCAAGGGCGTGACGATCGTCGACAGCGGGCTCGTCCCCTACAGCCGCGGATCGTTTCGCGTCGACGACGAAGGCACTCCGTCGCAACGCACGGTGCTGGTCGAGGACGGCGTCTTGGTCGGCTATCTCTGGGATTGGCTGAACGGACGGCTCACCGGTCATCCGCCGACCGGCAACGGGCGACGGAACTCGTACCGCGACTATCCGCTGTGCCGGATGACCAACACCTACATCGAGGCGGGGCCGCACCGCCCCGAGGATCTGATCGCGTCGGTCTCCCGCGGGCTCTACTGCAAGAGCCTCGGCGGCGGATCGGTCAATCCGGCCGACGGCAACTTCTCGTTTCAGGTCACCGAGGCCTACCAGATCGAGAACGGCAAGCTCACGCATCCGGTGCGGAACGCCACGCTCGCCGGCAACGGAAACGACGCGATGCTCAAGATCGACGCGGTCGCGAACGACCTCGAGATCGACGGCACGAGGGGTTCGTGCGGCAAGAACGGCCAGTGGAAACCGGTCGGCGTCGGCCAGCCGACCGTGAAGTTCCGGGAGATCACGGTCGGAGGAACGCAGGCGTGACGCCCGCCTCACTATCGGCGACTCAGCCGGTGCCGCTCGCGGCGCTCGAGTCGGTCGCGGCCGGCGCCGTCGAGCGCGCGCGGCGGGCGGGCGCCGACGAGGCCGAGGCGTGCGTCGAGAGCACGCGCGGATTCGGCGTGCGGGTGAACGCAGGGCAGATCGAGTCGCTGAAGCACAGCGCCACCTACGGGCTCGGACTTCGCGTGGTCGTGGCCGGAGCGGTCGGATTCGTCTCGACGACCGACCTCGCTGCCAGCGCGCTCGACGACGTCGCGCGCAAAGCGGTGGCGTTCGCGCGCCTCTCGACGCCGGAGCCCGCGAACGCATTGCCGACTCCGAGCGAGGCGAGCGGCGAGCCGCCCGGGGACCTCGGCCTCTTCGATCCGGAGCTGATCGAGCTCCCTGCGGAGCGCAAGATCGAGATGGCGCTCACGCTCGAGCGAATCGCGCTCGGCTACGACCCGCGCATCCGGCGCACCGATGGGGTTCGCGTCGCGACCCGGGACGGCTCGGTGGCGGTCGTCAACTCCGCCGGCGTCTCGTGCGCTTGGAGCGGCACGTCGGCGAGCCTGTCCGTCGTCGCGCTGGCCGAGGACCGCGACGGCAAGCAGCAGTCCGGAGGCTACGGGCTCGGCAAGCGGCGCCTGCGCGACCTGCCCGCCCTCGAGGAGGTTGCGAACGAAGCGGGCCGCCGCGCCGTTGCGCGCATCGGGGCGCGCACCGTGCCGGCCGCGCGCGTCCCGGTGATCCTGCATCCGGACATCGCGGCCGCGTGGTTGTCCGAGATCTATGATGCGTTCACCGGCGAGGCCGTGATTCGCAAGGCGTCGTGGCTGACGGAGAAGCTCGGCGAGACCATCGCCTCCCCGCTCGTGAAGCTGGTGGACGACGGCCGCATGCGGGGCGGCCTCGGCTCTGCCCCGTTCGACGGCGAAGGCATCCCCACCCGGCGCAACGTGCTGATCGAAAACGGCCGCTGCGCCATGTTCGCCTATGACGCCTATCACGCGCGGCGTGCCGGCACGCGCTCGACCGGCAACGCCGTGCGCTCGTACGACTCGTTGCCCGGCATCGGCTATCACAATCTGTTCCTGGAGCCGGGTGACGACTCGCCGGAGGCGATCATCGCGCGCGTCGACCATGGCTTCTACATGGACGACCAGGGATCGTTCGGCTACAACGAGGTGACCGGCGACTATTCCTATCAAGCTCAGGGCTACTGGATCGAGAAGGGCGAGAAGGCGTTCCCGGTCGAAGGCGTCACCGTCGCTTCGACCTCGCTCGCGATGCTCGGTCAGATCGCGGCCGTCGGCAACGACCTCAGGTTCGAGGATCACGTCAGCTCGCCGACCCTGCTGATCTCCGAGATGACGGTGAGCGGCGCCGGCGAGTAGCCGCCCGGCGCTTCGCGGTAACTCCCTTTTTACTTTTTCCTCGCAGCCTCACAACACGCGACGCTCAGAATCGCGTGCGTTGAGGGCGGGTGCAGGTCCAGAAGGCGACGCGCCGATCCCAAGCGAGCCTCGGACCCACCCACAGGCGGGGAGCCACACGGCGACCTGCCTGTTCCTTATCTAGGGAACTACGAGTTGCGGAACGACGACACCAGCGCGACCGACCGGCGCGCCGTCGCGTCGGGCTTCTTCGCGTGACCCAGGCGGATCAGCATCAGCGGGTGTTCGTCGCGGGTCCGGAACCGACGCAGCAGGTCGGCGCGGTGTTTCTCGACCTCGATCGGCGCGTTCACGGGCTGGTGGGCGATGCCGAGCTGCGTCGCCTTCAGCGCCAGCCGCTCGTAGGCCTGCCCTGCGTTAAGGGCCAGCGTTTCGCTGCGCTGGGGCGAGCACAGGAGCGCGACCGCGCCGGACGAGCGCATCGTCTCGCGCGCCTGCTTGGCCGCGCTGCCGGCGCCGTAGCGCAGGAACCAGCTCTTGGGGTTGAAGTAGCGCCCGGCGAACCACTTCGCCGGGCCGCCGAGCTCGAGCGCGTCGAGCGAGACACCATCACCCCGCTTCTCGATCTCCTTCCTCTCGAACCGCATCCAGGCCATGCGCTCGGCTTGCGCGCGCGGGTCGAGCACCTGCTCCCGCGTCGCCTCGTACGCCAGATCGCCGAGCGAGCGGATCTCGTCCCGATCGTCCAGCCAATGCAACCGCAGATCTTCCGGGATCTGGGCCGAGAGCTGGGCGCGGTTCTGCATGAAGATTCCGCGACCGTCGTAGTTGCGGCGGTTGGTGCGGCGCTCGGGAATCGCGGCGAACAACTGGCGGTCGCGGCGGAGCTCGCCGTTGGTCCACGAGATTTGCGCGACCACGTCGGCGGCGCCTTCGTTCGGGAAATAAGCCACCGTCGGTCTCAGGCCATAGGCGCGCGCGGCGACCAGCATGTTCTCCAACGCCGCGCCGAGCGAGAGCATCATGCTGCGGCGGTCGGGGTCGGTGACCGGGAGCGCGCGCGACGTGTCGGCCACGAGCCGGATCGCGCCCGCATCCACTTCCCAACGCCACGGCTGACTATTCCAGTTGCTGGGGGCCAGCACGCCGGCGCCGATCAGTGCCCGAGCCAGCTCGACCTGGTTCGAGGGCGGGCTTTCAGGCAGCGTCCAGGGCTGGAGGTTCGCGAGCTTGCGCGAAGCCCTGGCCGCCCAACTGACGTGCGGCTGCAACGCGACGTACGCCGTCGCGCCCCCGACCACGATCAAAAAGCGTCGGCGGTCGATCGGCACGGTCCAAAACGTCGGCGCTTCATTGCCGGGAGTGCGGCCCGGTGAACGAATCATGGGCGGTGACACTGAGGGAGCGGCTCGGGCAGGTCAACCCGGGAGCCCCAAGTGGGCCGAGCGAGAGGGGTTGGGGGTTGCCGGGCGGGGCCAAGGCGCCGGCGTGATCGCTTGCCGGCCCGCGAAGTGGCGGACTAACGTCCGGCCATGCCCCCCGCCCGCCTGGTGACCGATGCGTCGCTCGACTACGTCGCGCGGCGTCTGCGGTGTCTCGGATTCGACGTCGCGACGATCCGCGGCGCGCGACTCGAGGAGCTGTTCGAAGCCGGACGGCGCGAAGGCCGCACGGTTCTGACCTTGAGCGCGCGCCACCCAAGGCGGTTCGCCGACGTCCCTGCGATGGTCGTGGCGCGCGGAGATGCGGCCGCAGCCGTGCGCGCCGTCGATCGGGCTCATGAACCTGCGGGCGAGCCGTTCAGCCGCTGTCCGGCGTGCAACACTGCGCTGCAGCGCCGCCATCCGCTCGAAGCGCGCGGCGAGGTGCCGGGGAACGTCGTGCGCCGATCACAGTCGTTGACCTACTGCGGGACGTGCGGCAAGTGGTACTGGGAAGGGAGTCACGTGGATCGCGTGCGGGAGTGGCTGGAGCGCACGCTCGGGCGGCCGTTCGCTCCGCCCGCCGGTCCGGCCCCGGCGAGCACCGCGCCGAACGCTTAGGCTCGCGCCGGTGTGAAGCTCTTTCGCCCGTTCCAGCGCGCGCTACTGCTCCGCTGCCCGGCGGCGCGGGCCGATCTCCCGTTCCGGCCGGCGCACGAGCAGGATTTCGCGGCGACGGAAGAGCTGTGAAGGCGCGCTTCAGCGCGCTGCCATCAGCGCGTTGATCTCGTCGTAGGTCATTCCCTGACCGGCCACGGCTTCCGAGGCTCCATTCCGCAGGAAGTCCTTCGCCATTTGCGCGATTCGCCCGAGGGTGGCTCGGGCCATACCCGAGCCCGCGCTCAAGCGCCGGACGCCGAGCGCCTGGAGCTCCGCCGCCGCGGGCAGGCCGCGCAGCGCCAGAACGTTCACGGGCAACGGCACCGCCGACGTGATCGCCCGGATCTCGGCGGGGTCCACGATCGCGGGGACGAAGATCCCGTCCGCGCCGGCGGCACGATAGCGTTCGGCGCGAGCGAGCATCTCGCCGACCCGCCGCGCCTCGGTGACGAGGCCGAGCAGGTAGACGTCCGTGCGCGCGTTCACGAATAGGTCGACGCCTAGCCGCGCGCTCGCGCGCTTCACCGCCTCGATCTTGGCGCACAGCAGGTCCGGCTCGCCCGTGCCGTCTTCGAGGTTGATGCCGACCGCTCCAGCGTCGATCAAGCGGGCGACGGTTTCGCCGACGGTCGCTGGATCGTTCGCATAGCCGCCTTCGGCGTCCACACTGAGCGGCACACTCACGACCCGCGCGATGTCCGCAACGGTCGCCGCCAGCAGCGGCACCGGAAGCAAGTCTCCGTCGGCGTAGCCGTGGGACCACGCCACTCCCGCGCTGGTGGTCGCGAGGGCTTTGGCGCCCAGGCTCTCGACCAACCGTGCGCTGCCGGCGTCCCAGACATTGGCGAGGACGAGCAATCCCTGTGCATGCAGCCGATGAAACACTTCGGCAGAGGTCGCGTCCTTCGTGGGCATGGTGGCGTTCCTTTCTCGGCTGTGCCGGTTTCGCTCAGGGGCATTCGAGCGACGATGCGAGCTGGCGCGCCTTGCGCGCCATCGACTCCGCGCGCCACAGCTCGTCGCGTTTCAGCGCCGCGCGCGCCTGCACGAGCAGACTCCGTGTGCTCTCGACCACCGACTCCTGGTCGGGCAACAGGGTGCGCGCGAGGCAGCGCTTGACCGCGCGCGACGCAGAGGTCGTGTCCGCGACGATCCGCGTCAAGGACCGCTTGCGAGCGGCGGGCGTCATGATGGTCTCGACGGCTGCCGCCGGTCGCGGCGAGGACGGGGTCGTGGCCGGCGTGCGCTTGGGCCTGGCGGCGACGGTGTCGGGCTCCGGCGGCGGTTGGGTCGGGGTCGGGCGCGATTCGATCGGAACCCCCTGCGGGCGCCGCGGCGCATGAGCGCACGACACGGCACCAATGGCGAGCGCGAGCACGACGACGAGACGAACTTGGAGCGACATCGACCTCCCTATCGAGACGGATCCGGAATCTCGAAGACCGGCGATCTTACCGAGTGCGCGCCAGAAGGAGCGAATGGAAGTCCGGGCAGGGGGTTTTCGCCGACGTTTGTCGCGAGGTCCCGATTGTTTACCCGACATGAACTAGGCGAACAGGATCGCAGAAAATCATCCGAGTGAATGGTTGCGCGCGAGCGGATCGTCGACGATCATGCGGCCCTGAGCGGTTGGTCGACCTCGGTGGAGCCTGGAGAGACTTGTGGGGAGCGGCTCCTTCCGAGAATCATTCCACCCGTTCGGGATCGCGAGCCGTCGACCCGACGAGCGACCTTCTCGTCGGGCTCGGCGGCTTCGCACTTTTCCGCCGCCGGGTTCCGGTTTCGCCGCGCAACGCCGCGCCGGCGCGCATTCCCCCGCCGATTGTGCCCGGGTCGCCCAACCTCCTACAATCCTCGGACTTTATCGCGCCCACCCGCTGTCGGTCCTGTCGCGGAGCGCCACCGGTCCGCATGCTGCTTTCCACCGTCATCGTCGGCTACTGGTCCCGAGCGCCGCTGCTCGAGTGCTTGCGCTCGCTCGGCGAGCAGGCCAATGACTTCGCGGCCGAAACGGTGGTCGTGGACAACGCGTCGGGCGACGGCACGCTGGACGCGGTCGCCGAGAGCCATCCGGCCGTGCGCCGGATCGCCAACTCCGAGAACGTCGGCTACGCCCGAGCCGTCAACCAAGGCATCGCCGCAACCACGGGCGAGTACGTGCTGGTCATGAACCCGGACTGCGAGCTGCGGCCCGGGGCGCTCGTTGCTCTGATCGATCATCTGAGCCGGAATCCCGGCGTCGCGATCGCCGGGCCCAGGATCCTCAATCCGGACGGCTCGCTGGAATACTCGGCGCGCTCGTTTCCCGACCATCTGACGTTCCTGTTCAACCGCTACTCGCTCCTCACCCGCTGGTTTCCGAACAATCCCTACTCCCGCCGCTACCTGCTGACGGACTGGGACCACGCGTCGGTGCGCGGCGTGGACTGGCTCTCGGGCGCCTGCCTGATGGTGCGCCGCGAAGCGATCGCCCGCGTCGGGCCGATGGACGAGCAGTTCTTCATGTTCAACGAGGACGTCGATTGGTGCCGGCGGATGAAGCTCGCCGGCTGGGGCGTGGTCTACGTTCCGGGCGCCGTGGTCGTGCACCACGTCGGCGCGAGCCGGAGCCGGGTGGCGTCCAAGGTGATCTTCGAGCGGCACCGCGGCATGATCCACTATTTCCACAAGCACCATCCGACCAACCCGGTCATGCAGGCGCTGGCCGATGGCGCCATCTTGCTGCGCGCGGGTCTGATGATGACCGCGAACGCCCTGCGGCCGCGCTGACGATGCGCATTCCCTATTCGCTGCTGCTGGCGCTCGCCGCGTTCGCGCTGTCGCTGATCCTGACGCCGCTGGTGCGAACACTCGCGCGCCGGCTCGGCGCGCTCGACCGGCCGGGCCCGCGCCGCATTCACGCCGAGCCGGTGCCGACGCTCGGCGGTCTCGCGTTCGCGGCGGCCGTGCTCGCCGTGGTCTGGGGCGCGTACGCGCTCCCCGGGCCGGCGCGCCTGCTCGAGATCCGCCCGATCGTCGGCTTCACGCTCGCGACCCTGCCGATCCTGGCGCTCGGCGTACTCGACGACCTGCGCGGCGCTCCGCCCTGGCTCAAGCTCGCGGTCCAGGCTCTGGCGAGCGTGATTCTGTTCCAGTTCGGCTACGGCGTTCCGACCATCACGAATCCGTTCGATGGGCCGATCGAGACGGGAGCCTTGAACCTGCCGCTGACGGTGGCCTGGGTGCTGATCGTGATCAACGCGATCAACCTGATCGACGGGCTCGACGGCCTGGCGGCCGGCGTGGTGGCGATCGCCGCCGGGACGCTGTGGGTAGTCGCGCGCACCCACGCCGATTTCTACGTGATGTTCCTGTGCGCGCCCCTGATCGGCGCGATGCTCGGCTTCCTGCGCTACAACTTTCCCCCGGCCCGCATCTTCATGGGCGACACCGGCAGCCATTTTCTCGGCCTGATGCTGGCGGCGGTGTCACTGCTCGAGAATCGCAAGGGGACGGCGACCGTGACGCTGCTGTTCCCGCTGGTAGCGATGGGCGTGCCGATCGCCGACGGCGCGCTGGCCTTCGTCCGCCGTCTGCTCAAGGGCCAGCCGGTGTTCCGCGCCGACAGCGAGCACGTCCACCACCGGCTCTTGCGGCTCGGCCTCTCGCCGCGCAACGCGGTGCTCGTGCTTTGGTACTTGAGCGGCTATCTCGGGCTGCTCGCGGTCGCCCTGTCGGCGCTGCCGCGCTCGCACGCCTGGCTGATCGTGCTGCTGCTGGCGCTCGGCCTGTTCTTCGCATTCGAGGTGCTGGAGTTCATCGACCGCCGGCTCTCGGAGCGCGGACCGGGGTCGGATCCCCGCGATCGCTAGCTGACGGTCGGCGGGCGGGACGAAGGCTCCGCGACCTCGGGGACCTTCCACCCACCGCCACCTCCCGATCGCGACCTTGCCCCGGCCCGCGCCCCCGGCCGCCACGGGAGCGCGGGCACTGACAGCGAGCGCACGCGTTCCAAAGCACCGCGCGTGCCGGAGCCGCGGACGCGGTAACCGTCGATCGGGGTCGGTGGATGGAGCTCGGCGCCGGCGGGCCGACGCCGGACGTCGGACGGGACTGTCGGGCGGGCGACGCGCCGATCAGAAGAAGCGCGAGTAGCTGAGCTTGGCGCTCCACAGCGTGGCGCTGCTCGTGGTCGAGGGGAACGCGGGATTGGTGCTCTTCGCGTCGGTTTCGAGCGCCATTCGCCAATCGACGCCGAGCAGGCTGCGATCGCTGATCACCGCATTGAACCCGCCCGACACGTAACCGCCGTTGCGCACCTGCGTCCCGTCGGTGCCGGTGCGGTACATCTTGTGGAAGAAGGCCCCGGCGCCGAGTGCGAGGTAGGGCCGCAACGAGGTCGGCCATTTGAAGTGGCGCGAGATCTCCGCGGTGAAGGGGATCGCGATCTCGGAAGCGCTCCCGAACCGGCCGAGCAGCTCGTGATGTACGTGGCCGCCGACCGCCCATTTCGTGCTCAAAAAGTGCTGAAAACCGAATCCATAGCCACCGATCCCGTTGGGCGCGCCCTCGACCCCCGACTTCGCGTATCCGCCGCGTACCGAGATCCAGTTCGCGCCGCCCGACCAGGGATCGCCTTCGGCGGCGGGCGCGGGCGAGGCCAGTGCGATGACGCCAACCAGCAAGGACGCGGCGAGCGCGCACACGCACACTCTGGGAGACATCGCAGACGCTCGGATCATGTTTCCCCTCGAGCCCGGTCGGCAAAGCAAGGCGCGAACGCTACCCCACCGGCTCACGACAAGCAACGTTTCCGCCCGCCGTCGCGCAATCGCGCTTTTCCTCGGGCGAGCAGTTCGGTAGGTTGCGAGCATGACGCCCCACCGTCCTCCGCGCTCGCCGGCGATCCGCTACCGGCCCGCGCGACGAACCGATGTCGAGACGCTGGCAGACCTCGCGACCCGCGCCTACCGTGTCGCCAGCATCGAGAAGCGGCGCGAGTTCTACACCGACCACCCGCGTTTCGGGCTGCGCGACGTCCGCGTCGCGGAGCTGGATGGTCTGATCGTCGCTTCGCTGGTTCTCTATCCGCTGACCGCGCTCGTGCGTGGCCGGCGCATGCCGCTGACCGGCGTCGGCTCGGTCGCGGTGTCGCCGGAGCATCGGCGGCGCGGCGTCGGCGAGGCGTTGTTGCGCGCCGCGCTGCGCGAGATGCGCCAGCGCGGCAATCACGTCTCGGCCCTGTACGCGTTTCGCGATTCCTACTATCGCAAGCTCGGCTACGGCGTGTTCGAGATCGTGCACCAGCTCGCGGTCTCGTCGGCCAATTTGCTGCCCTCGGAGGAGGCGCGGCGGGTGCGCCGGCTGATGCTGCCCGACCGCTCCGCGGTGCAGGAGCTGTACGAGCGGGTCGCGCTCGACGGCCACTTCGCGCTCGCCCGCACTCCGGAATGGTGGTCCCAACGCCTGTGGACCTATCCCGGCGAGTGGGTGGTGTACGAGGGACGCCGGCGCGGTCAGATCGAGGGTTATCTCTATTACGAGGTCGAGAACTCGCGCGGGCCGTTCCGGTTGGCGATCACGCTCGGTGAGTTCGTCGCCGCCACACCGCAGGCGCACCGCGGTCTGGTCGGCCATCTGGCGACGCTCGCCGATCAGGTCGAAGAGATGCACTACGGTGCGCCGGCGGACAACGCGTGGCTGACGTTGTTGCGCACCTCGCAGAATCTGCGTCCGGGCGCCGAGATCGGCGCGTACCACGATACCGGCGGGGTCGCGAACGGGGCGATGCTGCGCATCACCGACGTCAAGGGCGCGCTCGAGCTGTTGCCGCTGCCGCCGGCCGCGCGCGGCGAGATCGCGCTCGAGGTCGACGATCCGGTGCTCGCCCCCAACGCGCGCTCGTACCGGGTCGTGGCTCGCGAGGGACGGTTGCGCGTCGGCGCCGAGACCAAGCGCGGCGCGCCGCGTCTCAAGGCGCCAGTCGATGTGCTCGCGCAACTCTACGCCGGGACCCTGGCGCCGACCCGCGCCGCGGAGGCGGGACTGATCGAGGCCGGCGATGGGGCCGACGAGATCGCCGAGTCCTGGTTCCGCTCCCCGCCGGCGTTCCTCTACCAGTTCAACGCGTTCTGACCGGCGGGGACGCGGTGGCGCGCGGCGACTTCAAGGTGCATCACGATCTGCATCCGCGCTTCCGCGACACCGACGCGATGGGCCACATCAACAACGCGGTGTACGTGACGTATCTCGAGGTCGCGCGCCAGGCGTATTGGGCGCGGCTCACGGGCGGTGCCGACTACCGCGCGGTCCCGTTCATTCTCGCCCACGTGCGCTGCGACTTTCGCTCCGAGGCGCTGGTCGACGAAGTGCTCGAGGCCGGCATCCGCTGCGAGTGGATCGGCACGCGGTCGTTCGCGTTCAGGTACGAGATCCGCGAGAAATCGTCCGGGCGCATGGTCGTCGAAGCCACGTCCATCCAGGTGTGCTACGACTACACGGCCAAGGCGACGATCGAGATGCCCGCGGAGCTTCGCCGCCAGGTCGAAGCGTTTGAAGGTCGCAGCCTCGCGCGCGAGGCGGAGGTCAAGCGATGAGTCGTGCTGCAAAGAAGTCCGCTGCATCGGGCGCGCGATCGGGCGCGGCGCTCTCCCGCCGGCGCTTCATGGGCCTGCTCGCCGCAAGCTCGGCCGCGCTCGCCACCGGAGAGTGGTCCATGCCGGCGGCCGACGCTGCAACCGCGACCGCCCGGCCCACCGCCTCGAAGCGTCTCTCGAAAGCCGCACGTGCCGACCTCGAGCAGCAGAAGCAGTACGCCCGCCAGGCGTTGAAGACGATCCGCGAGTTCCCGCTTCCCTCCGGCAGCGAGCCGGCGTTCGTCTTCATGCCGCTCAAGCCGGCCCGGACTCGGCGGGGCTGATCGTGCTCGGCGACGACGTCCTCGAGCTGAGCACGGGCGAGCTCGCGAATCGGATCAAAGCGCGCAAGCTCTCGCCGGTCGAGCTGACCGAGTCGTACCTCGCGCGCATCGCCCGGCACAACGGCCAGCTCAACGCGTTCGAGACCTTGACCGAGGATCTGGCCCTGGCCCAGGCGCGCGCGGCCGAGAGCGAGATCGGCGCCGGGCGCTATCGCGGTCCGCTGCACGGCATTCCCTACGGCGCCAAGGATCTGCTCGCGACCGCCGGCATCCGCACCGGCTGGGGCGCTCGTCCGACGCGTGACCAGGTGTTCGACGCCGACGCGACCGTGATCCGCAAGCTGCGCGAAGCGGGCGCGGTGCTGCTCGGCAAGCTGGCGATGGTCGAGCTCGCGGGCGGCCTCGGCTATCGCTTCGCCGGCGCCTCGGTGAGCGGCCCGGGCCGCAATCCCTGGGACACGTCGCGCTGGACCGGCGGCTCCTCGTCGGGATCCGGCGCGGCGGTCGCGGCGGCTCTGGTCGGGTTCGCGATCGGCACCGAGACCTGGGGCTCGATCCTCTGCCCCTCCGCATTCTGCGGCATCACCGGACTGCGCCCAACGTACGGTCGCGTGAGTCGCGCGGGAGCGATGGCGTGCTCGTGGAGCTACGACAAGATCGGGCCGCTCGCGCGCGCGGCGAGCGACTGCCGGCTGGTCCTGCAAGCGATCGCGGGCCCCGACCCGGACGACCCTTCGAGCTCGAGCGAGCCGGTCCGTCTCGAAGCGCGCGACGCCAAGCCGCTCAAGCAGGTCCGCGCGGCCCGGATTCCGCTCGACTTTGCCAAAGGCGGCGAGCGCGAAGTGGAGACTGCGTTCGATCGGGCGGTCGACGATCTGCGCGCGGCAGGACTGCGGATCGTGGACGCCGAACTGCCCGTGTTTCCGGCCGCAGAGGTGGCCGGCGTGCTGATCGCGGCGGAGGCGATCTCGAGCTTCGAGACGCTGTATCGCAACGGCCGCGTGCACGAGCTGTCGGACACGTTCGCCCCCTACCAGCCGGACGTGATCGCACCCGTGAGCGGAGCCGACCTCGTCAAGGCGTGGCGCATGCGCCGGGCGTTGCAGGAGGAGATGGCGCGCTTCTTCGGCCGCTACGACGTGATCGTGACCCCGAACTTCACGACCACAGCACCGCTCGTGAGCGCCGATCTCACGCAGGCGCTGGCGTCCTACACCGACCCGGTCGGCGCCGTCGGCAACACGTGCGGTCTGCCCGCGATCGCGCTGCCGTGCGGATTCGGCCAGGGTCACATGCCGATCGGGTTCCAGATCGTCGCCGCTCCGTTCGAAGAAGCGACGCTGCTCTCGCTCGGAGAGCTGTACCAGCAGCGCACCGGCTTCCATCGCGAGCGGCCGGCGCTCGCGGCGCCGGCGCCCACCCGCGACTGATGGTCGAATGCGCTACACGATCTCCTTGAGCTTGAGGCTCAGCTTGCGCTTCTTGCCGTCGCGCACGATCTCGACCACGTGCTTCTCGCCCGGCTGGCCGCCGTCGAAGATGCGCCCGAGCTGATCGGCCGTGTAAGACTCGATCGGCTTGCCGTTCACCGTCACGACCCGATCCAGCGTCAGTAGGCCCGCTTCCGCCGCCGCCGAGCCGGGCACGATCTGCATCGCCCGGTAGCCATCCGGGGTCTTGGCGACCTGAAGACCGGCCATCGAGAACCGGTCGCGTTTTCCGTAGCGCTGGCCGGGCTCGAGATAGACGACCCGCCGCTCGTAGTCGAACGTGCACTTGAAGCGGTCGAGGATCTGGTTGCCGATGTTCCCCGCATAGTCCTGACTCGCGAGCCCGCCGGTCTCCGCTCCCGACACCGACACGATCGGCATTTCCCACGAGTAGGGTCCGATCTCCATCTTCTTCATCCGTCCGAGCACGCTCTGGAACGTTCCGCCGAAGCCGCCGCCCGTGACCTCGATGGTCTTGCCGAGCTGGTTCTGGAGCTGGTGCTGCTTCGCGAACGGGCCATGCACGTCCACGGTCGAGCCGCTGCCGACGTCGAGCCGGAACTGGCCTTCGTACTGGCCGTCGAGCTTCGCCTTGACGACCGGGATGTTGCCGGCGAGTGTCAACGGAATCGCGGTGCCGCCACCCGAGTAACGGAACGTCGGCGGGTAGTGGAGCACGAGCATCTCGCGGTCGAAGTCGACTTCGAGCACGAAGCGGCTGATGAAGTCGTACCCGAGCACGCCCGCGATCGGCCGCCAGAAGAACGGCTCTAGGTAGGGATTGAGCGAGAGCACGGCGACCTTCTGCTGCGCGACGACGACGCCGTTGCCGTCCTGGGCGACGACCCGGATCGAGTCCACCTCGGAGAACGACGCTCCGCCCGCGGCGCCGGCGCCGTGAGCCTGCATGCGCCCCTCGACCTTGAGACCGTGGCGGACCGCCGCGGCACTGTCGATCACGGTGACGCTCGCGCCGGTGTCGAGCAGGAAGTCCTCGGGCGGCCCGCCGTTGATCGACGCCTTGAGCCACACGTGCCGTTCGCCGTAGTGGAACGGCAGGCGCGCGTGCGCGGGATTGAGGAGGAAGCGCACGTCCGCCACCGCCTGGTCGGCCGGCGCGAACACGGAGGCGTCGATTGCCAGGTTCACCCAGACCGAATCGAGGATCGCTCGTGCATCGTTGGCGGGCATGCCCTGGACCGAGATGAGCGTCGCGCGCGGGCGCAGCCGACCCGCGAATTTCTGATAGTCAGATGAACGGGTGACAACCGTGCCCCGGTCGGTGACCACGATCGAGCGCGACAGAAGTCCCGTCTTCTGGTCGAACCAGAAATCGTGCGGACGTCCGATCGGCGGGCGCACGGTCACGACCGTGTACGTCCCGGTCGAATCCTTCTCGGATCCCTTCACGGTCACGTCGCCGCCACCCTGGTCCGCCATCAGCCATTGGTCGTTGTTGAAGTAGCCGCTCGCCTTGGCCTCTTCGAGATCCTTGCCATCCCGGAGCGAGAACTTGCCGTTCTGATCGATCCGCCACGCCGTCTTGCCGTCGAACCCTTCGCGAATCTTAAGCGGGCCGAGCGCAGTCAACGACGCGCTCTTGTCGGGTCGGACGTTCCAGGTCTCGGCCGTCCCCTTGAGACCGAATGCCTCGAGGCTGTTCTTGGTCCTCATCGAGCGCTCGGCAAGGAACGTCTCGCGGCCGCCGGTCACTTCGAGAAAGCGTTCGACGACCTTCTGGGCTTCAGGAGTGATGGTCGCGGCGGCGTGCGGCGCGACGAGCAAGACCGCGACGAGCGCGGCCAGGATGGGTCGTGGAACATGACGCGTGGTCATGAAGGATCCTCCGGGCTTCGATCTGGGAGCGAAAGGCTCTGCATTATACGCAACCGGTCGGGCGATGTTGCGCGGTCGTCCCGGTCGCGCTCGTCGGACGACCGCGCCATGGGCAATCCAGGCCGTCGTCGTCGATGCCGATCCCGAGTCGCCGGTGAGTCGTTGCAGCGACGGATTGCGAGGGCCTGGAGACGCCGCTATTCTGCGGCCGAAGCCTTTGCCCGTTCGGAATTGGCTCCCACCTCGTTCGGGCCAACCCTTTGGAGGCGCAGAATGCTCAAGCCTTTGATGCTGTGCGGCGCTCTCATCGCCCTCGCACCGTGGACGGCCCAGGCTCAGACGTCGATCGTCGCCGGCGTCGGCCCGCGGGTCGGCTTCGGCGTGGACCCCGATCAGATTGTGTTCGGCGGTCAGATGATCATCGGCGAGGTCGCGCCCAACCTCACGTTCGACCCGAGCCTCGAGCTGGGCTTCGGCGACCACTTGACCGTCATCTCGCTCAACTTCGACATGCACTATCACTTCGCCATCCAGGGCTCGTCGTGGCGTCCCTACGCCGGGGGCGGCGTCAACGTCCATTTCCTTCAGTTCGACGCGCCTCCCGGCGTCCGCGACGACTCGGAGACCGACGTCGGCGGCGCGCTGGTGATCGGCGCCGGCGCTCCGACGCCCTCGGGAAGCCGGTTCTTCGGCGAGCTGAAGTTCGGCCTCGGCGACAGCTACGACATCCGCGGCATGGTGGGCTGGAACTTCAGGATCTAGCGAGCCGTGACCGAAGTCGTATGCATAGAGCTGCCACGAGGGTCGTCGGCTCGGCGCCGACGTACTTGCCCCGAGGCGAGTCGCACCTCGAAGAGTTGACACGGATCGAATAGCGAAAACGCGTTTTCGCTTGACGAGCTTTCGCAGCCGGACCACGACGCCTCGCCGGCTGCTCCTCTACGAACTTGCCAGCGCGCGCGGGACGGCCCACCCCGCAATGGATCTGCGCTTCCGAAGAAAGAGTCATGATTGCCTCGACCGACGCCCGCTGCGCGACCGTGAGAGCGCGCAAGCAGTCGTGGTACAAGAGACCAGCCCTACGTGGACCCCCGCGGTGCGCCCCCGTGGAAGGGTCGGTCAATGCGTGCTTACTCGCTCTCCCATCTCGGTGATCAAACTCTGCTCCGCGATTTGGCGGCAATCGTCGATCGAGATCGCGCCACCACGGCAGTCCTACTCGCCCACATCGCCGAGGTCGACGACCGGCGTCTCTACCTGCCGGCGGCGTTTCCCTCGATGCACGCCCATTGCGTCCATGAACTGCGTCTGTCCGAGGAAGCAGCCTTCAAGCGCATCCGCGCTGCGCGCACGGCCCGCCAGTTCCCCGCCATCTTCGATGCTGTGGCCGATGGTCGCCTGCATCTCAGTGCGGTCGTGATGCTGACGCCCCACCTCACTGCAGAGAACGCCGACGAGCTCATGACGGCCGCCGCGCATAAGACCAAGTCCGAGCTCGAGCAGCTGCTCGCGCAGCGCTTCTCACAGCCGGAGCTGGCAGCCCAAGTCCAGGCGATCTCCAATCCGCCCTCACCGGCCCTGCCGATCCCGCAACTGGCCCCGGGGCCAGTTGAAGCACGGATCCACCAACTTGCTCCTAAGCAAGTTGAGTCACCCGCCCCGCGACCGAAGGTGTCGCCGCTCGCACCTCAGCGCTTCGCGCTGCAGCTCACCATCGATCAGAGTACGTATGACATGTTGCAGTACGCTCAGGCGTTGCTCAGCCATCAAATCCCCGCGGGGGAGATCGCCACGGTGCTCAAGCACGCCTTGGTTGCGCTCGTCGAGAAGCTCGAGAAGCGCAAGTTCGCGGCGACCACAAGGCCCCATCCCACCCAGCGACGCTTAAGCGCGGGCAGACGGCATATCCCAGCGGACGTCAAGCGCACCGTTTGGCAGCGGGTCGGCGGCGGTGCGAGACCATCCCCGACGCTTCGCTCGAGGAGCGCGTGCGCGTCGCCTTGTCCTACTTCTATCCGCGGCGCCAGAGCGGCGCCGCGAACAGCCTAGGGGCTGCGACCTGATGCGGCGCGGCGATCCGATGCCGACACCGCAATTGGTCGGAGATGATTGGCCATGGGTTCCCTCCCAGAGAATGCCATGGTCATGTTATTGCGACTCTAGTCACAGAACACCAGAAACGCGGCGACGCTACTGAACCTGGGCTTGCGGCTTGGCCGCTGCCTGGGTCGCGAGCCGCATGCGCTCGAGGAAGAAGGCGGCCGGCACGAAGCCTTCCACGCGCGCGTCCTTGATCTCGCGACCGTCCGGATCGATGAACACGATCGTCGGCACGCCGGTGATGCGGTACTCGCGCCGCCAGCGCTCGGCCTCGGGCGAGTTGAAGCGGGTGAGATCCACCTTGTAGGTGTGGAAGGCCCGCGCCGCCGCGATCACGCGTCGGTCCGTGAAGGTGCTGCGTTCCAGCTCGTGGCAGGGCAGGCACCAGTCGGCCGAGAAGTCGAGCATCGCCGGCCTTCCCTGCGCCAGGCCTGCTTGCAGGTGGTCGGGCGAAAAGGCGCGGAACGTGAGCCCTTGAGTCGGCGTCGTGACGACGACGAAGACACCGATCCCGACCGCCAGCACCCCGGTCGCCCACTTGAGAAGCTGGAAGCCGCGGCGAGCGACCGCACTCTTCTCCAGGAAGCCGAGATAGAGTCCGCCCGCGATCAGCGCCGCAGGCATCACCCAGCCGGACCACTTCGGCGCCACGGCGAGCAGCACGTAGAACGCCCCCACCGCGAGCAGAATGATGCCGAACACCTTCTTCACCCACACCATCCAATCGCCGGAGCGGGGAAGCTGCTGAATCAGGTTCGAGAACGTGGCTAGCAAGAGGTACGGCGCGCCGAGACCCATCGCCAGCACGAAAAACGACGAGAATCCGAACCACGGGTCGCCCTTGGCTGCGACCAGCGTCACCAGCGCCGTGATCGGCGGTCCGACGCATGGCGCCGCGACCAGACCGACCACCACGCCGGAGCCGAAGATGCCGACCGCGCTCGTGGCTCCGGTGCCTCCGAGCTTCGAGAGCAACTCGGGCGGCAACTGGAACTCGTAGAGCCCGAACATCGACAGCGACAGCGCGATCATCAGCAGTCCGATCCCCGCCAGCACGAACGGACTCTGCAGGAAGCTGCCGAACAGGCTGCCTGTCAACCCAGCCACGAGCCCGAGCGTGCTGTACATGAGCGCGATGCCGAGCACGTAGAGCAGCGCGAAACCGACCACTTGGGCGGGCGGCGCCGCGCGACGCGCGCCGAAGATCGACACCGTCACGCCGAGCATCGGGTAGACGCACGGCGTCAGGTTGAGCGCGAGACCGATGAAGAACAGCCACACGAACGCCGTCGCCGAGCCCCGCTCGAACAGCTTCGCGATCGGGTTGTTGAGAATGCTCGGCGCGGACGAGGAACCACCCGACGGCGGCGTTGTCGTGAATCCGCCCTGGCGTGGCGCCCCGGTCGTCGCCGGATCGGGCGTGATGGGGCTCGGCGCGGCTTCCACGATGGTGGTCTCGGCGACGCCCGGCGCCCCTCCGGCGCCCGGCGTCACCGTCACGACCAGCGTGAACGACACGTCCGCGGGCGGCAGGCACACCTGGTCGTTGCAGGCCTGGTAGCCGATCTTGCCCTTCAGCTCGTGCGTTCCGGCCACAGCTCCTGGGTCGACGCGCAGTGGCAGCTCGATCCGCGACCGGCCGTCGTAGACCAGCAACTCGCTCTCCTCGAACGCGAGCTTCTGCCGGTGTGGAGGCGGATACTTCGGCGTTTCGGCGCGCACGCCGGCTGCCGGCTCGAGCTCGATCTCGGTCGGAATCAGGTAGTCGAGCGCCGGCGGGTTCGCATTGACGTGCCAGCCGCCGGCGACCTGGAACTCGACGATCGCGACCGCGCGCCCACCGGCCGCGACGGTGACCGGAGTGGTCGTGACCCGCACCAGCTTCTCGACGTTCAGAAGCTGGCCGGACTGTGCCGCCACGACGGCGGCCCACACCATCAGCGCACCCAGCACTGCAAGCGCGTGCGCGGCACGCCGGAATCGAGCTCGAATCATGGTTGCTGCTCCTGGGTGATCGGCTGCGGCCGGTTGTCCAGTTGGTCCGCGAGCGCGTGGGGGTCGGTGGTCGGGAGGCGACAGGTGTAGTTCTCGCACACGTAGGCCGTCGCCTTGCCGTCGCGGGTGCCGAGCGCCGCCGCGAACGGCGCCAGCGCGGCGAGCCGGCTCCGGTTCCCGTCGTCCACCATCACCAGCTCGTCGTGCGGCCGGAAGCGCCGGTCGAGCTCGGCGAGCAGCGCGCGCGTGTCCTCCGCCGCGGGTGCCCCGGCGATCACGATGTGCCGGGGCGGCGACTGTGCGAGGTCCATGGCCACCAGCATCTGCGGCATAGCGACCGGCATGCCGTCGAGGCGGCGCGCGTAGTAGTCGAGCATCCGGTCTCCCTTCTCGATCCATTCGCGGCGGTCGAGCAACCGCGCCAACCGCAGGAGCGCCAGCGCCGCGATCGAATTGCCCGCCATCTCGGCGCCATCGAAGCCGTCCTTCATGCGCACGCGAATCGACGGATCGTCTGGCGGACTCTCGAAGAAGCCGCCGTCCTGCTCGTCCCAGAAACGAGACACCTGCGCTTCCGTGACGGCGACGGCGCGCTCGAGCCACATGGGATCGAACGTCGCCTGGTAGAGATCGAGCAGGCCGAGCGCATAGTAGGCGTAGTCGTCGAGCTGCCCACGGCCAGCCGTCTCGCCGTCGCGCCAGCGACGATGGAGCTCCCCGGTGCGCGGATCGCGCAGCGTGGACCACACGAACTCCGCGGCCTTGGCCGCGCGCCGCGCCAGCTCGGGTTCGCCGAGCACGCGAGCGCCGCGCGCCGACGACGAGATCATGAGGCCGTTCCACGCGGTGAGCACCTTGTCGTCGCGATGTGGGCGCGGCCGCCGGCTACGCGCATCGAGCAGCTTGCTCCGCGCCGATGACAGGCGCGCCGCGAGCGCTTCCGGGGCGAGCGCGAAGCGGCGCGCGGTTTCCGCGCGCGCATGCACTTCATTCAGGATGGTCGTGCCGTGCTCGAAGTTACCCTCCGGGGTGACGCCGTAGTGGTGGATTACCAACGCCGCGTCCTCCGAACCGAGCACCGCTTCGATCTGCGCGCCGCTCCAGACGTAGAACCTGCCTTCCTCGCCTTCGCTGTCCGCGTCCTCCGCGGAATAGAAGGCGCCTTCCGGCGAGGTGAGATCGCGCGCGACGTAGGTGAAGATGCCGCCCGCCGTCTCCGCGTAGCGTGCCTCGCCCGTCACCTGGAATCCTTCCAGGTAGGCCCAGGCGAGCTGCGCCTGGTCGTAGAGCATCTTCTCGAAATGCGGCACCAGCCACTCGCGATCGGTGGAATAGCGGTGGAAGCCGCCGCCGAGGTGATCGTGAATCCCGCCCGCCTGCATCCGGTCGAGCTGGCGCAGCACCATGGCGCGCGCCTCGTCGCGACGCTCGGGCGTCCGTTCCGCGTAACGCTGTAGAAAGTTCAGGTTCACGACCGACGGAAATTTGGGCGCGCGACCGAAGCCGCCGAGCTCGTCATGGCTCTGGGCGAGACGGTCGAAGGCGTGCGCGAACAGCCGCGCACGATCGGCGACCAGGGAATCCGCGAGCGCCAGGCCTGCCAGCGACTCGAACACGCGCTCGCCCGTCTGCTCCAGCTCGGCGCGATGCTCCTGCCAGGCGCGGGCGACGTGCGGCAGCAGCTCGATCATGCCGGGGCGTCCGGACATCGTGCGCGGCGGGAAATAGGTGCCGCCGTAGAACGGCGTGAGATCCGGCGCGAGAAACATGTTCAGCGGCCAGCCTCCTCCCAGACCCAGCGCCTGCGCGGCGGTCATGTAGATGCGATCGACGTCGGGGCGCTCTTCACGGTCGACCTTGATGGCGACGAAGTCGCGATTGAGCAACGCCGCCACCGCGCCGTCCTCGAAGGACTCGCGTTCCATGACGTGGCACCAATGACAGGTCGAGTAGCCGATCGAAAGGAAGATCGGCATGCCCTCACGCCGCGCTTTGGCGAACGCCTCCTCGTCCCACGGATACCAGTCCACGGGGTTGTGGGCGTGCTGCAGCAGGTAGGGGCTCTTCTCGCGAATCAGGCGGTTGGCTTCGCCGCTGCGCGACGCTTCGTGCGTGCCAAGGTCCTCGCTGGGCAGGGTCATGATCGCGAAAGTATATGCGGAAAGGTTACGCGGCCATGTCAACGGCTCGTCAGCCGAATCTGGGTCTCCGGCGCCACCGCTCGCAGGGTCTTCTGATCGGAGGGCTCATCACGTTGTGCGGCGCCGCCGGAATCTCGACCTTCATGTTGATCATGCGGCCCGAGCCCGACAAACCCATGTGGGCGATCGGCCTGATTCCCGGTTTCATCGGCGTGGGATTGTTGCTGAGCGGCTGGCTGACGCGGCCGCGCGACGGCAAGCTCGGCAGCCCGACCGGGGGCTAGCGCCGGCTGCGCAGCTCCTGCGGTCGCAGCGTTGCGTCCACCTCGCGCCCGACTTCGGCGACGATTCCGGGCACAGCCTCGACGTCCGAGAGCTGGGTGCGGAAGTTGACGATGCAGGCGCGCTGCAGGAAGCGCCCGCGAACCACGGCGTTGGAGAGGAACGCGCGGCCGCCGTGCTTGACCTTCAGGTTGATCTCCGCGTTGAGCCGGTCGAGGTACTCCTCCACCGCCGGCTCGGCGTTCCGGAGATCGCGCGGCACGTAGCGGAAGGTCGCGATGCTGAGCCCGTGCCCGAACGCTTCCAGCTCGGGGTGTGCCGCCGCCGCCTCGAACAGCGCGGTGGCGAGCCGGATGTCGTCGGCGATCATGCGCGCGATGCCGGATCGACCCGCGTGCTGGAGCACCAGCCACACCTTGAGCGCCCGGAAGCCGCGCGTGTTCTGCGGCCCGTACTCGTAGTAGTTGATGCCCCGCTCGGTCTCTTCCTCGCCGAACAGGTAATAAGGTGGGCGGTAGCTGAACGCAGCGCGCAGATGCGCCGGGTCGCGCACCAGCGCGCAGCCCGCTTCGATCGGCGCATAGAGCCATTTGTGCGGATCGACGGCGACCGAGTCCGCGAGACTCAGACCTTTGAGATCGGCCGGAACGTCGGGAAGCGCAGCGGCGAGCGCTCCGTACGCCCCGTCGACGTGGAACCAGAGATTGTGCTCGTGACAGATCGCGGCGATCGCGAGTAGCGGGTCCACGGCGCCCGTGCTCACCGAGCCGGCAGTGCCGACGACCAGGAACGGTCGCGCGCCGGCGGCATGGTCCATGGCGATCGCGGCCTCGAGCGCGTCCACGTTCATGCGTTGCCGGTCGTCGGTCTCGATCCAGCGAATGCAATCCGTGCCGAGGCCGAACAGATCGGCGGCTTTCTGGATCCAGGTGTGCGTCTCGGCCGAAGCGTAGACGAGCAGGCGCTTGCCTTCGGGGTCGACCGGGCCGTGCGCGCGCACGTCCCACGGCGCCTTCGCCTGGCGGGCGGCCAGAAAGCCGACGAAGTTCGCCATGTTTCCGCCGCTGACGAGCACACCGCCACAGTCCCGCGGATAGCCGATCAGCTCCGCGATCCAGCGGTTGGTCTGCGCCTCGATCTCGCTCGCTACCGGCGACAGCTCCCAACCGCCGAGGTTGGGATTGACGGTGGCGGCGATCAAGTCGGCGAGCGCGCCGATCGGCGCCGCCGACGAGGTGATGTAGCCGAAGAACCGCGGATGGCCGTTGAACAATGAGTACCGCGCGAGCAGATCTGCCGCGCGGTCGAGCAGCGTGCCCGGATCGGCGCCGCGCTCGGGGAGGTCGCCTTGGCCGAGCGCCGAGCGCACCTGGGCCGGGGTCGCCCCCGGCGTCACGGGGCCGCGCGGAAGCTCGGCCAGCAACGCTGCCATGCGATCGACGACCCGGTGGCCGAGCGCGCGAAACGTCTCCGGGTCGAGGTCGAGCGCTGCAATGCGCCGGTCCGGAGTGCGGCGGGTGTCCTCGTCGATCATCGGGTTCACGTCCCTGAAAGCGCCGGGTGACCGGGTCGCTCACACCTTACGGCATGCCGGCAGCAGCTCGGAGACCACGTCCGAAAACGTCCGGACATCGGACTCGTCGTTCCACACCCCGGGCGAGACGCGCATCCGCCCGCCGCGAAGCGAGACATGAACACTGCGTCGTGTGAGCTCCGAACAAAGGCGCGGCAGGTCGAGGCTCGCGTCCGGCGCCAACATCAGCAGCGGACCGCGATGCGCTGTGTCGAGCCGCGTCACAAGTTCAAGCGGCATGCCCGCCACCGCGTCCACCACCGCGTCCTGCAACGACCGATGGTGCGCCTCGACTTGGGAGACTCCGATCGAGAGCAGATAGTCGAGGCCGGCGCCCAGCGCGGCCAGGTTCAGGTGCGAAGCCGCCTGCCCGACGTCGAACCGTCGGCCGTGCGCCGCATAGGCGCGCGGGTAATGCTTCATCACGGCGCCAAAATCTTCCGCGGCTTCGAGTGCGAGCCAGTTGCCGTTCACGTTGAGAAGTTGCTCTCGAAACGACGGCTTCACCCAGATCGCGCCGCTGCCCGACGGGCCATAAAGCCACTTGTAGCCGCTCGCCAGCACCGCATCGGCGCCGCTCCCGGCCCAGTCGATCGCGACCGCTCCCAGCGCCTGCGCCGCATCGACGATCATATGGGCGCCGTAGGACCGCAGCAGCGCCGCGAGCTCCGCGAGCGGATGGACGTCGCCGGTGACGTAGTGGATCGCCGCGACCGCCAGCGCCCGCACGCGACCCGGCGCCTGCAACGCCTCGGCGAGCTGCTCGGGCGCCAGCGGACGGCCCGCGACGCCGATGAACTCGACCCGCACGCCGCGCTCCTCGAGCGCGAGCCACGGGTAGACATTGCCGGGGAACTCGTCGGGCCCGAGCAGCACGCGGTCGCCTTCGCGACAGCGGATGCCTTGGGCCATCAGCATCGCGCCAAAGCTCGTGCTGGTCGTGACGCCGATCTGGTCGGCCGGCACCCCCATCACGCGACCGAGCCGCTCGCGCGCGGCGTCGGGCATCCGCAGCTGAGCGTCGTCCGGCGTCGTGAACGGCCACGCCTTGAGGCGATAGGCGTCCTCGACCGCCGCGCGCGCGGCACGCGGAAGCGGTGATTGAAACCCGCCGTTGAGGTAGACCTCGCCCTCCGGCAGCTCGAAGTCGCTGCGACTCGGCGTGCGCATTTGCTTCGCCGGCGCCATGGTTCCGCTCGCGATCCCCGCGGTCTTCACACCTCGCTCCGCACCGGCTGCGCGATCAGCGGTTCGGTCGCTGGCACCAGCATGTGCCCTTCGGAGACCAGCACCGCCTCGCCGCCGACGCGCACCGCAACCACCGCGCCGTCACGGACGTCGGCCTCGAGAAGAATCAGGCTCGGCCGCCCCATCTCGAAACCCTGCTCGATCACCTGGCGGAGCGTGCCGTCCCGCTCCTTGCTGCGCGCGCCGAGGTACCCGGCGAGCGCCGCAGCCGCGGAGCCGGTGGCCGGATCCTCGGGAATCCCTAACGCGGGCGCGAACATGCGCGCGCGCAGATCGGATCCTGGCCGCTCCGGGTCGGCGGCGAACACGAACACCTCCTGCGCCGGGTAGGAGCCGAGCGCCGCCAGCCACGCCGCGGTGTCGATGCGGGCGCGCGCGAGCGTCGCGCGGTCGCGCACCGGCACGAACAGAAACGGGACTCCGCACGAATACGACTCGGGCGATCGATCGCCTCCGAGCAGATCGGCTGGCACCAGCGAAAGGGCGCGTGCAAGCGCTGCGGTCGGCGGCGGATCGGGACCGCGCTCGGGCAGTTTCGCGGCCGTGAGCTGAGCGAACGCCGGCGGACCTTCTCGCACCACCACTTCGACCGGCCCCACGCCTTCCCCGAACACGATCCGCGCGACCCCGCCGTGCATCGGCACTTCACCGAGTCGCACCAGCAGATGCGCGGTCCCGATCGTCGGATGACCCGCGAACGGCAGCTCGGCGCCGGGGGTGAAGATCCGCAGCCGTCGGGTGTGCTCGCGGTCCTCGGGCGGCAGGACGAACACGGTCTCCGAGAGATTGAGCTCGCCGGCGATCTGCTGCATGTGCTCGCCCGAGATCCCGAGCGCATGCGGGAACACGGCGAGCGGATTGCCGCTGAAGATGCGATCGGTGAAGACATCGAGGGTGTGGTAGCGGTAGCGGATCACGCGCGCGTCACCAGCCGCGCTTCGCCAACAGCTGCTCCTCGCTCAACGCTTGGACGTCGAGACCGCGCATCGGCTCGCCGAGACCTTCGCTCGCCCGCAGCACCGCCTCCGGGTCGTCGTAGTGCGTGACCGCCTGAACGACCGCCCGGGCGCGCGCCTCGGGGTCGGACGACTTGAAGATGCCGCTGCCGACAAACACCGCTTCGGCGCCGAGCATCATCATCAACGCCGCGTCTGCGGGGGTGGCCACGCCTCCGGCGGCGAAATTCGGCACCGGCAGTTTCCCGGTCCGCCCGATCTTTCGCACCAGCTCGTATGGAGCCCCGAGCGCCTTCGCCTCCGCCATCAGCTCTTCTTCGCCCAACGCCGCCAGCGTGCGCAATCCGCGCCGCACCGCGCGCAGATGCCGGACCGCTTCGACGACGTTCCCGGTCCCGGCCTCACCCTTGGTGCGGATCATCGCCGCACCTTCGCCGATCCGCCGCAGCGCTTCACCGAGATCCCGGCACCCGCACACGAACGGCGCCTTGAAGGCGTGCTTCTCGATGTGGTGCTGCTCGTCGGCCGGCGTCAGCACCTCGCTCTCGTCGATGAAGTCGATGCCGAGCGCCTCGAGGACCCGAGCTTCCGCGATGTGGCCGATCCGGCATTTCGCCATCACCGGGATCGACACCGCGGCCTGAATGCGCCGCACCATCGCCGGATCGCTCATGCGCGCGACGCCGCCGTCGGCACGGATGTCGGCAGGAATTCGCTCCAGCGCCATCACCGCCGACGCGCCCGCGCGCTCGGCGATCTGCGCCTGGTCCGGGGTCGTGACGTCCATGATCACGCCGCCCTTCAGCATCTCCGCCAGACCCACTTTGAGGCGGAACGTGTCGTCCTGCGCCGGCGTTTCTCCGTTGGTCGAATGCATGGTCGGCTCCTCGTTTCGCTCACCCGGCGGGGCGCGGCATGGGTCGCGTACCCGCACGTTCGCGCCAGCCGCTCCTCCGATCCGGGTGTGCTCTGGTGACGAGCCTAAGATGCCAGCTGGTACTGGCAAAAGGTCCAGTTAGTAGATTTGCGCTAGACCAGTGACCGGCATCAAACCCACGAACAGAGGGTGAGCGCAACGAGTAGGATGGGCCGGTGCAGCATCGAAGAACGGCGGCCAGACGTTCTGTGGCTGGCGCCCAGGTGGACCCCTTCGAGGAGGAATCGGACATGGCGACTCAGCTGAAGTCCAAGCGACCCGTACGGCGAAGCGTAAAGAAGGCTGCGACGAAGCGTCCCGTCCGGCGGGCTGCCTCGTCTGAGAAACGTTCGACCAACGGACGCGCGCGGAGTCACGCGGTGGCCGGTCGGCGTCAGGCGGAGACGCTGCGACTTCGCTCCGTGACGCCGACTTATACCGTGACCAATCTGCAAAAGACCATCGAGTGGTATTGCGACGGTCTGGGTTTCGTGGTGTCGGAGCGATGGGAAGAGGGTGGCAAGCTGGAAGGCGTGATGCTCAAAGCGGGCAACTGCACCTTCGGTCTCTCGCAGGATAACTTCGCCAAGGGACAGGACCGCGAGAAAGGCGTCGGGTTCCGGATCTACGCCGACACCGTGCAGAGCGTCGATGCGTTGGCCAAGCGGATGCGAGCCTACGGCGGCAAGATCATCGCGGAGCCGGCCGACATGCCGTGGGGCGCTCGCAGCTTCACGGTCGAAGACCCGGACGGCTTCAAGATCAGCTTCAGCGAGTCACGCTGAGCGGCACCTTCACGAAACCTCCGAGCCCACCAGCGGCTCGGCTGCCGACAGGCGCCCGCGTCAGGCGACGCGGGCGCCTCAACATGCGTGGCGGGCCGCGAGCAGAGCGCGCCTGGTCCGCGGTGAAGGCCGTAAACTGGTACTTGCGATCCCTCCCTTTCTTGGCAGATCATTGGACCAGTCATGCGCACCTGGGATCTGGTCCTGCCGGTCGAGCGCGCCAACGGCTCGGCGTTGTTCCTGCAGATCGCACGCGGGATCGCCGAGCACATCCGGACCGGCCGGCTGCGCCCCGGAGACCCGATCCCGGGAACCCGGAGCTTGGCGCGCACGCTCGGCGTCCACCGCAACACCGTGATCGCGGCATGCCGCGAGCTGACCGCCGAGGGCTGGCTGACCTCGCACCCGGCGCGCGGCACGTTCGTCTCGCGCGCGCTGCCCGATCCGGCGCCGCGGCCGTTCACGAGCGTGGTGCGGCCTCTTGCGCCGGCGGCGGCGCCCATGCGACCTCCCTATCCGTTGCGTCCGGCGCCGCCACCCTGGTTGACGATGAACGCCCCTCCGGGCGCGACGATGCTGATCGGCGGCAAGCCCGATCTGAGTCTCGTGCCGACGACGGCGCTCGCACGCGCCTATCGCCGGACGCTGAAGCGCAGCGGCGCCGACGTGCTGGGTTACGGCGATCCGCGCGGCCACGAGCGCCTGCGCGCCGCGATCGCGAGCATGCTGGCCTCGACGCGTGGCCTTCCCGTGACGTCCGAGGAAGTGCTGATCACGCGCGGCAGCCAGATGGCGGTATTCGTGATCGCGCGCACGTTGTTCGGGCCTGGCGATGTGATCGCGATCGAATCCCTGGGCTACGTGCCTGCGTGGGAGACCTTGCGCTCGACCGGTGCGCGGCTGGTTCCGGTGCCGGTGGACGAATCGGGATTGCAGGTAGACGCGCTGGAGCGGTTGATGAAGCGCGAGCGGGTGCGCGCGGTCTACCTGACTCCTCACCACCAGTATCCGACCACCGTCACGCTCTCGCCCGGCCGGCGGATCGAGCTGCTCGAGCTCGCGCGCCGGCGGCGGCTCGCGATCATCGAGGACGACTACGATCACGAGTTCCATTTCGACGGACGTCCGATCCTGCCGCTCGCGAGCAGCGACCGCACCGGGCGCGTCGTGTACCTCGGGACGCTGTCGAAGGTGTTGGCGCCGGGGCTGCGGATCGGCTACGTGGTGGCACCGGCGCCCGTGATCAAGCGGATGGGCGAGCACCGAACGTTCGTGGACATCAGCGGCGATCACGCCATGGAATGTGCGGTCGCCGAGCTGTTCGAGGACGGAGAGATGCAGCGCCACACGCGACGCGCGCGCCGCATCTACATGGCGCGGCGCGACGCGCTAGTGACCGCGCTCCGCACCCATCTTGCAGGCGTGCTGAGCTTCGAGGTCCCGACCGGTGGCATGGCCCTGTGGGCTCGCGCCGCGAAGAGCGTTCGCGTCGACGCCTGGGCGGAGCGCTGCGCGGCCGTGGGAGTTCGCTTCCAGCCCGGCCGGCAGTTCGCGTTCGACCGGCGTTCGGTGCCGTGCGTGCGGCTCGGGTTCGCTCCAGTCGGCGAGCTGGAGATCGAAGGCGCAGTGCGCAAGATGGCGTCGGCGCTGTAGGACGTTTAGCCGCGCGGTGAACGTTCTCGTACGCGTGCCACGTGAACCATGAGGTCCCAGCGCTGCCGGCGCCGCTGCCGAGCAGGAGATGTCGCACCCGCTAGTAACGGCAACACGCCCTCCTCCCGGCACAAGAGACCGAAGCCGATCAGGGTCATGAGGACCCCGACCAGGGTCGCGGCGGCTGTGCCGACCAATAGGTATTAGTCGTGCCACTGTTCGAGCGCTTCGGCGAACCGGTGTGGCATCATGGCGGGTCCTTAGACCATACGGTTGACAAGGAATACTCCATCGCATCCGCACCTGCCCATGCCCCGAGTCAGCGTCGTCGTCAGTCACTACGATCGCCAGCCGCTTCTCCTGGAAGCGCTCCGCTCGATCGCGTCCCAGACCTATCGCGACTTCGAGGTGATCGTCGTCAACGATCATGGCGCTGACTCGCGCGCGCTGGTCGACGACTTCGCGGCACGCTTCGCCTGCGGCCCCTCACCCTTCGCTCTGCGCTACGATTATCGTCCCCGCAATGCGGGCGTCGCGGCGACGCGGAACCGCGGCGTGGCCCTCGCGAGCGGGGAGTTGATCACCTACCTCGACGACGACGATCTGTGGCGGCCGGATCTCCTGGAGGGACTGGTCGGCGTCCTCGACGCGCGCCAGGACTGCGGGCTCGCCTACGGCGATGCGGAGATCTGGCGCATGGAGCGGGACCTTCCCCACGGCGGATCGAGAGATGTGGATCCGGGGTGGCGGCCGGCGGAGACGCGAACGCTCGCGGTGCCATTCGACGACGATGCACTGCGGCGCGACGACTTCATCGTTCCCGGCGGCATGATGCATCGGCGATCGCTCTACGAGGCGGTCGGACCGTTCGACGAGAGCCTGTACGTTTCCGACGACTGGGACTGGCTGCTGCGCGCCTCCGCCGTGACGCGTTTCGTCCGGCTGCCACAGGTCGTCATCACCGTGCGCATCTGGCCCGATCGCGCGAACCTGTCGGCGAACTTCGACGCGCGACGCCTCGCCGTACTCGTCGAGATCGAGCGCCGGCACGCGACGCCTCGTCTCGAGCCGAAGACCTTCTGGGAAGTCGCCGAGACGCATGGCGGCCGCGACGATTCGCGCCCGGAGCCGCCCGCGCCATAGAGTGGTGTGGTCATGACGCAGCCGCCTTCCCCCGCGAAACTCCTCGAGATCGCAACCGCGTTCCAGCGCTCCAAGACGCTGTTTGCGCTCGTTTCGCTGGAGATCCCGACCCTGCTGGCCGGCGGTCCGCGCTCGGTAGACGAGATCGCGAAGAAGCTCGGCGCCGATCTGCTCGCGATCGACCGTATGCTCAATGCTGGCGTCGCCCTCGGTCTGCTTGTGCGAGAGGGAGACGGATTCCGAAATGCGCTCGACGCCCAGCACTTTCTCGTGCGTGGCACGGAGACCTACCTCGGCGACGCGTTCAGCCGCTACGACCGTGTGTCGTCCTTGGCAGAATGGGCGGAGTTCGCCCAGCGATTGCGCTCGTGGCGCGCAGGAACGACGAAGGATCGGATCTCGATGGTCGCCGCTCCGGTCGGAGAAGAAATCGAAGGACAGCACCGGCTGTCGTTGCTCGCCGGCGAGGCGCTCGCACGCGCGCTCGAGCTTTCCCGGCATCGGCGCCTGCTCGACCTCGGTGGAGGCACCGGAGCCATGTCGATCGCTCTGTGCCGGCGCTTTCCGGCGTTGCACTCGGTCGTTCTCGAGCTGCCCGCGATCGTCCCGCTTGCACAGGCCCGCGTGCGGGACAGCGGATTCGACGATCGCATCGCGGTGCGTGAAGGCGATTTCGTCACTGGCCCGCTTCCCGATGGCTGCGACGTCGTCTTGCTGGCCAACGTCCTGTCGATGTTGAGCGCCAGCGCCAGCCAGGCCTTGCTCTCCCGGGTCTTCGAGCGCTTGCCCGCGGGTGGAATCGTCCTGCTGAGCGGCTGGATGCTCGACGGCAACCGTACGGGCCCGCTCGTGCCGGTTCTGTTCTGCCTCGAGGACATCCTCCTCGGCGCTCCCGACGTGGAGCGCTCGACCGCCACTTACGCCGAATGGCTGGCTGAGGCGGGATTCGCCGGGATCGAGCAGGCGATGTACTTCGAGCCGACGCGCTTCGTCGTCGGCCGCAAGCCGGGAGAGTTGCCGGAGTGAAACCCCAAACACAACGACCACCTCCGGTGAATGGAAATGGTCGCTGTCGACAGCGGTCACTCGATATCAACGATAGATGCTCTTCACCTTGCCCCAGCTCATGAGAACTGCCGGGGTGACCAGGCTCTTGAAGTCATAGGTCGTGGTCTTGACGTCACCCGTGAAACGGATGTCCAGCTTGTCGGCGTTCCCGTCGAAGTTGTCCTAGTGCGGCCGCTCCGAGCTCGCTCGACGATACACGCGATTCTTGGCGCCCTAACGATTCGCGTGCGCAGATCGTCTCGAAGCGCGAATTGACCTTTATCGCTCGTCCTCCAGAAGGGCGGCGGCTCGCAACAACGCTTCGCGTACCGGTCCGATCCCGGCGCGAAGCGCCTCGCCAATGCTCGCGAAAGCGGCGGCCACCAATCCCCCTTGGGACAACGTTCAGAATCTGACGACCAGCGCGACCCGACGCGTCCCGTTGTCGTCTCGCCACACCGCAGGTGACGCCGCTGGTCCGTGGCGATCACTCGTGGCATTGAGCTGCCGGATGCCGAGGCCCACCGAAACCAGGCCGACACAGATGTCGAGAGCGCCGAACGTCCGCAGAGCTCCGTCATCATCGGCAAGAGCTGGCGCACCGAGCCCAGCTCCGATCAGTCCGCAGGCCACACCAAGCAGGCCACGGACGTTACGCCGATTCGGGCTGGTCGCAGTCGACGCATTGAGAGCAACCCCTGCCGTCCCCAACCCGGCGCCGAGCGTGGCCGATGCGATGGTCAGCCCTTGCACAAAGTTGTCTGAGGGCCGCTCCCCCTCGTACGCTGGCTGGATGCGGGCTGCCTCCGCCAACGTCAGCCCGTTTCCATCGAGCCAGGCGACGAGCGCCTTCTCGCCAGCGAGATCGCGGATGCGCGCCAGATTCCTGCTTCTCGCAATCCGCGCAACCAGCGCAGCTTCGCCGGATCGCTCGATCAAGTGCGCCATCGCACAGCGGGTACCGTGCTCGTCAACGAACACGGGCGTCCGCCGACTGGGCAGGACGTGGTTGTGCGGGAACACTCCGCGCTGCCGGTAGGCTCGAAGATCGGCAATGTGACGCTCGCGCGCAGTCCGTTGCGCGAGGGTAAGTCCCGAGACATCGCGGCCCAGGAGAAGCGCTTCCGCTCCCTCGAGATGGCGACGGACTTGGGCGTCACCCCGATCGTAGTGATCTCGTTCGAGATTGCGGGCGGCGGGGCCGTAACCCCAGGCAAGCACGGCCGCGCAGAGAATGGCGACTGCTCCGATTCGGTATGAGCGTGACATGGCAAGCCTCCTGACTGCGGCACGCCCGGTCAGAGGAAGCTACTTCCATGCTACCCAGAACAAACCTACTGGTTCGCGAAAAGTTCGGTCCTCTGAGCATTCCGAATCGACTCAACCCTTCTACCGCTCGCCCTCCAAGAGGGCCGCAGCTCGCAGCAAAACTTCGCGTACCGGCCCGATCCCCGCGCGCAGCGCATCACCGTCGCGGTCGAGCAGCGGCTGCCCGAGTCGCGGCAGCGGAACCGGCGCATAGCCCGTATTCAGCCCCGGCGCGTAGATCTCGTGTCGGAACCACGTCCGTCCAGGCAAGCCGGGTCCGATGAACGCGCGCTCGATGGCGATCAGCTTCGCGTTGGCGGCGGTCGCGCTTCCTCCCGGCCAGGGTTCGCCCTCGAGCGCCCGATCGCAGCGATCCTCGAACGCGCGCGCCGCGGCCAGCAGGCGTTCACCGGCCGCGCGGATCGGCGCGAAATCCGCGGCGAGCTTCTGCGTCGAATCGACGCCGGCCCGTGCATCGTCGAGACGCTCTTCGATCGCCTGCAGCTCGTCGAGCACGTACTGCGCGGAGTTCGAATAGCGCAGCGGCAGCAGCTCGGCCTCCGCGAGCCGCAAGGCGACGCGCGTCCAGAGATCGGTCATCGCGAGGTGGTACGCGTATCCGGGATCGACGACGCGATCGAGATATTCGAAGTCGTCGTACATCGAGTGATAGCTGCCGTGCAGGCCCTCGAAGCGCAGGTCGAGCGCCGGCACGCCAAGGTGGTCGACGAACGCGGTGTAGTCCGAGCCGCTGCCGAGCGGCGAGACGTTCATGAAGAACGGCCGTTCCGTCTCGCCACGCCAGCGCCGTTCGCGGTTGCGGTGCGCCCACTCCGCCCGGGCCTCGCTCCACGCCTTGTCGCGCCACGCGTCGAACACACTCGCGCGCTTCTCGGGATTCTGAACCTCGCCCATCGCCTGGACGAGCACGTCGCGCAACGCATGCGTCCCGTTGACGCGGAAGTCCTTCCCGCTCACCGCCGCATCGACGTTGAGGTAGGCGACCGCCTTCGCGCGCAGGGCCGCGGCGTTACCCTCGCAATACTCAGTCGAGCCGAGCAGCCCGTACTCCTCGCCGTCCCACGAGCACAGCACCAGGGTGCGGCGCGGGCGCCAGCCGCTTTCGAGCAACCCGCCGATCGTCCGCGCCATCTCCATCATCGCGATCGTGCCGCTGTTGGGGTCGACCGCGCCGTAGGTCCACGCGTCGCGGTGATTGCCGCACATCACCCACTCGTTGGGCCGCTCGCGACCTTTCAGCGTGGCGATCACGTTCCAGATCGGTCGCACCGCATAGTCGTGATCGGTCTTGAGCCGCACCTTCGCCGGCCCCGGCCCGACGTGATACGAGAACGGCAGACCGCCTTGCCACCCGCTCGGCGCCGCGGGCCCTTCGAGTGCTTCCAGGATGCGCGCCGCCTCCGACCAGGCGATCGGTAGCGAGGGAATGCGAGGGATGCCTCGCACGTCCGAGGCCCTGAGCCGCTTGCCTTTCTCGGTCGATGGCCAGCCCGGCGTCGTCGGGTCGCCGGGACCTTCCGAGAGATACTGGACGCTGCCACGCTGAATGCCGTCATCCGGCCGCGCCGGCCCGCGCGGGTAGGGATCGCCCTTTCCGTAGCCGTCGTCCAGCGGATCGCTATAGATGATGACGCCCGCGGCGTGAACCTTCTCGGCGTTCCGGACCTTGAGCCCGCGGAAGATCTTCCCGTAGCGCACCAGCACGATCTTGTTGCGCACGTCCACGCCGAGATCGGTCAGTTTCTTGAAGTCGTCGACGTCGCCGTAGTTCGCATAGACGACCTGCGCGGTCACGTCGCCCGCCGCGCCGTAGCCGTGGAAGCCGTCGAATGCCGCCACGTCGAACGCGTCCTTGTCGCCCAACAGTCCGCGCTCGCGGACCGCGAGCGTCGCCTGGGTCGGCTCGATCAGTTCCAGACGGTGCTCGCGCGGGTAGTTGAGATAGACCGGGATGGTCTCGATGCGCGCGTCCCACCCGTAGGCCGCGAGCCGCTGGCGCACGTATTCGGCGGTCGCCCGGTCCTGGGGCGTGCCGGCGACGTGCGGCTCTTCGGTCAGAATCCGCAAGTGCCGGCGCAGCGTGTCGCGGTGGATCGCCGCGGCGGCCCGCGCCTCGCGCGCGAGCTGCTCCGAAGTGTCGCTAAGCCGGAAGCCGGTGATGCGTGTCGGTTCGGCGGCGGCCGGCCTCGCCGATCCGGCGCACGCGAGCGCAAGAGCAAGCGCGAAGCCGATCAAGAACGCGCGGCGGGCGTGAGGTCGGTGCCGCGGACGCTCAGGGCGAGCGCCGGCTCCGGTCAACTGGCGACTTCGACGTCCCGGAAGTCGAGCCACCGGGCGCGCTTCGTATAGAGCTCCGCGTCCTGCTCGGCGAGCGCCTGGTAGCGACGGCGATGGCATGTCATCAGGATGACCTGATGTTCGCGCGTGAAGTGCTCGATCAGCAGGCGCATGCCACCGCGCGCCCGGTCGTCGTCGCTGGTCACGAACGGATCGTCGAGCAGCAACGGCACCGCCGGCTGTCCCCGTGACAGGAACTCCGCGATCGCGAGCCGCACGGTCAGATAGAGCTGGTCGCGCGCACCGGCGGAAAGCTGATGGTCCGCCTTGGGGCGTGGCAGGTTCTGCCCGCTCCACAAGCGCACCGAGAAGTCGAGATCCTCGCCGAAGCGCATCTGCTCGATGCGGGTCCCGAAGGCGCCCAGAAGCTGTGCGACCCGATGGTTCAAATAGTCGGCCCATCTGCGATGAGTCTCCGTCGCGACCTTCTGAATCGTTTCCCGCGCCAGATCCACCGAGTGCTTGAATCGGCGCGTTCGCTCCAGCGCCTGCTCGATCCGCTCCTTCTCGATCGTCTTCTGCGGATGCTCGGTGTGGTAGCGGCGCCAGATCTCCTCGACCTTGATGCGCAGATCCTCGCGCAACTGCTGCGTTTCTTCCAGTCGGCCACGCCACTTGCGGATGTCCGCCTCAATATCGCCCGCCGGACGGCCGCGCGGCGCCTCGTCGCTTTGGCCGAGCTCCGATTCGATCTCCTGGAGCCGGTTCTCGAGCTCGCGGCGCGCGCGGTCCGCGAGCAGCGAGCGCTCCGTCTGCGGGATCAGCTCGTCGGTCAGCAGCGAGTAGCGGGCCCGGCCACGCGCGCGCTCGGCGAGATCGTTGGCATGCTCGGCCCACGAGCGTTCCGGGTCGTGCGCGAGTCCAGCCGACTGCAGAGCGCGGCTCGCGCGCTCCATGAGCCCGTTCGCCAGCGCCTCGGCGACGCGCTTCTCTTCGTCGATCCATGACCAGCTCTTCTCGAGCTCGGCGAGCTTTTGCTTCAGACCCAACGCCGTGCGGACGTTGGCCGCGACCGCGTCGAGCCCCGCGGGATCGGCCGCTCCGCCGCCGATCTTGTCCAGGAGCTGGCGCGCCTGACCGGCGACGTTTCGCCGCCGATCGTCGAGGGCAACGATCTGATCCTGCGCGTGCAGCACGGGTGAGCTTTCTTCCATCAGCCGCGTGTACTCGCTCCACTCGCGCAGCAGCTCGACCTGGTCGCGATAGTTCATGCGGAGCGCGAGCTCGGCGAGCCCGACCTCGGTCTCCGCGCGCTTCATGCGGAGCTGGTTCAGGCGCGCCTGGGCGTCGGCGAGCTGGTGCAGCGCCTCTGTGCGGAACGACGCCTGGAGCCGCCCGCCCGCGACCAGCACGACGACCCCGATCACCCCCAGCGCTCCACCCGCCGCCAGCAACGTCGGCGCGAGCGCACCGCTGATCTGGAAACTGAACAGCGTGCCGCCGGTGACGGCGCTGGCCAGGCCCAGCGTCAACACCAGCCAGCCCGGCATGCGCCAGTGCGTGCGCGACGCGTCGATCGCGCGCAACGCCTCGCTGCCCTCGGTGCGCAGTTGCTCGAGCAGCGCGACCTCGGTCTGGAACGCGATCGTCACCTCCGCTTGCGTGCGCAGCAGGTGCTGCTCGTCATCGTCGAGCTTGCCGAACCGTCCGGTGAGGAACTGGATCCGCTCCGGCTCGTGGCCATGCCTGGCGAGCGTCTCGCGCAGGCTGAACACGTTGTCGCGCACCACGCGATCTTCCTCGGTCACGCGGCGCAGCTCGGCGGCCAGCGCGATCGCGCGATCGGCGTCGGCGTCGGTGCCCTTCGCGGCGCCCGGCAGCTTCTCGAGGTCGATCAGGATCGTGCCGCGGTCGCGCGCGATCTGCTCGCGGCGCCGGTCTTCCAACCCTTGCAGGTTCCGCTGCGCGATCTCGAGCCGGGCGACCGTGTCGCGGAAGTCGGATTCGGCGTTGGCCGGCAAGTCCGCGGCCGCGGCCAGCCCCTTCGCTTCGGCTCGCATGCGTTCGACTTCCTTGCGGCGCGTGGTGTCCTCGTCGAGTCGCGAGCGCACGTCGGCCGCGAGCGATCCACGCCGCTCGTTCTCCAATCGGTTGAGTTCCGCACGCGCCTCCGCGGCCTGCTCGGTGCGTTGCGCGAGCTGCTCGAGTGGCCCCGCGATGCTCGCGAAGTCGTGTTCGAGCGCCTTCATCTCGGTTTCGAGGATGCCTCGCTTGGCCTCCAGCCGTTGCATCGCCACTTCCACCGTGCCGGTGAACTCGACCTCGACCGAGTTGTAGCGTCGCAACGCCTGCTCCAGCACGCGCAACGACTCGCTCGCGTTGGTGTCGCCGAGGCGAGTGTCGGCGGCGTTCTCGAGTCGGGAGCGCAGCGTCGACGCGCGCCGCTCCTTCTCGTCGGTCGGCACGACTTCCTCGAGCTCGCCCTGGCCGACGTGCGCGCACTTGTTGAACTCGTCGCCGTCCAGGCCCAAGAGCTTCTTGCCGACCGGGAAGTCGTCCTTTCCTTCGCGGAAGTCCGTCGTCACTTCCTGGCCGCGGCCGTTGCGGATCTCCACCGTGCCGCGATCGAAGTCGCGCGCGATGGTGTAGCGCTCGGTCCCGCATTCGACTTCGAGCACCAGGCGATAGGTGCCGCCGTTCCACGGACGCCAGCGCTCGAGCGGCGTCAGCAGACGGTGATTGCGCTTGTCGCTCGCGAGCCCGTAGAGGCCGGCGTTCACCGCCGCCAGCAGCGTCGATTTGCCGCGCTCGTTGTCGCCGACGATGATCGTCGCGCGCTCGGAATCGAACGTGAACTCGCCCTTTAACGCTCCGAACCCGTCGGCGCGCAATCGCAGGAGCTTCATCGGCGCCGACTCGCGGGCGTCATTCCCCGAGCTCCTCGTAGGCGGGCACGACTTCGCGCAGCCGGAATGCGTCGAGCCCGTAGTAGAGGGCGCTCTCGATCAAGCCGCGCTGGACCGGATCGTCTTCGCGGTCGAGCAGATCGAGCAGCGTGCAGGCGAAGCGATCCTCCGTGGTCGCCGCCGCCTCGCGACGGTACACGTCGAGGTCGTACTCCGGGCGCACCAGGCGCGGATCGATGCGCAGATGGAACACGCGCGATTCGAGCTCGGGCGAGCGCGCGATGCGCACGCCGCGCGCCAGCCGGCCGCGCAGCCGCACCCGCACCATATCCTCCTCACCGACGCCGGCATTTTCCAGGGCCTTCTGCACGCGCCGGTCCACCTGCTCGGCGCTCGGCGCGCTGGTGACGTCGACGGTCAGATCGAACACGCGATGCGGGTCGAGCTGCACGAACTCGACCTCCACCCACGGCAATCGGTAACCGTATTCGATCCGCACTTCGAGTGCGCCATGCAGCCCGTTTTCGCTGACGTCCAGCGCCGCGGCCGAACCGGCATAGGCGAGCCGAACGCCGGCCGAGCTGCCTTCACTGGCGACGACCCGGGAGCCGGCGTGGTAGTGGCCGGCCGCGAGGTACGCGAACGGCGCGTTCAGAACTTCCTGGTCGGAGAAGGGCGCGGTGATCTTCTGCCCCGGCGGACACTGTTCTTCGCGTGAGCCGTGGAAAACGGCGACGTCGAACCCGGAAGCGGCCGCGGGGGTGATGCTCGCCATCGCCTCGCGCGCGAGCGGGCGCTCGAGCGACTCGATGCGAGCCGTGAAGCACCGGCCCCAGATCCGCACGTGCGGATGCTCGGGGAGCGGCACACTGGTCCACTGCGCGCTGGTGAACACGTGGACGTGCGCGGGCCAGGCCGATCCGCGCGCCGCGAGCAGGCGGCGATCCCAGTAGGCGCTGGTGGTCGAGAACGGGTCGTGATTGCCGGGCGCGATGAACACCGGCGGGCAGCCGGTGGTGTTGAACACACCGAGCGCGAACGCGAGCGTGTCGGCATCGACGCCTTCGAGATCGAACAGGTCGCCCGGGATCAGGATCGCGTCGACGCCGCGCTCGATCGCCTCGCGCACCACGCCCTCGAGGACGCGGCGCTGGCTGCGCCGGCGTAGGTCGCGTTTCTCGGGAGGCAGCCACCCAAACGGTCTACCGAGATGGAGATCCGAGACCTGTAGGAAACGTGCCAAAGCCATGGCGAGGTGCTATCTCCGCTCCGTGGAAAGGCTGCGTGCGACTCGGATCGAGCGGGCGCACGGCCGCACCGCAAAATAGCAGGAAGGTCGGGAGGCGGCAACGCGTTGAACGCGAATGCGGCTCTCGCCTAACATCGCGACTGGCTCCGCCATGGCCCCTCCTCCATTGACTCCTCCTTCATTTCGCCCGAAAGCGCTCGGCACGCCGCGCGTCGATTCGAAGGCGCGGTCTCCGTGGCCGCTCCTGCCCACGCTCGGCTTCCTCGCCGTCTTGTTTCTGCTCGCGGTCGCGGCCGCGCTCTCGATCGTCGCCCCGACACCGATCCTCACCGGCCTTCCCGATGATCCCGACGCCCACAAGGCGCGTGCGGCGCTCGCCGGTCGCTCGATCGTGCACACCGGATCACTCGAGTTTCGCTCCGCGCTCGGCGGCGCGACTGAAGACGGAACTCTGGCCACCGCCGATCGTGCAGCGGTGACGACGGCCGAAGCTTCTTTGTTGCGGGCCACGAAGCGTCACCCGCGCGATCCGCGCATCGTGAACGCGCTCGCGCATCTCGATCTCGCCGCCGGAAGGCTCGACCGTGCGGAGCGGCGCTACCGAGCGGCGCTCGACTTGGCACCGACGTACGGGGAAGCGCGGCTCGGCCTCGGAGTCGCGTTGGCGCTCCAGGCAGAAACCCTCGACGACCCCGCGCGCTACCGGGGGCTGCGTCTGCAAGCGATTGCGCAGTTCGCGGCCGTGCCCGAGGCCGACCCGCAGTATCCGCTCGCGCTCGGGAATCGCGTGCGGATGCTGCGGGAGGTCGGTCGCGCGCGCGAAGCTGAGCGCCTGCTGGCCCGCTCGCGCTAGCGCGCCAGGCGCGCGACGCTCGTGCCGTGTCGCTGACTGGTCGGCGGTCGTGGAGCTGGAGGGGCTGGCCATGGTCCCCAGGTTATCGGCCGCTGAGATCTCGAACGTTCGCTCCTTTTGCCGGACGACGGCGCCCAGTTGGAACTACCTCTCTGGCGTAACCGCCTCCGCCCGTTCGATCGCTCTCAGAATGCTCCGGCCGTCCTGATTGCGCGGGTCGATGGCGAGGGCGCGCTCGACGGCGCGTCGGCCCTCATCATATTGGCGGAGTCGGGTCGACGCGGCGGCGAGCCCGAGCCACGCGGCGAGCTGGGTCGAGTCCTTCTCGGTCACGCGCCGGAACGCCTGCTGCGCCCCCGCGTGATTGCCGGCCGCCGATTCGAGAATCCCCCACAGGAGCAGGATCCGCGGGCTGGGTGCGGTCTCGGCCGCGCGGCCGAACGCTCGAGCGGCGTCCGCGAAGCGCCCGAGTCCCTCGTTGCGCTGACCGATGTAGTCGAAGGTGGCGGCGCGCTCTTCCGGACTGCGCGGCGGCGGCTCGCTCATCAAGGCCTCCGCGCGCCGGAGCCCGAAATCGACGTTCGTGTGGTGCACGAGCCACTGCACGGTCGGCATCGCCGCACCGAGCACCACCCCCGCGGCGACCCACGCACGCACCGGCGCCGCTCGCAGCGCTTCACCGATCAGCCACGCGGTGAGCAGCGAGAGCGTCACGCCGAGCGCCGCGAAGTCGTCCCAATCGCGGACCAGCCCTCCGACCGGATGGATGAACGGCATCGTCGCGAGCATCGGCAACGCGAGCGCCAAGAGCGTCCAGAACTCCCGCCGGCGCGCCGGAGCCCGTCCGAGCGCGACGATCAGCAGCGGCGCGGCGAGCGCCAGCGGCGACAGCATCGCGATCAGGCTCAGGAGATCGTAGGGGCGGGCGCCCGCGAATGCCGCCGGCAGCACCCCGCCCGCGCGCGTCACCGCCGCGGGCGCGAAATGGACGGCGTCGAAACGGCGCACCACTGCGACGATCTTCGGGATCATGACCGCGAGCGTCGCGACGGGCACGAGCGCGGCCGCGAGCACGTCCGGCCTCCGCCACGCTCCCTGGCGCCCGTGGCTTCCGAGCCAGAACGCCCATGCAAGCATGACGGCCGGCACGAACGCGAGCGCCGAGCGGTGAAGCGTGACGCCGGCCGCGAGACAGACCCCGAGCGGCAACAGGCCACGGCCGGTGCGCACGGCCTCGACCCCGAACACGCCGATGCCGGCCGCGATCACACACATCTCTGCGAACGCTTTGCCGAAGCCCGTGAACATTCCGAGATAGCCACCGAACAGCACGACCGTCGTGGCGGCGGTGGCCGGGGCGCCGTTCAACCCGTTCACGCGCGCGAAGCGGAGCGCCAGCCAGGCGAAGCACGCCGCTTCGAACGCCCCCAAGAGCCGCGCGGTGCCGTTGGCGTCGGCCCAGCCGAGATCGGCCATGGCGCGCGGCAATCGGTAGTGCAGCAAGACGTCCAGCGGCAGCGCCTGCGGGAACAGCGTGCTCGGGGGCAACGCCTCATCGGCCGTCCCTTGCCGGAGTAGGAAGTCGCCGACGAAACGCACCTGATCCGGCAGCAGCAGCACCAGACCCACCATCACTGCGATCGCGAGCGCTCCGGCTGCCAGCGGCGTGCGCGCGATCCAATCGCCGAAGCGCGCGAGCGGCGGCACGAGGCGCCGCGCGATCGGCGGCGCCAGCGCCAGCGCGGCCAGCGCCCACAGGAGCCACGCCCAAGGGGGCAGGAAGCGCTGCAGATTGAACGCCCAACCGGTCATCGCCGGCACCAAGGTCAGCAGCGCACGCGCGATCGCTAAAACGACCAGAGCCATCCACAGCACGAGCGCCGCGCGCTCGCCGGACGCCGATCCTGCGGGCGGAGCGTGCGCCGAGCTGGGGGTACCGACGGAAGAGCGGCCCTCGACTCCGTGGCGCGGCGCGCCGGTCGGGCCGCGACGTTCAGGGCGTCGCTTCGACATCGCACCAGTAGTAGATCGCTCCCGGCTCCGGCAGGCGCAAAGGCGAGCGCCGAGATTCGCGGAGCGCGGAGCCGACGAGGCGCTGGAAGAACGACGGCTCGGGGCGACCGAAGCGCAGCAGTCGAATCTTCTCGCCCGCGGGAATGCCGGCGCGCCGGCGCGCCTCGGCCACCGCTTGCTCGAGCCCGCCGATCTCGTCGACCAGGCCGCGCGCGAGCGCGTCGTCGCCCATCCACACCCGACCCTTCGCGACGGAATCGACCTCGGCCTCCGACCGCGCGCGTCCCGCGGCGACCTTCGATACGAAACGCCGATAGGCGTGCCACGTGGCGGAATCGGCACTCGCTTGCAGCGCGCGATCCCAGTCCTCGCCCAGCGACCAGCCGCGCATCGAGCGGCCGCGCTCGAATGCGTCCTGGCGCACGTCGTGGCGCGCGTAGAACTTCTCGAGCGACGGCTTGAGGAACACGACGCCGATCGAGCCGGTGTAGGTCGCGCGGTTCGCGTAGATGCGATCACCGGCGACCGCGAGCAAGTAGCCGCCGCTCGCGGCCACGCGTCCCATCGAGACGATCAACGGCTTCTCGTGCTCGCGCTTGAGGCGCTCCGCCGCGCGGTGCATGAGGCTGGCGGCGACGGCCGCACCCCCACCGCTCTCGATCCGCAGCACCACCACCTTCACGTCCGGATCCTCGAACGCATCCTCGAGCTGGCGCGCCAAGGTCTCAGAACCGAGCGTCGGGTCGGAGAACCAGCCGCCCTCGGAGCGCCCCGTCTCCATGTCGCCGCTCGCGTAGACGATCGCGATCGGCGCAGCAACCGTCCACGCGCGCTGCGCCTCGGCGACCTCGGACAGCCGGACCGTACGTGGCTTGTCCCCGAGGCCCGTCAGCTCGCCGAGGATTCTCAGCGCGTCTGCGCGATCGCCGATCGAATCGACGAGCCCGGCGCTCTGCACGTCGATGACGCGCCAGTGACGGCCGTCGAGGAGCTCGAGCAGGCGCTCGCGTGGCATCCGGCGGTCGGTGGCGACGGTGGAAACGAACTGCTCCTGCACGACGTCGAGGATTCGCTCGATCTCCTCGCGCTCGGCGGCGTTGGTCGAGTCGGTGCTGAGGTTCGCGTAGAACGACTTGTAGGGACCGTAGGCGGTGCGGTCCATGCGCACGCCCAGCTCGTCCAGGAGCTTGCGGTAGTAGCGACGCTCCACGCGCAGCCCGAGCGCGTGGAACACCGCTTCCTCCGACGCGACGATCCGATCGCATGCCGACGCCAGATACAGATCGCCGCGGCGAGCGCCGTATGGGAAGTACGCGACCACCGGCTTTCCCGCGTCCCGGAGGCGCCGGATGCGCGGCTTCAGTTCCTCGAGCTGCGAGAGATTGATGACGCCTTCGAGCTGGAGCAGGACGCCGTGCGTCAGCCGATCGTCGAGCGCACGCTCCAGAAACTCGTGGATCGGCCCCGCGGCGACCGTGCCCCCCTCGCCGAGCAGCGAGCCCGGCGTGCTCTCGTCACCGAGCGTTCCACCCAGCCGCAGCACCGCGACCCGCCGCTCCCCGCGACCCGTGAACGTAGTGCGGTCTTCGCCGTCGTGGAACGAGAGCGAGTGCGTCGTATGGCGGCGGTCGCGATCGCGGTCGTACGCCGACTGACCGTGGTAGCCGGCGCGCGATCCCAGCAGCCCGACGCCGAGTTGCACGCCTCCTCGATCCTCGATCGCCCCGCGGAGCACGAGGCCGGCCAACAGCTCCAGCTCGGCGCCGAAGCGGACGCGTGCGTCGTCCCGGCGTTGCCCTTCGCCGAGCCGTGCGTCGGCCGTGAGCGTGAAGCGCGTGCCGAGCGTGTGGGCACGGGCGCGGTCGAAGGCGAGTGGCCTGAGCCCGACGCCGAACGCGTACGTACGATCGAGCCGCTCGCCATCGAGACTCGGTTCGGCCACGTGCTCGGCGACCGCTCCCAGCGACAGCCAGGGCGTTGGGCGCGAAAGCGCGCCCAGGCTCAGGTCGAGCGCGCGGTCGCCGGTCGGCGCGCTGCGCGTCCAGGTGGTCGTCGCGCCAAGCCGGAGACGATCGTCACCGCCCGCGAGTCCGAGATGAACGCTCGTCGCATTGTCGTTTTGGTGCTGGAACCCGAAACCGAAACCCTGGAACGAGGCCAGCGCACGCGCGATCGTGCCGGTCGGTTCGAGCTCGGTCCAGGAGAGGATCAGCTCGGAGGGATAGCGGGGCCCGGCGCTCGCCGGATTGAAGAGAAAGCCGTTCGCCCCGTCCGCGGCGGCGGCGCTCTCGTGGCCATAGATCGGCTGCGCCGGCTCGGTGACCGCTGCGGCCGCAGCCCCGGCGCTGGAGATGAGTGTGAGCGCGAACGTCCCGCGCGAAAGTGCACGCGCGAACGTCGGTGCTCGGCTCACGCTACTGCGAAGCGGTCACGCCTACGCGCGGACAGTGGACCAGCGGGCAGATCGAGCAGCGCGGCTTGCGCGCCACGCACGTGCGGCGCCCGTGCAGGATGAGCCAGTGGGAGAACATGGTCCACCGCTCGCGCGGGACGATCGACATGAGCGCGAACTCGATCTTGACCGGATCGTTCTGGTCGTGGAGCCCGAGCCGCCGCGACACCCGGCTCACGTGCGTGTCGACGACGACGCCGGGGATTCCAAACGCGTTCCCGAGCACGACGTTCGCGGTCTTCCGCCCCGCGCCGCGCAACGTGGTCAGCTCTTCGAGCGTGCGCGGCACTTCCCCGCCGTGGCGGGCGACGATGTCGGCGGACGACGATTGAATCGCCTTCGCCTTCATGCGGAAGAACCCGGTCGAGCGCACCATGCTCTCCAGCTCGGGCAGCGACGCCGCCGCGAACGCGGCCGGGTCCGGATAGCGCGCGAACAAGGCCGGCGTCACCTGATTGACGCGCACGTCCGTGCATTGCGCGGACAGAATCGTCGCGACCAGGAGCTGGTGCGGCGTCCGAAAGTCGAGCGCGCATTTGGCGTCGGGATAGGTGCGCTCGAGAATCGCGAGGATCGCGGTGACGCGCTCCCGATCGGGCGGCGTGAGCGGACCTTCGCGCGGAACCGACCGTAGCGCGCGCCGCGCCGGCTTGACCGTCCGCCCGCGTTGACTCGGCGCAGTTGCCGTGCCGCGTGCGCCTTTGACCGAATGAGGCGTGGCGCGCTTGGCGCGTGCCGCCTTGCCGCGTGACGCCGTGCTACGACCCTTCGTTCGCGCGCTGCCCGGCGTCGACCGCGGACGCGCCTTGCCGGGAAGACGCGGCTCGGCCGCGCCCTTCTTGCGCGCGCGTGGAGACTTGCGGGGCATGATCGCGAAAGCCTACCGGAGGGTGCAGAGCCCAGCAAGACGAAGCGGCCCGATGAAGTCGCGTGGCTGTGCTTGTCCCGAACGCTTCCAGCCGGTGGGCAGACGAGTCGCGGTATCAGCGCGGCGCCCCGCCTCCGGGGTAGGAAGCGGGGCGGCAAAATTCCTCTTCAGGGACTTCGCGGCTTCTCAGAACCCCCAGCTCACTCCGAAGCGCATACCCGCTCCCTGCACATCCACGGTCTCGCGGAACTGCTCGCCGGTCAGCGCGTCCTCGATGTCGCGGCCGAGCTCGGCGTCGTTCACGAACACTTCGGCGTTGAGGCGCGCGCGTCCCGAAAGCGGGAACCCCGCGCCGATCCACGCTTGCCAGCCCAAGCCGTCGAACGTGCCTTCGAACTCCTCGCCGGTCTGAAAATCCTCCGCCGAGAGATGCAGGATCTGATAGCCGCCGGCGACGCCGACGTAGGGCACGATCGGCAGGTTGGGATCGGCGTTGAACTGCACGAACGCCATCAACGGGAAGAGGTTCGACGACGAACGCGCCAGCGCGCGGCGCGTGACGATGTCCTGGCCGCCCGGGCCGGGGCCGGTGCTGATCACCTCGGTGCTGCGGTCGCTCTTGTGGTGCCAGTCGAGACCCGCACCGAGCTGGACGTGCGGATCAACCAGCAACGCCCCGCGCAGTCCGAACACGAACTCCGAGTTCTGGTCGCCGTCGGGATCGAAGAAGCCGGCATGGACTTGCGTGACGGTCTGCGACCGCCTCGAGTAGCCGTCGGCGTCACGATGGCGCGCGCGCCGCGGGCGATAGCGCGACGATTCGTAGTATCCGTCGGAGGGCCGGCGCGCGAAACCGTGATCGTCTTTGTCCTGAACGCCGACCGGAGACACCCCGACTCCGACCAGCGGCCATGTGTCTTCGACCGGAAGCGCGAACGCCGAAACGTTCTCGGCTGCGCCGGCCACGCCGACCCCAAGCGGGATCGCGAGCGCCACCCACAGGGCTCCGCACGTCAAAATGCGCTTCATGCTCCCTCCTCAGTCGTGCCGACCCTTCCTCGGCTGGAACAGCGGGCGTCGAACGCTTCTCCAAAATCGCGGCCCGACCAGGCTCGACCCGGACGGGCAGACGCAACGTCGGTTTTGCACGCCGCATGCCGGAAGCATTCTTGCTTTCGCGACCCCAAGCCGGTCACAAATGCGTCCGGTGGTTGCCTTGGCGTCGTCCCATCCGTAGCCAAGGTGTGGCGGAGTGTTGCGAGTCCGCCGCACTGCATGCTAGCGTCCCGCGCTCCTCGGAACCATCTCATGCCGATCGCGCCCGTCTTGATGCTCGCCGCCACGATCGCCGCCGCTCCATCGCCGACACCGGGTCCGACGCTGGCCATCGAGGACACCATGCAGACCGAAGTGCCGGAAGTCCTGGTGCGAGCGCCGCGCGTAACGCTCGATGAGATCCTCGACCGGGTCGCGCGGGGCGAAGCCCGCCGCGAGTCGCTGATCACGGACCAGACGTTCACGGCGACGGTGCGCGTGGTGCGCAACGTGAAAGGCGACCGCCCCGAGCTGTTCGAGGAGTCGGTGTGGCGCATCTATCGCAAGCGCCCGAATCGGCTGCGCACCGTGCCACTGCGCCGCTGGAGCGCCGGAAAGAAGCAGGGCGCCAAAGCCGAGGTCGACGTCGAGTTCTCGCCCGGCATGGGCGAGCGGGTCGTGAACTTCGCGTTCCGGCCGAATGCGCGGCGCGGATATCGCTACCGGATCGTCGGGCGGGACCTGGTTGGCGACCGCGTCATCTATCGCATCGCTTTCGAGACGCGTTCGCTGCTCGATTCCGTGTCGCCGAGCGGGCTGGTATGGATCGATACCAACGAGTTCGTGATCGTGCGCGAAGAGCTCGAGTTTCGTCGCTCGCCCGTGCCCGTGCTGCTCAAGGGTATCGATCGCATGGTGGTCGAGCGCCAACGCGCCGGCGAGCATTGGGTGCTCAAGCGCGTGATGATGCGCGGCGAAATGACGTTACCGATCCCCAAGTTCGGCAAGTCCTTCGATTTTGCGATTCACTACGACGACTACGAGCTCAACCGCGGTCTGTCCGATGCCTTGTTCGCCAAGCCCCGACGCGGCGCGCCGGCCGCCCCGGCCAAATCGGGCGGACGATGACGCGGCGCCTCGACTGGGTGCTGGTCGTCTTCGCGATCGCCGGCGCGATATTGGCGACGGCTCCCGTCTCCGCTAGTTCGAGTGTCGCGCGCGACCTCGGGCCGATGGCACAGGCTTCGCCGCCCGACACGACGCTCGACGACTTCCTCGAAGACTATGCCGATTCCACCGAGCGGTACTTCGGCATGGCAGCGGCGCCGTTGGACACGGCGGGCCTCGACAGCGCGCTGGCGTTCGGGCTCGCGCATCCGGACGCCGCGGGTGACCGTTCGGGACGATTCGCGCTCGGCTTCGGCCCCTGGCTGGCGTTCAATCGCGTCGACGGACCGCTCTACGGCGCGACGGCGAAGGTTGGACAACCGCGCCTGCTCGGTGAGCTGCAGGGTCGACTCGGCTACGCGGTCGGGCCCAACGACTGGATGGGCGGCGGCGAGTACACGAAGCTCTGGGGGTTCCGCGGCTCCGACGCGACGTGGCTGTTCAACGCCTCGGCGGGACGCTTCACCGGGGTCATGGATCGCGATCGCGCCGATCGCATCTGGGCGTCGCTTCGCGCCTTCGTCGCGGGCACGGATAACCAGCGCTATCTCCGCCGCGACGGGTTCTGGGCGCGGCTCGAATACGAGACCTCCTGGTGGCGGCTCGGCACCGGGTATCGCGACGAGCTGGAGTCGCCGCTCGAGGTCACGACCACCTGGAACCTGCGCAAGAAGGCGCCGTCGGTCGTCGACAACCTGCCGGCGGCGCTCGGACGTGCGCGTGAGGCGATGTGGTACGGGACCGTGCGTTTGCCGCTGATCCATGGCGGCTGGGCGACCGCCGAGCACCGCAGCTCGGGCAGCGCCATCAACAGCGACTTCGACTACCGGCGGACGCGCGCGGCGGTGGGTGCCGAGGTGCCGATCGCCGGCGTGGTGTCGCTCGTTCCCCAGTTCGAGTATGGACGCCTCGGCGGCGAGCTGGTGCCGCAGGCCGCCTTCTACCTCGGCGGCTCGCGCTCGCTCCAGACGGTCGAGAGCAGCTCTCGTGGCGGCACCGGAGAAGCCTTCGGGCGGCTCGATCTGATCGGCGCTCCCGAGCTGTTCCGGTTCACGAACGTGCTGGGGATTCCGCCGAACTCCGTCCAGGCCGGACTGTTCGGAGCGCTCGGCGCGATCTGGGGCCCGGACCCCTACGGCGGACCGACGATCCCCGGCGTGGATTGGCCCGAGCGGGAGGGCTGGCTCGGCGAGGTCGGCATCTCGATCCTGCTGCGACCCGGATTGCCCGATCCGGCCGGCTTCATTCACTTCGACTGGGCATGGCCGATCGGACCCGACGCGCGCGAGCGCGGCTTCTCCGTCTACTACGCGCGCCCGCTGTTCCTGGTGAGGCCGATCGTCCGCTAGTGTTCCGACACTGATCTCGGCGCCGGGCGGAACCTTTCGCCCGCACACCCCGTAGAGCACTTCGTCCCAAGCCGCCCAGTGGCCCGCGTCGTCCTTTCCATCGATCGGTCTCGCCGCCCGCTTCCGGACCAGGGGGAACGCATGCTCGTCATCCGCGATCTGGTGAAGGTCTATCCCGGCCCGGTCACCGCGCTGCAAGGCGTCCAGCTCGAGATTCCGAACGGCATGTTCGGGCTCCTGGGACCGAACGGAGCCGGCAAGTCCACGCTGATGCGCATCCTCGCCGGCTTGCTCGAGGCGACCTCGGGCCGCGTGATGCTCGACGACATCGATGCGCTCGCGCATCCGGAGCGGATCCGGGCGCAGCTCGGCTATCTGCCGCAGGAGTTCGGCTTCTATCCCCATCTCACCGGCGAGCAGATGCTGCTGCACCTGCTGCGGCTCAAGGGCGTGAGCGCTCCGGGCGGCCTGAAGACGCTGTGCCGGGAGCTGCTCGAGCGCGTCAATCTCACGTTCGCTGCCCGCCGCAAGCTCAAGGGCTACTCGGGCGGTATGCGGCAACGGCTCGGCATCGCGCAGGCGATCGCCGGCGACCCGCGGCTCATCATCGTCGACGAGCCGACGGCGGGCCTCGATCCCGAAGAGCGCCTGCGTTTCTATCACCTGCTCGCGGAGCTGGCCGAGAACCGAACCGTGCTGCTCTCGACGCACATCGTCGAGGACGTCGCGGTGCTGTGCTCCCAGTTCGCCGTCATTCGCGACGGCCGAGTCGTGGCGCGCACGACGCCGCGCGAGGCGCGTGAAGCGATCGCCGGCGTGATCTTCGAGGGCACGGTGCCGGTCGCCGATCTGCCGGAGCTCAGCCGCACTCGCCAGGTGACGCAGGCCGTGCTGGTCGAAGGCAAGCATCGCGTCCGCGTGTACGAGCCACGCGGCGGCCCGCCCCCAGGCTTCGAGCCGGTGGCGCCGACGCTCGAAGACGCGTATCTCGTCATGGTGCGGGCCAACGGTCGCGCGACCAACGGCGCGCTCCCGGCGGTCGAGCTGGGAGCCGTTCGATGAGTCTCGCGCGGCTCGGCGAAGTATTCCGCGTCGAAGCCGCCCACAACGCGCGCCGGCCGTTGTTCTGGATGCTGGTGCTGATCGTCGGCTTCTTTGCGTTCATGATGCCGAACGGCAACGCAACGATCAGCTCGGGCAACGCCGCCGTCGGCGGCACCAAGGCTTGGATCACTTCCGAGTTCGCGGTCTCGCAGCTCCTGGCGCTGCTGGTCACGATCCTCTACGCGTTCTTCATCTCGGTCGCGGCCGGGATGACCGTGATCCGCGACCAGGACCTCAAGATCGGCGAGGTCCTGCATTCGACCCGGCTCTCGCCATCCGAATACGTCTGGGGGAAGTTCCTGGCCCAGCTCGTGAGCTTCCTGGTCGTGCTGCTGCTCCACGTCGGGCTGATGGCGTTCTTCAACCACGTCGTGCCGCATCCCGGCAAGGAGATCATCGGGCCGTTCGAGCTGCAGAACTACCTGCGCCCCGCACTCGTGTTCGGCGTGCCGACGATCCTATTCTTCGCCGGTCTCGGCTTTGCAATCGGCGAATGGACACGTAAGCCGATCGTGGTGTTCGTGGTGCCCGTGGCCGCGGTGATCTTCTTCGCCATGTTCCTGTGGGACTGGTCTCCCTCGTGGCTCGACCCCGCGATCGGGCGCGCGCTCAGCTTGATCGACCCGGCGGGCCTGCGCTGGCTCACGGAGACCTGGCTCAACGTGGACCGCGGCGTCCACTTCTACAACACGGGATCGGTGGGTCTGGACCCGCCGTTCGTCGCCAGCCGCATCGCCTTCGCGTTGATCGGCATCCTCGCGGTCGCGGTGGCGGCGCGCCGCTTTGCGGCGACGTTGCGGGGCGAGCGCGTTCGCGCCGGGCGCGCGCGCCCGCCGGCGGTCGTGCGCGAAGCGACGCCGGTCGAGCTCGCCCGTCACGCCGGGCTCGCCGCCCTCGCGATGCGTTCGGGACAGCCCGGATTGCTGTCGGGAGCATGGGACGTGGCGCGGGTCGAGCTGCGTGAGCTGCGCAGCACGCCGGGCCTCTACCTGTTCGTGCCGGTCATCCTGCTCCAGACCCTGGGCGGAAATCTGGTCGGCGTCGGCGCGTTCGATACGCCACTCCTCAACACACCGGGGATGCTGGCCGCCAATCTCCTCAACACGCTGACGCTGCTTCTCTGCCTGCTGATGCTCTTTTATACCGTCGAGTCTCTGCAACGGGAGCGGAGCACGGGGCTCGCGCCGATCGCCTACTCGACGCCGATCCGCACGCCGTCACTGCTGCTCGGCAAAGCGCTCGCCAACACGGTGGTCGCGTTCGTCGTGCTGCTCGCGACCTTGCTCGGGTGCGCGATCGTGCTCGCCGTGCAGGGCCGCGTCGCCTTCGATCTCGGGCCGTTCGCTCTGGTGTGGGGGCTACTGCTGCTGCCGACGCTGCTGATGTGGACCGCGTTCGTGGCCGGGACGTTCGCGCTCACCGGTAATCGCTACGCGACCTACGGCGTGGCGCTGGTCGCGCTCAGCGTCACCGGCTACTTCCAGTTCCGCGACAAGATGAACTGGGTCGGCAACTGGGACCTGTGGAACGTGGCGCGCTGGACCGACATGGGAGTGTTCGAGCTCGATCGTCAGGCGCTGGTGCTCAATCGCGTCATGGCGATCGGGCTCATGACCCTGTTCGTCGCACTGACGGTGAAATGGTTCCCGCGCCGCGAGCAGGATGCGACGCGACTCGTCCACCGACTGCGGCCCGGGGCGCTCGGGCGCCAGGCGCTCGGGTTCGCGCCGCTGGCCGTCCTGCCGCTGTTCGCCGGCGTCGCGCTCTGGGTCCAGGTGCAGCAGGGCTATCAAGGAAAGGCTCTGGAGAAGAAAACGCGCGACTACTGGAAGCAGAACGTCGCCACGTGGCGGGACGCTCCGCTCCCGGCCGTGACCGCGGTCGATCTCGACCTCGAGCTGGAGCCGCGCCGGCGCTTCTTCCGCGCTCGGGGCGAGTACCGGTTCGTGAACTCGCTGGCGACGCCGTTGCGAAAGATTCCGCTCACCGGCGGCTTCCATTGGGATTCGTTGACCTGGACCATGAACGGGCGCGCCTACGAGCCGGAGAATCGCTCGCGTCTCTACGTGTTCACGCCGCCGGCACCGCTCCAGCCCGGCGACAGCGTCACGATCGGCTTCCGTCACCAAGGACGCTTTCCGAACGGCATCAGCCGCAATGGCGGCCGTCAGAACGAGTTCATCCTCCCGGCCGGCGTTGTCCTGACCGGGTTCGACGGCGCGAGCGTCGTGCCCATGCTCGGCTTCGACCCCGAGATCGGCGTCAAGGAGGACGAGAATCGCGCGGAGCCCAGGGAGTATCCGGACGACTATCACCACGGCCCGACGGCGCCGTTCCTGGCGCTCGGAGTTCGGCCGTTCTCGACGCGGATCCGCGTGACCGGGCCGTCCGAGTATCGCTACAACGCGACCGGGGTGCTGGTGACCGAAGCGACGCGCAACGGCCGCCGCACCGCGCTCTGGGAGAGCGACCATCCGGTGCGCCTGTTCAACGTCGTGGCCGGACGCTGGAAGACGAAGCAAGGCGACGGAGCCACGATCTACTACCACCCGGCGCACACGTACAACGTCGACGAGATGCTGCAGGCGCTGGTCTCAGCACGCCGGTTCTACTCCGAGTGGTTCGCGCCCTATCCCTGGCGCGAGCTACGGCTGAGCGAGTTCCCGAATCTCGCGACCTATGCGCAAGGCCCGCCGACCAACATCACGTTCTCCGAGGGCATCGGCTTCCTGACCAAGAGCGAGCCCAAGTCGAACGCCGCGTTCTGGATCACCGCGCACGAAGCGGCGCACCAGTGGTGGGCCAACATCCTGATGCCCGGGTTCGGCCCCGGGAACGTGATCCTGTCCGAGGGCATGTCGCACTACTCGACGATGCTGCTCACCGATCAGGTCAAGGGTGCCCAGCAGCGCATGGCGTTCTGCCGTCAGGTCGAGGACAGCTATGGGAACTTTCGCCGAGCGGATTCCGAGCGGTCGCTGCTCAAGGTCGACGATTCGCGGCCCGGCGACCGGTCGGTGATCTACGACAAGGCCGGTTGGGTGTTCTGGATGATGCACCGGATGATGGGCCGCGAAGCGATGCTCGCCGGGCTCCAGGAGTTCATCGCGACCTATCGTGATGGGCCCGACTACCCGGCCGTCGATGATTTCCTCGCCACGATGCGACCCCACACGCCCGACCCCGCCGCGTTCGACGCGTTCGTCCAGCAGTGGTTCCGCGAGGTCGTGGTTCCCGAGTACAAGCTGAGCAACGTGCGTCGCGAGCGCGACGGCGCCGGGTGGCGCGTGCGTGCGACGGTTCGCAACGACGGCACGGGCAAGATGGCGCTCGACGTCGCCGCCGTGCGCGGCGAGCGCTGGGAGAAGGACGGCAGTCCTGCGAAGAGTTACCGCGACGCGCGCTCGCAGACCGTGCTCGGCCCCAAGGAGACGCGCGAGATCGAGATTCGGAGCGACTTCGAGCCGGAACGCGTTGTCGTCGATCCCGATTTCACCGTGCTGCAGCTCGAGCGCAAGAACACGACCGTAAGACTGTAGCTGCCGTGCGCTTCTACAGGCTCCCCGGGCACCGAATCGTGCGCTCCTTGAACGACACGTTCACGAACATCGTACTAGGATCACTCTCCCCAGCTCGACACACCAATGTGTCTCCCATCGTACTCACAACCGTCACGACGACCCGGGCTGTACCCGCCCAGATCCTGAACTCTCCCCTCGCAATTTTCCCCCGATCCGTCCTCCCCCATGGTCCGTCTTCGCCAAGCATCCCAACCTCTTTTCCGTTGACCAGGACGGCCGCTCCAATCGCAGCTTTGTCTCCGCTTACAAGAAGTGGGTATGTAAACACCTCACAACCGACTGTTGATATCCAGATCCACATGAAACACGCGCACAGTCGCATGATGATCGCCTCGCCCTATTCGTCCCTCTATTGGCCACAGAATGTCTATCACGTTACGGCCCCGCAGCCCTACAAGGTTTGACGCGTCAGGCAGCCGAAACGTG
>DASQFU010000009.1:0-1561 GCA_035632955.1 Candidatus Limnocylindria bacterium
CATTCGAAATAACCGTCCTACCGCAGGTAACCGGCTCGGCCCCCCGAAGTTCGCCGGCTACGGATTTTGGCAAAGGTGGTGTTTCAGCTCAGCATGTCTGGCTGCGTCGCGCCGAGAACAGAAGAGACACCCGCGGCTTGCGCCACTCCGGGGTTCGTATTAAGATACGACCAGTTTGGTCGGATATTCGAGACGTTGATGCTAAGGCTCTCTAAGAAGACGGATTACGCCTTGATGGCGATGAAGCATCTCGCCTCCGATCCGCGGCGCCGGGCGGCCAGCGCGCGGGAAATCGCCGAAACGTATGATATTCCGGTCGAGCTGATGGCCAAGGTGCTGACGCGGCTCGTACGGTCGGGGTTGCTCACTTCACACCAGGGCGTCCACGGGGGGTACGAGCTCGCGCAGCCACCCGCGGCGACCTCGGTGGCGGCCGTCCTCGAAGCCATTGACGGCCCCCTGACCATGACCGCCTGCACGCACGGCGACCACGAGTGCGATCAGTTTTCGAAGTGCAACGTCCGCGACCCGTTGCGCCGCATCCGGGATCGGATCGCAGCGATCCTGGCCGAGTGCAGCATTTTGGAGATCGCGGCCGACCCCGAACCGTCGGCGCCGCCGGTCAGGGTGATGTCGTCGCCGGCCATGCGCCGCGTGTCGGCGTTGTAGGCCGCGTAGAGGAAGCCATGATTGAGATTCGAGAAAGCGCCGCTCGACAGATTCGAAAACTGCTCGCGAAGCAGCACATGGACGAGGGTGGCCTGCGGATCGGGCTGAAGGCCGGCGGCTGCTCGGGCTTCGAGTACGTGTTTGCCTGGGAACAGGCGCCCCACGAAGGCGATCACGTGTTTGAAGGTCCGGAAGGCGCCAGGGTCTTCGTCGATCCCCGGAGCTTCCGGCTGCTGGACGGCACGGCGCTCGGCTACGACACGAGCCTGATCAGCCGAGGCTTTCTCTTCGAAAACCCGCACGCCAAGAGCACGTGTGGCTGCGGCATCTCGTTCAGTGTCGAGGACACTCACCCTGCCAGCCCTGACGGGCTCGCCGGAGAGGACCATCAATGACCACAGCCACCCGCACGATCGAGGAGCTCGCCAACCGGGAATACCAGTACGGCTTCGTCACCGATGTCGAAGCCGAGACCGTCCCAAAAGGTCTCAACGAGGAGGTCGTCCGGCTGATTTCCGAGAAGAAACGCGAGCCTGCGTGGCTGCTCGAGTGGCGCCTGAAGGCGTACCGCACCTGGCTCACCATGACCGAGCCGACGTGGCAGAACGTGCGCTACCCGGCGATCGATTACCAGGACATCATCTATTACTCGGCGCCCAAGAAGAGACCGACGCGCACCAGCCTCGACGAGGTCGATCCGGAAATCCGCGCCACCTTCGAGAAGCTCGGGATTCCGCTCGAGGAACAGAAGCTGTTCGCCGGCGTCGCGGTCGACGCCGTGTTCGACAGTGTCTCGGTTGGCACGACGTTCAAGAAGAAGCTCGGCGATCTCGGGATCATCTTCTGCTCGTTCTCCGAGGCGGTCCAGGAGCATCCCGATCTTGTGCGGCAG
>DASQFU010000010.1:0-6424 GCA_035632955.1 Candidatus Limnocylindria bacterium
TGCTTCTCCACATCGCTGAAGGCGAGGGGGAAGACGGCGATTCCTCCGAAGAAGTCATCGCCATTCACAGCAATCAGATCGTGTGGGGCAGATGAAGAGCTCTCGCGCAGGAGTCGGCGCCGCGAGGAATGATGGAAAACAGCTCCGCGACTCGCCGTTTCGCCGGCTACAGCAGTCCGAGCACCGAGCGTTGCGCCTCGTTCAGCAGGCCCTGGGCCTGCACGCCCCAGTAGAGCGTCAGCGCGAGCGCGATCAGCACCGCGATCGTCGAGGGGATCGCCCAGGCCACCTCCACCGGCTCGCCGTGCGCCTCGTGCATGTACATCGCGACGGTCACCCGTAGGTAATAGAAGATCGAGACCACGCTGTTGAGCACGCCGACCACGACCAGCGGGATGAGCCCGGCCTTCACGGCCACGCCGAACACGTAGACCTTGCCCATGAATCCCGCGGTCGGCGGGATCCCGCCGAGCGACAGCATGAACACGGTCATGGCGATCGCCAGCAGGGGCTGGCGGAATCCGAGACCCGCGAGGTCGGAGATCAGCACGCGCTCTTCTCCTTGCCGTCCGAGCAGCGCGAGCAGGCCGAAGGCGCCGAGGTTCATGAGCGAATAGACGGCGAGATAGAACAGCGCGGCCGATGCGCCGTCGGTGCCGCCCGCCACCAGGGCGACCAGGACGTAACCGGCGTGCGCGATGCTCGAATACGCGAGCATGCGCTTGAGATTGGTCTGGAGCAGCGCCGTCACGTTGCCGACCGTCATCGTGAGGATGGCCATCCAGGTGAGAATCGGGCGCCAGTCCGCCTGAACCCCGTCGAGGGCCACGATCACGATCCGCAGCAGAGCCGCGAAGCCGGCCGCCTTGGCGCCCGCCGACATGTAGCCGGTGACGGTCGTCGGCGCGCCCTCGTAGGCATCGGGGGTCCACATGTGGAAGGGCACGGCGGCGACCTTGAACGCGAACCCGACCAGCAACAGCAGCCCGCCGGCGAGCACGAGGGGGCTCTTGAGCGCAGCCGAGTCGCCGAGGAACTGGGCGATGCGCGCGAGCTGCGTCGTTCCCGTCGCGCCGTAGAGCAGCGCGATTCCATAGAGCAGGAAGCCGCTGGCGAACGCTCCGAGCAGGAAGTACTTCAGCGAAGCCTCGCTGGATTCGAGCTGCGAGCGCCGGAATCCGACCAGCACGTAGAGCGCGAGCGACATCAGCTCGAGACCGAGGAAGATGGTGATGAGGTCGCTGGAAGCGGCCATCACGATCATGCCGAGCGTCGCCGACAGCAGCAGCGGGTAGTACTCGGCGCGATGGAGGCGGGTGCGTTTGAGATAGTCCCAGGACTGGAGGATCGCCAGCGCGGTGATGCCGCAGAACAGCAGCGTGAAGAAAACGGTGAAACCGTCGTGGACGAACATGCCTTCGAACAGTGAGCGCTTGACGTCGCGCACGCGCAGGATCGCGATCACGCTCGCGACCAGCGCGAGCAGCGACACCAGCGCGGCGCGGCTGCTGTTCGGGCGCGACGGGACGAACTCGAGCAACAGCAGCAGCAACACGCCGGCGCTGAGCGCGATCGTCGGGCCGAGCGCCCACCAGTCGGCGGCAATCAGCGGGGGCGGCACCATCGCGTTCATCGGATGCCTCGGGCGGGAACCACGAGCATGGGCTCTTTCGTCTGCGGCAAGGGCTCCTGGGTCTCGGCCATCCGCTCGCTGACGGCCGTCCGCTCGCGCACCAGGGCCAGCGTGCGGTCGAGCGCCGGCTGCATCCGATCGAGCAGCGGCTGCGGCTGTACGCCGAGCCAGAACACGAGCAGGAGCAAGGGCGCGAACACGAGCCGCTCGCGCATGCTGAGATCGGAGAGCCGCTCGTTCTCGGGATGCTTGACCGGGCCGAACATCACCCGCTGAAACATCCACAGCATGTAGATCGCCGAGAGGATCACGCCGGTGCCGGCGATGACCGCCCACCAGACGTTGGTCCGGAACGCCCCGAGCAACACCAGGAACTCGCCGACGAAGCCGTTCGTCCCGGGCAGGCCAACTGACGACAGCAGAATCACGAGGAACACGCTCGCGAATACCGGCAGCGGCTTCCACAGCCCGCCGAAGTCCGCGATCAACCGAGTATGACGGCGCTCGTAGATCACGCCGACCAGAAGGAACAAGGCGCCGGTCGAGATGCCGTGGTTCAGCATCTGCAGCATCGCGCCCGCCATGCCTTGGGCGTTGAGCGCGTAGAGCCCGAGCATGACGAACCCGAGATGGCTCACGGAAGAATAGGCCACCAGCTTCTTGAGATCGGGCTGCACCATCGCGACCAGCGCCCCGTAGACGATGCCGATCAAGGCGAGCCCGACGATCCACGGCGTAAGCTGTGCCGATGCGACCGGGAACAGCGGCATCGCGAATCGGATGAATCCGTAGGTGCCCATCTTGAGCAGGATCGCCGCCAGGATCACCGAGCCGGCGGTCGGCGCCTCGACGTGGGCGTCGGGCAGCCAGGTATGGAACGGGAACATCGGCACTTTGATCGCGAACGCGAGCGCGAACGCTAGGAACAGCCAGACTTGCGTGGCGGGGGCGATCGGCAAACGGTAGAACGCATCGAGTGCGAACGTCGACTCACCGGTGACCGAGCGGTTCAGAAAATAGAGCCACAGGATCGCGACCAGCATCAGCACGCTGCCGGCCATCGTGTAGATGAAGAACTTGATCGCGGCGTAGACGCGCCGGGGTCCTCCCCACACGCCGATCAGGAGGTACATCGGAACCAACATGGCTTCCCAGAACACGTAGAACAGCAGCAGATCGCGCGCGAAAAAGGTGCCGATCATCGCCGACTCGAGGGCGAGCAGCAGCGCGTAGAACTCCCGCGGGCGCTTCTCGACCGCGTTGTAGGCGCCGACGATGGCCACGGCCGTGAGGATCACGGTCAGCAGCACGAGCGGGACGGAGATCCCGTCGGCGCCGAGGCTGTACGACGACCCCAGACCGGGCAGCCACGAACGATGCTCCGCGAACTGCCAACCCGGATGGCCGGGAATCAGGCGCCACCAGAGCGGCAGCGCGAACGCCAGCTCGGCGACCGACGCCAGCGTCGCCCAGAGCCGGATCGTGCGTTCGGCGCGCGCCGGCAGCAACGCGATCAGCGCGGCGCTCACGAGCGGGAAGAAGATCAGCCAGCTCAGCCAGGGGAAGGTCTCGGCCACGGTCACCGCCTCACCAACTGCGCCACGAGCAGCACGACGCCGAGCGTGAAGAACCAGGCATAAGTGCCGACGAACCCGGTCTGGAACAGGCGCAGCACCGCCGACGCTCCCTCGAACACGTAGCCGACGCCGTTCACCGTACCGTCGACGATCTTCTCGTCCCAGAAGCGCCACAGCCGGAGGCTGCCTCGGTGAATCGGCGCGACGACGACGGCGTCGTACAGCTCGTCGACCCAATACTTGTTCGAGAACAGCGCGTGCAGCGCCGCGTATTGCTCGCGCAGCCGAGTCGAGAGCTCGGGGCGCTGCAGGTAGTAACGGAATGCAGCGTAGATGCCGACCGCCGCAGCGGCGACCGAGAGCAGAATCAGCGTCCACTCGACGCCGCGCGAAACGTGGTGCGCGGCCTCGTGGCCGTGCGTGCCGGTTTCGAACACCGGCCTCAACCAGCGCGCGAGCCAGTGCCCGCCTTCCATCATCGGCGGACCGATCCATCCACCGACGACCGAGAGCCCCGCGAGCACGACCAGTGGCGCGATCATCGAGGGCGGCGACTCGTGCAGGTGGTGCTCGGCCTCGGGAGTCAGTCGCGAGGCCCCGCGGAACGCGAGGACGTAGAGCCGAAACATGTAGAACGCCGTGAGCGAGGCCCCGAGCAGCCCGGCGATCCACACCCCGTAGTGCCCGGACGCGAACGCCGCGTGCAGAATCTCGTCCTTGCTGAAGAAGCCGGCGAACGGCGGAATCCCCGCGATCGCCAGCGTCGCAATCAGCATCGTCCCGTGCGTCCAGGGCAGTCGCCTGGCGAGACCGCCCATCCTGCGCAGGTCCTGTTCGTCCGACAGCGCGTGAATCACCGATCCCGCGCCGAGGAACAGCAAGGCCTTGAAGAACGCGTGCGTCATGAGGTGGAAGACGCCCGCGCCGTACCCGCCGACGCCGCACGCGAAGAACATGTAGCCGAGCTGGCTCACGGTCGAGTACGCGAGCACCCGCTTGATGTCGTTTTGCGCGAGGCCGATGGTCCCCGCGAACAACGCGGTCGCAGCGCCCACCACGGCCACGGTCTGCAGGGCAGCCGGCGCGAGGTCGAACAGCACGTGGCAGCGCGCGACCATGTAGACGCCGGCGGTTACCATGGTCGCGGCATGGATCAGCGCCGAGACCGGGGTCGGGCCTTCCATCGCATCCGGCAGCCAGGTGTAGAGCGGCAACTGCGCGCTCTTCCCGGTTGCGCCGAGGAACAGCAGCAGCGTCGCCGCCGTGATCACCGCCGAGCCGACCGCGAACACGTGCGGCGCCGCCGCGAACAAGCGCTCGAACTGGAGGCTGCCGCCCCAGGCGAACAGCGTCAGCATGCCGAGAATGAACCCGTAGTCGCCGATCCGGTTGACGATGAACGCTTTCTTGCCCGCTTCCACCGCGGACGGGCGCGTGTACCAGAACCCGATCAACAAATACGAGCACAGGCCCACGCCCTCCCAGCCCACGAACAGGAGCAGGAAGTTGTCGGCGAGCACCAACGTCAGCATCGAGAACATGAACAGATTGAGATACAGGAAGAAGCGCCGGTAGCCGGCGTCGTGCGCCATGTAGCCCGTGGAGTAGACGTGGATCAGGAAGCCGACGCCGGTGACGACCAGTGCCATGACCGCGGACAGCGGATCGAGCAGGAACGCCACGTCGGCCGAGAAGTCCCCGACCCGCATCCAGGTGTAGGCGGTTTCGGTGATCGCGCGCTCGTGCTCGGGCCGCGCCGCCAGCGCCATCACCGCACGCACCGCCGCCGCGAACGACAGCCCCACCGAGCCGACCGCGAGCACGGCGGTGCCGCGCCGGCCGAGCCGGTCACCGATCAGGAGATTGAGCGCGACCGCCAGGAGCGGCAGCGCGGGAATGATCCAGAGCAGCGGCATCGGGTCCGCGTCAGCCCTTCAGCAGGTTGATCTCGTCCACGTATACCGTCTCTTTGAGCCGGTAGACATTGACGATGATGGCGAGCCCGATCGCGACTTCCGCGGCCGCGACCGTCATGACGAAGAACACGAACACCTGTCCATCGAGCGACCCCAGGGAGCGCGCGAACGCCACGAACGCGAGATTCGCCGCGTTCAACATGAGCTCGATCGACATGAAGATCACGAGGGCGTTGCGCCGCACCAGCACGCCGACGACCCCGATCACGAACACGATCGCGCTCAGGCCCAGCGTCCAGGCGAGCGGGATGGTATCGAGGGCGGCCGTCACGAGTTGGGTTTCTCCGTCGCGCCGACCTTCGGCCCCCGCCCCTGGGCGATGACGACCGCGCCGATCATGGCGACCAGCAGCACGATCGAAGTGATCTCGAACGGGAACAGGTAGCGCGTGTACAGGACCTGTCCGAGCGCCTGGGTGTTGCCGATCGCAGGGAGCGCCTCGGCGGTCTGCGTCACCGGACCTCCCGACCAACGGCGTCCGACCAGCAACGCCGCTTCGGCGAGCAACAGCGCGCCCAGCAACCAGCCGGCGCCGCGCCGGAGCGCGAACTGGAGGCCGTGCTCGACGTCGCGCTTCAGGTTCAGATACATGATCACGAACAGGAACAGCACCATGATCGCCCCGGCGTAGACGATCACCTGCACCATGGCGAGGAACTCCGCGTGGAGCAGCAGGTAGAGGCCGGCGAGCGAGCAGAACGCCAGCACGAGAAACAGGGCGCTGGTCACCGGATTGCGGTGCAGGATCGTCATCAGACTGCAGCCGATCAGCACGGCGGCGAACGCCACGAACAGCACCAGCGTCACGATTGGTTCCTCCAGAACACGTACACCGCGGTCGCGAGCACGTTCACGATCGACAGGGGCAGCAGCACCTTCCAGCCGAGGTGCATGAGCTGGTCGTAGCGCAGGCGCGGGAAGGTCCAGCGCACCCAGATGAAGAAGAAGAGCAGCGCTCCCAGCTTGACGAAGAACCAGATGAACTTGAGCGAATCGGGCAGCCACGGCCCGTTCCATCCGCCGAGGAACAGGGTCACGGCGATCGAGGAGATGCTGATCACGTTGGCGAACTCGCCGAGGAAGAAGAGTCCGAACTTCATGCTCGAGTACTCGGTGTGGAATCCGGCCACCAGCTCGGCCTCGGCCTCGGGCAGGTCGAACGGCGCGCGGTTGGTCTCGGCGAGGGCGGTGATCATGAAGATCCCGAACGCCACGAACAGCACCAGCGTCACGATTGG
>DASQFU010000011.1:0-10397 GCA_035632955.1 Candidatus Limnocylindria bacterium
GGTCTGGTGGGATGGGTCGACCGGCTCGGAGGACTGTTCGCGGGGGCGGCGCTCGGGCTCGCGATCGTCGCGTTCGTGCTGCTCGCCGCGCTCTCGCTCCGCTTGCCGCGTCCGATCGCAGCCGGCGCGGGCGGTGCGCGCGTGACGGTGCCGTTGATGCGCGGTGGAGCGACGGCGTGCCGGATCTGCGCTCCCTACTTTCCCGGGACCACCTGGCTCCGGCGGCGTTTTCTCGCGGCCGAGTTGCGGGCCGGCCGCCTCGCAGCGGACGCGAACTCCACGAAGAAAATCTGAAGACGATCGAGCGTCCACCTTGCCGTCGGGCGCGGCAGCGCTCGGAGCGACCGGCGACACCGGTCTGGAAACGGAACGGCGTGGATCAGCATTCCCTGAAACTCCTCGAGTTCGAGCGGATCACGGCCGCGATCGCGGAGCGCGCGGCCAGCGTGCGCGGGCAGGCGGCGCTGCGCGCGTGGCGTCCCCTGTCCGAGCGCGCGGCGCGCGAGCGCGAGCAGAACCGGTTGTCGCAGGCGCTGCGGCGCGCCGCCGAGCCCGGCGAGTGGTGCTTCACGGGGCCCGGCGAGCTGCATGCGCTCACGGCGGTCGCCTCCGAGCACGGTCTCGATGGTCCGGCCCTGGTCGAGGTGAAGCGTTGGCTCGAGGCTGGCGACGCGACCTTGCAGGCCTGGAGCGACGACGAAACGCGCGAGCGGCATCCGGCGCTGGTCGAGATCGCCGATCGGGCCGCGCCGCCCGCGGGTTTGTTGGCCCGGCTTGCGCGCGCACTCGACGACGACGGCTCGGTTCGTGACGCCGCTTCGCCTGCCCTGGCGCGGGCGCGCCGCGAGTTGCGCGAGGGAGAGCGCCGGCTCGAGCAGCAGCTCGAGCGCTGGGTGCGTCCGTTCGGACCCGAGGCACACGTGACGCGTCACGGCGATCGCTTCGTGGCTCTGGTCCCGGCGGCCGGGTTCTCGCGCCGGCGCGGGATCGTGCACGACGTGTCGGGGAGCGCTCGCTCGCTCTACGTCGAGCCGCTGGAGGCGTGCGGGGACAACAACCATCTGCTCGAGCTGCGCGCCGCGGCCGCCGAGGAAGAGCGGCGGATCCTGAACGAGCTCTCGCAAGCGGTGTTCGAGACCAGGTCCGAGCTCGAGGAGTTGGAGGAAGCGCTGGTGCTGCTCGACACGTTGCGGGCGCGGGCCCGGTGGGCGCTCGATCTCGGCGCGGTCGCGATCGCGCCCGGCGGGGCACGCCTTCGGCTCGTGCGGGCGCGGCATCCGCTGCTGGCGATCGCCGAGCGCGGCGAGGGGCCGGCCCGGGCCGTGGTGCCGCTCGATCTCGAGCTCGGCTCCCCGGGGCGGCTGCTGCTCGTCAGCGGACCCAACATGGGCGGTAAGACGGTGCTGCTGAAGACCGTCGGCCTGGCGGTGTTGATGGCGCATGCGGGTCTGCCGGTGCTGGCGGCCGAGGGCAGCGCGGTGCCCGAGATCGAGGCGGTGGTCGTCGACCTCGGCGACGAGCAGTCGGTGGACCAGGGCCTTTCGACCTTTGCCGCGCATCTGAAAGTTCTGGCGCAGATGGCCGAGGTGGCCGGGGGGCGGACCCTGGTCCTGTGTGACGAGCTCGGGGCGGGGACCGACCCGGAGGAGGGGGCGGCACTCGGGCGCGCGCTGATCGAGCACTTCGCGGCGCGGGGGACGTGGGGGATCGTCACGACGCACTTGGGGAGTCTCAAACGACTGGCCGGTGAGGTGGCAGGAGTGGTCAACGGCTCGCTCGAGTTCGACGCGCAGACGTTGACGTCGCGGTATCGTTTCCTGCCGGGGGTGCCGGGGGCGAGCCATGCGCTGTCGGTGGCGGAGCGACTCGGTTTTCCGGCGCCGCTGCTGGAGCGCGCGCGTCGCCTGACGCCCGAGCAGGCCCGCGCGCTGGAACGTCTGACCGAGGAGCTGGGGGCGGCGCACCGCGAGCTGCAAGCCGGGCGCGAAGCGCTGGCGCACGCCGAACGCGAGGCGCGCGTGGCGGCGGAGGGGCACCGGCAGACCGAGGCCGAGATCCGCCGCGAGTGGACGGAGCGGCGGCGCGAGACGGCGCGCGAGGGGGAGGCGTTGCTGGCGCGGGCGCGCGGGCTCTGGCAGTCGCTCGATCGCGAATCCCGCAAGCGGGAGCTGGGGCGCGACCAGCTGCGCCCGATGAAGCAGGAGCTGCGGCGGCTGGAAGGAGATCTGGCGCCGCTCGCCGGACCGCCGGCCGAGGTCGAGCCGCTGCCGCCCGAGCACCTGACGGCGGGCCAGCGGGTGCGGGTCGTGGATCTCGGCGTCGATGCGGAGGTCGTGAACGGGCCGGATGCCGAGGGCCGCGTCGAGCTGCGGCGCGGAAGCTGGACCATCCAGAGCCACGCGAGCAAGCTGGCCGCGGCTGAACCGCGGGGCGGCGCGAGCGAGCCCGGTGTGCGCGGCACGTGGTCGCTGCCAGAGCAGGCGCCGAGCCTCGAGGTCGACGTGCGCGGGATGGAAGTGGACGAGGCGCTCTCGACTCTGGACGGCGGGCTCGATCGCGCGCTGGTCGGCGGGTTGACGGAGCTGCGGATCATTCACGGGGTCGGTCGCGGCATCCTGCGCGCGGCGGTCGAGCGCCATCTGCGCGGGCATCCCCAGGTGGCCGAGCAGCGGTTGGGTCAGGTGGGCGAAGGCGGCCGCGGCGTGACGATCGCGAGGTTGCGATGACCACGAACAGTGCGCGGACCATCCGGCACGGCGCCGACGACTGGGTCGAACGGGTGCGCTCGGCGAGCGACCTGATCGAGGTCGTCGGGCAGAGCGTCGCGCTCCGGCGCGCCGGCAGGAACTGGGTCGGGCTGTGCCCGTTCCACCAGGAGAAGACTCCCTCGTTCTCGGTCAACGCGGAGCGGCAGTTCTACCACTGCTTCAGTTGCAAGGTGGGAGGTGACGTCTTCAAGTTCGTTCAGGAGAGCGAGAAGGTCGGGTTCCTGGAAGCGGTCGAGATGTTGAGCCGGCGCGCCGGCATTCCGGTGCCGGAACGGCGGACCGGCGGCTGGGGCGCGCGCTCCGGCGTGCTCGAAGCACTGGAGCAGGCGGCGGCGCTCTACGAGCAGTGGCTCGCCGACCCCGAGCGCGGGCGCACGACGCGCGCGTATCTGGACCGGCGCGGCATCGCTCGCGACACGGTGAAGCAGTTCCGGCTCGGTCTCGCGCCCGAGGGTTGGACCCACGTGTCCGAGCGGCTGCAGAGCCGGCTCGGCGAGGCGGTGCTGATCGAGGCCGGGCTAGTCATGCGGCGCACGGTGGCAGCGGAAGGAACGGCGCGCACCGGGGTCTACGACCGTTTCCGTCACCGTCTGATGGTGCCGCTGGTCGCGGTCGGTGGCGCGGTGATCGGGTTCGGCGCGCGCGCTCTGGGCGACGAGCCGCCGAAGTACCTGAACTCGCCGGAGACGCCGCTTTACCGCAAGGGCTCGTTCCTGTTCGCGCTCGAGCTGGCCCGCAAGGCGGCGGCCGCCCAGGAGGAGCTGGTGGTGGTCGAAGGTTACTTCGACGTCATCGCCCTCCATCAGGCCGGCATCCACAACGTCGTCGCGACCAGCGGCACCGCCCTGACCGGCGATCAGGCGCGACTGTTGAAGCGGGTGACCCCGCGCGTCGCGCTCACGTACGACGGCGACGCCGCCGGGCAGGACGCGATGTTGCGCTCGCTCGGCACCCTGTTCGCCGAAGGCCTGGACGTGGTGGTCGTGGACCTGCCGGCGGGCTCCGATCCGGATACATTGGTGGGTGAACAGGGCGCGGAAGGCTGGCACCGTGCACGGGCCGGCGCCTACGATCCGGTCGAGTTCGTTCAGCGGCACGTGCTGCGGGAGACCGGCGCGGCGGGCGATCCGCGCGAGCGCGCGTTACAAGCGGTGGTGCGGTTGGCGGCGGACGTGCGCGACCCGGTGCGCGAGGCGATGCTGCTCGAGCACGCGTCGCGCGTGTTCGGGTTCTCGGCCGCGGTCCTGGGACGGGCGGTGAGGTTGCGCCGCAGCGGGCAGCGGTCCGAGTCGCCACTCCAGGTGGCGGTGCGCCGCGAGCGGCGGACGGAGCAGGTCGCCGAGCATCATCTATTGGCGGCGCTGCTGCACGCGCCCGAGGGGCTAGCCGGCGCGCGCGAGCAGATTACGCCCGGGGATTTCCTGGACCCGACCGCGCGCGCGCTCGCGGACTGGCTGTGGGCCGGCAACCAAGGATGGCCCGAAGCGAACGAGACGGCGGCGCTCGCGCGCGAGCTGTTCGCGTCGGGTCCCGAAACGTTGGATTGGATGGCCGAAGCGACCGGGGCGACCCGGAAGCTCGTGGAGCGGCGGCTGCGCCGGCGACTCCGCGAGCGCGAACAACAGCTCAAGCGCGCCGCGGAAGGCGATGAAACGTCGCGGCTGATGCAGGAAATCCACGAGATCGCACGATCACTTCATGAACTGACCGCCTGAGGGGAGCCGGAGCCCATGGCAGCAGCGACGACCAAGGACACGAAGACGACCAAGGACGCGAAGACGATCAAGGACGCGAAGACGACCAAGGACGCGAAGATGACCAAGGACACGAAGAAGATCAGCAAGAAGGAGCTCCGCCAGAAGGAGCGCCAGGCCGGGCGCAAGCGGCTCGACGAAATCAAGTCGCTGGCGCTCCGCCAGGGCTACATCACCGAGGACCAGATCGTCTGGACGCTCGCCGAGGACATGGAGCCCGAGGCGCAGGTCGATCAGATGGAAGACATCCACAGCATGCTCAACCAGATGCACATCGAGGTGTTCGCGTCCGAGGAAGAGGCTCACGAACGCATCAAGAAGCTGCGCAAGATCGAGGACAAGAAGCCTTCGGCCTCGGCCAAGGCGGCGCCCCAGCAGCCGGTCCGCTACGACGATCCGGTGCGCATGTACCTGCGCGAGATGGGACGCGTTCCCCTGCTCACGCGCGAAGGCGAAGTCGAGATCGCGCGGCGTATCGAGGCCGGCGAACGCCAGGTGCTTTCCGCCCTGTTCCGCGCCGAGCCGGCGGTGCGCGAGATCCGGGGAATGGTCAAGAAGCTCAAGGAAGGGCTGCTCAAGATCGAGGACTTCATCAAGGTGGACGAGAACGCCGCCACCGAGCCGGCGCTCAAGAAGGAGCGCCAACGCGCGGTCAAGATCCTGGAGCGGATCTTCGTCCTGCAGAAGCGTTACAACGACCTGGTCGAGCGGCAGAACACGCGGATGACCGAGCGCCAGCGCGGCAACCTGCAGGCGACTTGGGCCAAAGTCGAAGCCGAGCTGACGCAGGAGATTCACAAGCTGTCGATGAACCCGCGCATGGTCGAGGGGCTGGCGTCCCCGGTGAAGGAACTGGCGCAGCGGGCGGCGGACGGGGAGGAGCAGCTGATGGAGCTGGAGCGGCGCTACGGCCACAGCGTCGACGAGATGAACGGATTCACGCGTCGGTTGAAGAAGGGGCCGCGCGAGCTGCGCGCGGTGCGTCGCGAGTCCGGTCTGCAGCCGGCGCAGGTCGCGGAGTTCCAGGAAGACCTCAAGGGGATCAAGAAGGGCGGCAAGCAGCTCGAGGACGAGGCGAAGATGACGAAGGAGCATTTGATCGAGCTCCATCGCCAGATCCGCGACGGCGAGCGCTCCACCGCCCAGGCCAAGAAGGAGATGATCGAGGCCAACGTGCGGCTCGTGATCTCGATCGCCAAGCGCTACACGAACCGCGGGCTCGAGTTCCTGGACCTGATCCAGGAGGGCAACTCGGGGCTGATGCGGGCGGTCGACAAGTTCGATTACACGAAGGGCTACAAGTTCTCGACCTACGCGACCTGGTGGATCCGGCAGGCGATCACGCGGGCGATTGCCGACCAGGCGCGCACGATCCGCGTGCCGGTGCACATGATCGAGCACATCAACCGGGTGGTGCGCGTGTCGCGGCGTCTGGTGCAGGAGCTGGGACGCGAGCCGACCCCCGAGGAGATCGCCGAGCGCCTCGAGCTGCCGGTCGACAAGGTGAAGAGCATTCTCAAGGCGGCGCAGGAGCCGATCTCGCTCGACCGGCCGATCGGCGAAGACGACGACTCCAACCTCGGCGACTTCATCGAGGACACGAGCGTCGTGAGTCCCGCGCACTCGGCGGCCTCCGCCATGCTCCGCGACGAGGTCAACGACGTGCTGAAGACGCTGACTCCGCGCGAGGCGAAGGTCATCCGGCTGCGGTTCGGTCTCACCGACGACGGCGCCCAGCGCACGCTCGAAGAAGTCGGGGCGTTCTTCAACGTCACGCGCGAGCGCATACGCCAGATCGAGGCCAAGGCGCTGCGCAAGCTGCGCCACCCGACGCGCAGCCGGCGACTCAAGGCTTACACCGAGCTGCTCTAGCGCTGCGAGGCGCGACCGGCCGCGGCGACCGGACGCACCGTCAGGGATTGAAGTCGGGCTGCAGCCGGAGGTCGGTCGCCTTGGCCGTGTCGCCCGGCGCCGCGACGTCCACCGAGACGATGGTCGACGTGTAGCCGGGCGAATGCGCGGTGACGCTCCAGCGGCCGGGCGGCCCCCACAGCAGGTAGCGCCCGGCGGCATCGGTGGTCGTGAGCGCGAACGGAAAGTCGCACGAAACGACGATGCCGCTCTGGTCACCGGCCCCGATCCGGGTCGCGATCCCGCGAATGTATCCCGGGGGCGAGAGGTGAACGTCGACGGCGGCACCCGGGACCGTCGCCACGGCGCGCCCGCCGATCTCCGGAGCCACGAATCCATCGACGAGAAACGACCCGGCCGGGACGCCCGCGATCGAGAATCGCCCCTCCACGCCTGCGGTCGCAGTCCACATCCAGAACGAGCCGCCGATCGCGCCTTCACTCGCGATGCGCACGCTGGCACCCTCCGCAAACACGCCGTCAGGATCGAGCACCGTACCTTGGAGCGTGGAGGTCGGAATCGGCTCCGGCCGTGACGGCGACTCTGCGCAGCCGGAGAGCGCGAGCAGCACGGCGAGCGCCGAGAACGTGATCCAATCGCGCGCGGCACGCGCGGCGCACGCGACTCGAGCGAGCGAGCGCATCGTAGGACGAGATCGGATCGCCGGCATGCGAGAATGATCGGTCTTCCGCGCGAGCGCTGGCAAGTCGCGGCATGGAGAGAACCCTCGCTTCGCGGCGGCCGAAACGAGCACGAGCGCGCGCTGTTCGCGTGCATGCCTTGACACCCTTCCGGAGCGGGTGCTAGAAACAGCCGGCTTCTGGCTCCGCGATTCATGAGCGCCCATGCCGGGCCCATAGCTCAGCGGTCCAGAGCGGCCGGCTCATAACCGGCGAGACCCTGGTTCGAATCCAGGTGGGCCCACTTCATCATCACGGGCCGAGGCGATGGGACCGGGGCCTGGGGCGGACCGGCACACGAACATTCCGGGCGGATAGCTCAGCTGGTAGAGCACCAGGATCACAACCTGGGGGTCACAGGTTCGAGCCCTGTTCCGCCCACCATCACCCTACGGGGCGATCGGCCCCCGGGCGTTTCAAGGATCGAGGTCCGACCCATGAAGGCGCAGGGCCCAGGTTCACGATCGTCGACGCCGCGGGCGAGCAAGAGCCGCCCGCACCCGCTCGACCCGAGCGGGGCGTTCGGGCCATCCGCGCGCGCGGGGATGCCGTCCAGGCATCCCCGTTCGGTTGACTGAGGGCTCGGTGACCGAGGAGCTCCAGATTCTGTGGTCGCTCCACGGACTCGACGAGCAACTCGCGACCCTCAACGCCGCACTGCACCGCCATCCGGTTCAGCGCAAGAGCCTGAGCGACCGCGTCGGCGCCGAGCGCACGCGACTCGAAGGCTACAAGCAACAGGTCGCCGCCAAGCAGGTGAAGCGCCGCGAGATCGAACGGGACGTCGAGGCGCTGCAGGTGGAGGAGCGCAAGTTTCAAAGCCAGCTGCCGATGGTGAAGAAGAACGAAGAGTATCAGGCGCTGCTGCACGAGATCACCGCCTCCAAAGCGCGGCGCTCGGAGCGCGAGACGGAGCTGCTGCTGCTCCTGGACGAGGAAGAGCGGTTGCAGGGTGAGCGCCCCGAGTTGGAGCGCACGCTGGCGGGGGTCGAAAGCGAGGCGGCGTCGCGCGGGCGCGAGATCGACGCGGAGGAACAGCGCGAGCGGGAGCAGGCGGGTGTGATCGAGGCGCGGCGCGATGCGTTTCTCGCGCGCCTGCCGGCGGCCACACGCGCGCGCTACGAACGCATCCGCGGCTCGCGCGACGGCCGTGCGGTCGTGCCGATCGTCAAGGGCGCGTGCGGGGGCTGCTACCGTGGCCAACCGCCGCAGGTGCTGCAGGAAGCGCGGCGCAGCGATCGGCTGCTGACGTGCGAGGGCTGCGGGCGGCTACTCGTGTGGCCGCCGGACGCCGTCTAGCCTCTCCGGTCACGTTCATGTCCGATCCTTCCCGCACCCTGCGAGCCGATCTCCCTTTCCGGCGGCCGGCGGTCGTCTTGTCGGGTGCCGGGGCGCTCGGCGCCTACACCGTCGGCGTGCTCAAGACCCTCGGCGAAGCCGGCCTGCAGCCGGCGGTGGTGGCCGGCGTGTCGGCGGGCGCGATCAACGCGGTCGCGTGGGCGGCGCACGCGTTTCGCACCACCGCGCTCGAAAAAGTGTGGGCGCGTCTGACCCCCGCCGGAATCGGCCTGCGCTGGCTGAACCTGATGCTGCGCGTCGCCGGCGGCTTCATCCTGGTGTTCGCCGGCATCGAGCTGGTGCTCACGCTCACCGGCTCGGCCGAACTCAGCCTCGCGCGGCTGCTCGCCCGGCGCGGCACCGAGGGGACGGTGCTGAAGGTCGTGCTCGAGGTGGTCGCGTGGGCGCTGGTCGGCGTCGCCGGCTGGGCGATCTCGCGTTACGCGAATCTGGTGGAGGAATGGCTCTTCCGGCTCTCGCCGGCCGCGCATTCGGGGCAAGAGAAGCGACTGCTGATCGTGTTGCTGGCGGGAGTGGTGTTCCACCTCGTGACCTGGATCGGCGGCTATTCCTGGCCGCATCGCTTCAGCGCCGCCGTGCTGCTCGCGCTCACCGCCGTGTGGCTCACGAATCGACCCGGGCGGGCCGGAGATCGCGTGCGCGGACTCCTGCTCCGGTTGATGCCCGAGACGCAGGGCCGCGGCCTGTGGCGAGGTCGGGCGCGGCGGCTGCTGCTCGAGCGTCTGGTCGCCGCGGGAGATCCCGGCCGTCTCGCGGCGGGTGAGCCGCATCTCATCTTGTGCGCGTGCGCGCTCGACTCGGCGCGCGTCACGCATTTCGTGAACTGGAAGCCCGACGACGCCTTCCAGGCAGCGATCGCGAAACAGCTCGGCGAGGTCGTGGTGGTCCGCTCCCCGGCCGAGGTGATGGCCGCGGCCGCCGCGTCCTCGGCGATGCCGGTCGTTTTCGAGCCGGTGCGCGTGTTCGGCAAGGATTACGTAGACGCGGGTGGATTCTCGAATCAGCCGATCCACGCCGTGCTCGCCGACGAGGCCGACGCCGCGGTGGTGGTGCTCGTGTCGCCGAGCCAGGGTCCGAAGGACTCCGAGCACCCGCTCACCGTCGTGGATTTGATCGGCCGGCTGCTCGAACTCGCGAACTGGCGCGATCTCGAGAGCGAGCTCTCGCATCTTCCCGCCGGCTGGTCGCGCGATGACCGTCCTGCGCGTCTGTGCGTCGTCGAACCGGACGGCATTCTGCCGGGCGGCTTGCTGCGCTTCGATCCCGCGAACGCGCGCGAGCTGATGCGCCGGGGCGAGCGCGACGCGTGGACGGCGCTCGATCGCGCCGGATGGCTCGAGCCGCTGCCCGGAGAGCCGGTGCCCGCGCCCGCACACCAAGCGGCGCCGGCTTGAGAGGCCCCCGGCTCTCGGGTAGTGTGCCCGGATGTCGACTGCCGCGACCAAGGCCTGGACGCTGCGCTGCGATGGTGGCGCCCGCGGCAATCCGGGACCCGGAGCGCTCGGTTACGTGCTCACGGATCCGGCTGGGCAGGAGGTCGAGGCTCGCGGCGAGTGGCTGGGCGAGGTCACGAACAACGTGGCCGAGTACCGGGCGCTGCTGGCCGGCCTCGAGGCGGCGAGCCGTCACGAGGTCCGGGAGCTGACAGTGTGCATGGATTCCGAGCTCGTGGTGCGGCAGATGACCGGCGATTATCGCGTGAAACACGCCGGTTTGAAACCGCTCCACGCCGCCGCGCGAGCGGCGGCGGACCGATTCGCCGCGGTCCGGTTCGTGGCGGTGCGGCGAGAGGACAACGCGCGCGCGGACCAGTTGGTCAACGAGACGCTGGATCGCGTGCTCGGTTCCGAGTCCTCCAGGTGATCGCGGGTGACGTGCCGACGCTTCCGCTGTTGCGGTCGCCGAGGTCGTCATTCGAGGAAAGT
>DASQFU010000012.1:0-3061 GCA_035632955.1 Candidatus Limnocylindria bacterium
CAACAACTCAGGGTAGTTCGGCAACGTGGGCGTGGCGGACGAGGGCGCGTATCCGATGAACAGCTATGACATCGAAGCAACTACGGCATAACGCCCGTTCTCGTGCCCTCGTCAGCACTCCCCCTCACGACAGGTCCTGACGTTCCCGAGCGATCGATCGCGCGACCATCGTGGGCACATCGCGCGGACATCGCGCCGCAAACTCTGCAAACAGCCAGTGTGTTGGGATGTAATATTGCCCCGATTGCGGACGGGCCACACCGGAAATCCCGGTCCATACGACTCAGTGCAGAAGTGCGGCGGCAACAACGTCAGCCTTGGTCATCTGCTTTGGGGGTCGCGTATGAAATCGTTCCGGCTCGCTTGCATCATCACCCTGCTCCTGTGCGCGACGGCGTCGACGGCACCGGCGCAGATCGCCTCGGAGGGTTCCATTCGCGGTTTCATCAAGGATGAACAGGGCGCCGCGTTGCCCGGTGTCACCCTCACTGCGACCACCCCACAGTCGTCGACGCCGTTTACCGCGGTCAGCGACTCGCAGGGGTTCTACCGCCTCGTCAATCTCCCACCCGGCACCTACGACGTGGTCGCCGTCCTCCCGGGCTTCGCAAAATTCGAACGCACGGGACTCGGCGTGCGCGCGGAAGTGAACATCCAGGTCGACGTCGTCATGAAGATTGGCGGGATCGAGGAAACGATCCAGGTCAGCGGCGAAAGTCCCATGCTCGAAGTACAGAAGACGACGCAGGCGATCAACATCAGCGGAGAGTTCCAGCGCGCCTTGCCGCTCAGCGGCCGCCGCGTCTGGCAGGACGCATTGGACCTTACTCCCGGGATCATGAGCCGCAGCACCGACCAGTTCGGCGGGTCGGTGTATTTCCTGCGCGGAACGGAGAATGAGAATCACGTGGTGCAGGTGGATGGAGTCGATGCCGGATCGTTCCGGCAGAACTGGCCGGGACAATATCTCGGGCTCAGCTCGGAGGCGATTGACGACATCCAGATCAAGACCGCCGGCGTCGATGCGTCCGCGCCGCTCGCCGAAGGGATGGTCATCAACATCGCGACGCCGTCCGGCACCAATCAGGTCAAAGGGAGCGTCGGCGCGGTTTACACGGCCATCGCGTGGAACGACAACAATACGCCGGGCGGCACACCGGTCGTGTCTCGCACGGTGCAGCCCGATCTCGCGCTCGGTGGTCCCCTCCTGCGGAGCAGAGCGTGGTTCTTCGGCACATTCCGTTACACGAGCCGCTTGACCGGGATCAGCCGCAGCAGCGCATTGCTCGACAACCTCGAGGCCCTGGTTCCCGGCTTCGAGCCGTTCAACAACGAAGGCCGCCTGAAGTTTGGCTCGCTCAAGGGGACCACACAGTTGACGCCGAATCACCACTTCCAGGTCACCTACCAGCGTGACGCGAACGTCGAGGAAACGAATTTCCAGGTGAACGGCGCCAATGTCCAAATCACGGCCCTGGGCGGCGCCACCTACGGCACGCGGCTGTCATCGGTGTGGGGCGATCGCGTCACGACGAAGATCCTTGTTGGCTTCAACGACAAGTCGAACAACTCGAGCATCGACGTATTTGACGGGCATCTCGGCAGCGGCCCGTCGCGACCGGTGCACAGCTCGTCCTTCGTTTCGGCGGGACGCCGCACCGGATCCGGACGTATCGCGCTGCTCGACAATCTCGACACCCGCACGCTCGGACCGGCGTCGAAAACCACGATCAGCGCCGACCTGACCTACTTCAGACCGGCCGGATGGTGGGGTTCGCACGAGATTCAGACCGGCATGTACCTGCAGCCGCGGCTGCGCGACGCGACGACGACGTTCTACTCCAACGACGGGTTCGCGCTCGAAGAGGTTGCTCTCCGGGATCCCGGCAATCCGGCGGCGGGCGTTGTGCCATTCCATCGGCGCTACTACGGCGTCGCCTCGATCGACACGTCACGGTTACGAGCGCGAGACAACGCCGTGTACGTGCAGGACTCCTGGAAGCCCGGCGCCCGCCTCACCATCAATGCCGGCCTGCGCGTCGATTTCCTCAAGGCAACCGACGCGCTGTTCGACGTCGAGACGCTCAGTGATGTGGCCGTCGGACCGCGAATCGGCGGCAACTACTCGCTCACCGCCGACAACAAGAATCTCCTGCGCGCCAGCTTCGGGCGCGTCGGCGACGTGCCCAACGCCAGCTACATCGGCGGCGCCGGGACGGCAGTCGCAGACATCCGCGATGAGTACGACAACGACCTCGACGGCACATTCGAATCGGTGTTTGTCACGCCAGGGGGCGCGCAGGTCTCCCAGAACCGGCGTATCGATCCCGATCGGCGATGGCCGTGGGTCGACGAGATGCTGGTGGGATACCGGCGCCAGCTTCCCGGACAGATGACCTTCGACGTGAGCGTGATCTCGCGGGAATACAAGCATCGCCCCGCGCAGGTCGAGGTCAATGGGATCTATGACGGCGGCGTGTTCCGCGGCTACCAGGATGTGTCGCAGAACGAGATCAATCTCGTCACCGACAACAAATGGAACTCGTTCGTCTACCGCGGCCTGGAGTTCGACGTCACCAAGCGTACCGAGCGCGTGCAGCTGATTGCCAACTACACCCGGGCGTGGCAGCACGTCGCCGGGACGTGGCAGCCGAATGACCCCGCGTCGTTCATCCAGCCCGAGGCCTTTTCCAACAACCGCGGCCTCGGCACGATTCGCGGCAACGTCACCAACAGCCTCTCCGGTACAGCCGACACGCGCAATCCGATGTGGGAAGATCACCAGGCGCGCTTTGGCGCCGTGTACTTCGCACCGTGGAGTCTGGTGGTCGCCGCCAACTTCTCGGTGCAGTCAGGGCCTTACTCGGGCCCGGTCGTCACGCGAATCGCGGCCCCCGACCCGCGCTTCGGCCCGTCGACCGTCACACTTTCAAACGGGCGAGTGGTCTCGAACCCGCTGGCGACCACGATTCGCTTCGCCGGCAAGGATCGCGGCGACAAACAGATCAAAGCGCCGTACCTCAACGTCCTGAACCTGCGTGTCGGCCGCAACTTCTCCCTT
>DASQFU010000013.1:0-3203 GCA_035632955.1 Candidatus Limnocylindria bacterium
GCAGATTCCTTCCGGCGGCACGACTCGGTTCGAGAATGGGGAGATCATCACGGTCGCGGACGAGCCGACCGGCAACCTCGACAGCCGGACCGGCACGGACGTCATGGAGCTGTTCGAGCGGCTGCATGGCGAAGGACATACGATCGTCGTGGTGACTCACGATCCCGAGATCGCCGCGCGCGCGCACCGGCGAGTCGTGCTGCGAGATGGCGCGATCGAGTCGGATAAGCCGACTGCCGCCCGGACGGGCGAGACAGGAGTGAGCACGTGAGACGGTTCGCGTTTTCGCTGCTGGTGGTCGCGTTCACCGCGCCGACCGCCATCGCTCAGCGTCCGATCACGCTCGAGGAGGCGGTGACGCTCGCGCAGCGCAACGCTCCGCAGGCCGTTCAGGCCCAAGGTCAGGCACGCACCAGCGCCGCGGCCTTGCGTTCGGCGTACGGCGCGTTCCTGCCGAACGTCACGCTGTCGGCCGGCGCCAACCGGCAGATTCCTTCCGGCGGCACGACTCGGTTCGAGAATGGGGAGATCATCACGGTCGCGGACGAGCCGTGGTCTTCGAGCCTCGGGCTCGGGGCGAACGTGGAGCTGTTCGACGGCGGGCGCCGGATCTTCGATGTGCGGCAGGCGCGGGCGCGAAAGACCGCCGCCGAAGTGAACGAAGTGACGCAGCGCTTTGGCGTCGCGCTGACCGCGAAGCAGAGATTCTTCGACGTGCTCGCCGCCCGCGAGTCGCAAGCGGCCGCGGCGGCCCAGCTCGAACAGGCAGAGCAGCAGCGGCGGGTGTCGGTGGCGCGGACGCGGGCCAAGGCGGCGACTCGGTCGGATTCGTTGCGGGCGGAGATTCAGGTCCGGAACGCGCAGCTAGCGGTGCTCGAGGCGCGCAACGCGCTGCAGACGGCGGATGCGTCGTTGACGCGCGCGGTGGGATCTCCGGAGCCGGTCACGGCGGACGCGGCCGATTCCCTCGATCGCCCGACTCTGGCGTTGGACGAGGCGGCGCTCCGCGCGCTCGCACAGAATGGCCCGCTTGTGCAGGGAGCGGACGCAGAGCTCGACGCGGCGCGGGCGGCGGCGAGCGCGGCGTGGACGGATTATCTTCCTTCCGTGACGGCCAGCTATTCGCGGAGCGGCAGCGGCGTCGGCGAGAGCCCAACGCTGGCGGGCGACAACTTCGCGTACTCGGGCGCCTTTCGCCTGTCGCTGTCGTTCCCGCTGTTCAACCAGTTCCAGCGCGAGTCGCAGGTGGTGCAGGCCCAGGTCGCGCGCCAAAACGCCGATGCGGCTTTGCGCGACACGCGCCTCGCGGCCCTGGAAAGCCTGACGCAGGCCCACGGCGGGTTCCAGTCAGCCGCGGAGCGCGTTGCGTCCCAGACCGCGACGGTCGCCGCCGCGGAGGAGGACCTGCGCGTGCAACAGCAACGGTATGCGGTCGGCGGATCGACTTTGCTCGACGTGCTGACCTCTCAGACCCAACTCGACCAGGCACGTCGCGATCTGATTCGCGCGCGCTACGACCAGCGCGTCGCCAAGGCGCAGCTCGAAGCACTGGTCGGCCGTGACCTGTGAGGCACGGCCGCTCCGGCGGGAAGTCGAAAGGAGATACTCGTGAGACCTCGTCCTGACGTCCTTCGGTACGGGATCGTCTTGCTCGCCGTGATCGGCGCAGCCGTCGCGTTCACGATGGTGCGGTCGGCGCGGAAACGCTCGGCGGCTCCGGCCGTCATGACGGAGCCGGTGGAGCGCCGGGACATCGCGCTCACCATCGAAGCCACGGGCACGGTCGAGCCGATCGATCTCGTGGAGGTGAAATCCAAGGCCTCGGGACAGATCGTGCGCATGCCGGTGGAGGTCGGGTCCACCGTTCAAGCGCGTGATCTGCTCGCGCAGATCGACACGCGCGACGTCCAGAACCAGTACGACCAGTCGAACGCGGCGTTGCGCGCGGCCCAGGCAAAGCTCGACATCTCGCGGGCCCAGAAGAAGCGGGCCGACGATCTTTTCGCGCAGCAAGTGATCACGGCGGACGAGTACGAGACCGCCGTGCTCGACTTCGCGAACTCCGAAGCGCAAATCGTCAAGATGCGAACCGATCTGGACCTCGCGCGGCAGCGTCTCGAGGACGCCACCGTGCGCGCCCCGATCAGCGGCACCGTGCTCGAGCAACTGGTCTCGACTGGGCAGGTGATCGCGTCGGCCACGTCGTCCGCAAGCGGCGGGACGTCGCTGCTCAAGATGGCCGACCTGAGCCGGATCCGCCTGCGGGCGCTGGTCAGCGAGACCGACGTCGGCAACGTGCGCTCCGGCCAGACCGCAACCGTCACGGTGGACGCGTTCCCGCAGCGATCGTTCATCGGCCAGGTCGAGAAGATCGAGCCGCAGGCGGTGGTGCAGCAGTCGGTCACCATGTTCCCAGTGCTGATCGCGATCACGAACGACGACCGGCTCCTAATGCCGGGCATGAACGGCGAGGTGACGATGCTGGTCGAGCAGCGCAACGACGTGGCGGCCGTTCCAGTGGACGCCGTGCGCAGTATGCGCGAGATCGCGACGGTCGCGCCGGCGCTCGGACTCGAGCCCGATTCGGTTCGCGCGCAGGTGGAACGCCAGATCCGGGCTCGGATCGGCGCGCGCGCATCCGGAATGGGCGGCGGCAGTGATTCCGGAGGCTCGCGCTCGGCATGGACGGCGGGCGCGGGCTCTCCGTCCGACTCGGCGCGACGGCGCGGCGCGCGCGGCGCGCGTTCCGGTCGCGTCGGCGGGCGTGGCTCTGGCGCTGGCGCCGCCGTCACGGGCGGCCCCGGCGCTGCAGCGCTCAGTGGCGCAGGTGGAGCCGGTGGAGCCGGTGGAGCCGGCGGGCGCGCGAGTCGGGCGCAGATCGTGTTCGTGAAGACCGATCGCGGACTCGAGCCGCGCCTGGTTCGGCTCGGCCTCAGCGACTTCGACTACACGGAAGTGCTCGACGGCGTGAAGGAAGGAGAGCAGGTCGCGCTGATCGGCGTCGCGGAGGCTCAGGCCCAGCGGGTGCAGAGTCAGAGTCGCATCCGCCAGCGCATGGGCAGCGGCGTGCCGGGCGTGCCGGGTGCGGGCGGCACCGGCGCTGGCGGCCGCACTGGCTCGGGCGGGGGTCGCAGCGGAGGAGGCTCGTGATGCCGATCGGCGAAACCCTGAGCGTCGCCCTCGAGGCGTTGCGCGCGAACAAG
>DASQFU010000014.1:0-28431 GCA_035632955.1 Candidatus Limnocylindria bacterium
ATTTCGGGCGCCCAGGCGGCCTCGAATCCGACCGACGTCGACTTCAGCAGCCAGGCTGCGGGCGGCTGCTACACGCAGGCGATCACGATCCAGAACGCGGGTAGCACGACGCTGAGCGCGACCGTCGCGGTGACCGGCGCCCCGTATCACGTCGGCCGCGGTTCGCTGAGCGTCGGGCCGGGCCTCTCCGACACGGTCGGTGTCACTTTCTGCCCGACCAGCGCCGGCACCTTCCCGGACACACTGGTGGTGACGAGCAACGCGTGCGGCGCCGGACCACTGCGGATCCCGATCACCGGTACTGCGACCAGCAGCGCGGTCGTGAACCTGACGCTCCCGCTCGGCGGCGAGAGCTGGGAGTGGAACACCGAGCACGAGCTCACGTGGACGAGCACCAACGTGACCAACGTGGCGCTCGACTATCGCGTCGCACCGGGCGCGGGTTGGAACGCCATCGTCGCCAGCGTGCCGGCGAGCCAGGAAGTCTTCACCTGGACGGTCCCGAACGCTCCCGCCGACAGCGCGCAGGTGCGCGTGCGCGACGTTGGCGGAACCACCGAGGATTTGAGCGGCTTCTTCCAGATCCTGGTCCCCATGTTTGGCGCGACCCCCGATCCCCTCGACCTCGGGTCGACGGATCCGGGCACGCCGGTCGGCTCGGTGCTCACGTTCGAGAATAAGGGCGGCGCCGACCTCACGATCACGGGGATTTCGATCGGCAGTCCCGAGTTCTGGGTGGGGCGCACCTCGCTAGTGATTCCGGCCGCCGGGCAGGACACCGTCGGCGTCTACTACGATCCGTTCGCCCCCGGGCCGGACACGACGCTGATGACGATCACGGCGCTCGATCCGCTCTCGCCGCACAACGTCGTGTTGATCGGCGCAGGCAATGGAACGGTTGCCGTCGATGGACCGCCGCCGACGGCGTTCGCGGCGTGGCAGAACCTGCCGAACCCCTTCAAGGGCTCGACCCGGATCCGCTACGCGCTGCCGGTCAGCGCGCCGGTCAGCCTCGAGGTCTACAACCTGCTCGGACAGCGGGTCGCGACGCTGGTTCGGGAGACGCAGGAAGCGGGCCTCTACAGCGTCAACTTCGGCGCCGGCGCATCTGGCGCGTCCGGCGAGCGGATCGGGACGTTGCCCGCGGGCGTGTACTTCTACCAGTTGCGCGCGGGATCGTTCACGGCCACTCGGAAGATGCTGTTACTGCATTGACGCGAATCTCGTAGATCCAGGACGGCCGGCACTGATCTCGTGCCGGCCGTTCTAGCATCCGGCATTCGCGAGACTGACGCACGTCAGTGATTTTGTCCCCCTACGCATCAGAATCTTGGCGCGTTCCGCCCTGGTATGGCTAAAAGGCCATTCTCGGCCTGGACTCCGGCGGCTTGCCGATCGTGAGCTGGAGCACGAAGCGCTCGGGCGAAAGCGGCGCCACTTCGGGTCGCGGAGCGCTTATTGGTTTCGAGGTAAGTGCCGTGTCGAGGTCTGGCGTGGGTGCCGCAACATGCCCCGGGGCATGTTGCGAGTTTGACAAGGTCGGGATGTCCTGCACCAACGCCGGCACTTCCGGCCGTAGGAAACGTTGGGCAAGCAGCTGCTCGATCTCGGCCTTGCGCCGCTGTGTCGCCGCCACCAGGAGCTCGTCCACGTTCTCCGGCGTCAGATGGGGTGCAAGCAGGCGCACTGCGGTCAGATGGAGCCGGCCTTCCGCCACCGCCGTGAACAGGGCCGGGAACTGCCGGGCTGCGCGTGCCGCCTGGATGCGCTTCAAGGCCGCGTCCTCAGACAAGCACAGCCCCTCGACACAATATGCATGCATCGACGGGTAGCCGGCAGGCAGGTAGAGCCGGCGGGTATCGACCTCGGCGAGGTGAGCCAGCAGTACGGCAGTTGTGGTGCGATCCTGGGCGACGAGCTCAGCCAGATCGCGCAGCAGGACCGCATCGCTGAGATGGGTCAACGTGTAAGCGCGCATGAAGCTCCTGTTCCCGGGGGCGCAACCTGTTCACGGGGGCGCAATCGCGAGTGCAGGTCTGGCCTCGTCCAGACCTGCACACGGGGGTTCGACTCTTGTACCACGTCTCTTTTCGGCGCTCAGACGATCCCGGAGTACGCGCGGTTTGCAGCCTCACAAGTTTTCTACTTCCACCGACAAGATCACGTCCCCGTGCCCGTCCCACGCACGCTGACGCGGTGCTCCGTGACCCGAGGCGAGGCATCGGCGACGCGCTCGCATCAGCGCGTCAAGGGAATTCTGTGCTCCTTCGCGATTCGTGATCTTTCTTTTCAGTGCGGCCTGAGCAGGCCCAGCCACCGGGCCCCCCTTCTTCCCTTGACAAAGGTTCGTGGGAGGCCTCTCCACATCCGATCTGCGCGAGATTCCACGTTCGAATGACGCGGGACGCTGCGCTAGACTCGTAGCCGCGATTGATCGTCGAACGCAGCCTTGCATCCGTTCCATGAGGTGGTTGCCATGACTCGACGCCTGCTGCTTCTCGTGACCGCCCTCACTGCCTTGGCTGCCGGCCTGGCCACCGCCGACGTCGTCGATCTCGCTCCGAGCAAGGACAACACGCTGTATCAGCATCCCGATGGCAACCTGAGCAACGGCGCGGGCGAGGTCATGTTCGCCGGGCGAAACAACACCGTGCCCGGGGAGAATCTCCGCCGCGCGTTAATTGCCTTCGACCTGAGCTCGATCCCGTCCGGTTCGATCGTGACGAATGCCACGCTCCGCCTCAGGTGCTCGCAAGTTCCCCTCGTTTGGTCGCCGACGGTCCAGAGCCTGCATCGCGTCCGGGCCGATTGGGGCGAGGGCGCGTCGAACGCTGGTTCGCCGGGAGGCAGTGGCATTCTGGCCGAGCCCGGCGACGCAACCTGGAGCCAGCGCTTCTTCCCAGCGACGCCCTGGGCCAACCTCGGCGGCGATTTCGTCGCCAGTTTCAGCGCCGCCCAGACGATCGACTCAGTCGGGGACTACACGTGGGGAAGCACCGCGGAGATGGTCGGCGACGTGCAGCTTTGGGTCCTCAAGCCGGGCGCCAGCTTCGGCTGGATCCTGATCGGCAACGAAGCCACCGCTCAATCGTCGCGGCGCTTCGATACCAAAGAGAATACGAACCCCGCGGTGCGGCCGCTCCTGCACGTGGAATACACGCCGGGCGTAGCCGGCGTGGACGATCCCGCGTCAGGCGGCCGGCTCCTGCGCATCAGGGGAGTCCATCCCAACCCGGTCGTTTTGGAGTCGAGCGTAGCGTTCTCGCTGCCGACTGATCAGCCGGCGTGGCTCGCGATCGTGGATCTCTCGGGCCGTCGGATCGCGGAGCGCGCGCTGCGCCTCGGCGCCGGCAATCACGTCGTGGAGTTGCGAGATCTCGCCCGAGCGCCCGCAGGGATTTACTGGGTCGTGCTCACCCAGGCTGAGCACAGCGCCGCAGCGAAGATTGCCGTCATCCGGTAACGGGACACCCTCAAGGGCACACTGCGCCGCTGTTGGACTCCGAGCGACGCGAGAGATACTCGGACAACCAGATCGCCAGATCCTTACTCTGCAGACGGCCATTGAAGTCGTAATCCGCGAGTCCAGCGATCATCGGCGGCGCATCGGTCCGCCGGAGAACGGCGCCAATGCAGGCGGCGAAATCGGCGTGATCCAAACCATTCAAGGTTCCAACTAGATCGTAGGCTGCCACTCGTGACATCCCGAGATGCACGCCGCGCGCCCGAATCTCTGCTCGTAGCTCGGCGAAAGGATGCGCGGTCGCGACGTCCGGGCCACCTCCCAGGATCACGAAGTCGACTTGTCCCTGCGAGTCCGTGACGCCTGAGATCGTCTCGGCATTGCAGTCGAGCGAAACGCCGGGGAACGTCTGAACTCGGCTCAGGCGTGCGCCTGCATTGCCGAGATTCACCGTGACGGTGACGCCGGGCAGCGGGAGATCGTCGATGCTTCGAACCACGACCCGGAATCGACCTGCAGCATCCTCCGGAGGGACATGGTTCGGATTGAACCCGACGAGGAAGATAGCGTTCGGAATCGTGGAGTTCGCCGCGCTCGGTATCTTGGCCAGGGCGTCCTCTGCACAACACAAGCCGACCAGAGCGCAGGCGATACCGAAGCCGGAGCGGACCATTCCAGGTTCCTTTGGATCGAGCGGGCGGTAGGAAGCTCTTCCGACAAGGCTTCCGCTCTGGGTACCCCACGCCTCGCTCATCGGTTCCGGGCTCCGGCTGGACGGTGCGTGCGCCTCGCGATCTAGACCGCGATCAGCAGCGTCTCGGCGAACGGCCACTCCTGGTCGAGCCACTGGCCTTCGCCGCGGAATCCCGCACGCTCTCCCATCTCGATCGACTCGCGCGGCCCATACTTGTGCGAGCTTTCGGTCCAGATCGTCTCGCCAGGCTCGAACACGATCGACAGTCCCGCGCCCCGGATGCGCACGCGCTGGCGTCCTTCGGAGCGCAGGTGCATCTCGACCCGCCGCGTCTCGTCGTCGTAGCGCGCCACGTGAGTGAAGCGCGCGAGATCGAAGTCGCCATCGAGCTCGCGGTTGATGCGCGCGAGCACATTGCGATTGAAGGCCGCAGTCACTCCGGCCGGGTCGTTGTAGGCGGCAATCAGCCGCTCGATCGGCTTGACCAGATCGGTTCCGACCAGCACGGCGTCACCCGGCCGGAGTGCTGTGCGTAGTCGTTTCAGGAACGCATCGGCCACCGGGCGATCGAAGTTGCCGAGCGTGCTGCCGAGGAACAGGACCAGCAACCGCTCTCCCGGCCGCCGCAGCCGCGCCACTTCCGAGAGCCCGTCGAAATATTCGGCCTCGAGCGGCATGACCCGCACCGACGCGAGTCGGCACAGCTCCTGCTCGCAACGTTCGAGCGCAGCGTGCGAGATGTCGATCGGGTAGTAGCCGACCGGCTGGCGCAGGGCGAGCGCTTCCAGCAGCCAGCGCGTCTTGCGGCCGCTGCCGCTGCCGAGCTCCGCGACGACCAAGCTTCCCGGAACTCGCTCCACGATCTCGGCGGCGTGACGGTTCAGCAGGCGCTCGTCGGCCCGCGTCAGTCCGTATTCGGGCAGCCAGCAGATCGCCTCGAACAGCGCCGAGCCGACCGGGTCGTAGAGATATTTCGACGGCAGGGTCTTTTGCCCTGTGCCGCCGAGTGCGACGCGCACGTCGGCAGCGAAGTCGACGCCCGCCGGCGGAGCGATCGCGATCGCTTCCTGACCGTTGCGCAGTCGGATCACATCGTCACCAGGCGGAATCCCGCATACACGTACGGGTAGTGCGGCTGGAACCAGTTGCGGAACGATCGGCGCACCATGCATGCGGCGGTGCGAGCCGAGCCACCCTTCATCACGAAGTGCTTGCCGTCGAAGAAGTCGGCCGAATAGCCGCGGTAGAAGGGAAAGGGAACGAAGCCCGGGAAGGGACCGAACCGGCTCGCGGTCCACTCCCAACCGTTGCCGAGCAGATCGGCCACTCCGAAGGCGCTACGGCCGGCGGGATACGAGCCGACCGGCGCGGGATCCCAGCGTTGAGAGTCGAAGTTGCCGTGATGCGGCTCGGGTGGCTCGTTCCCCCAGGGATACCGTCGCTCCTCTCCCGCCGGCGTGCCGCAGGCGGCGCGGTGGAACTGAGCCTCGGTCGGCAACGTCCGCCCTGCCCACCGCGCGTAGGCCGAGGCCTCCGCATGGCTCACATACACCGGCCAGTCTAACGCCAGCAGCTGCTCCCCGAACATGCCCCGATACGCGAATCCGCCGTCGCGCGGCACCCAGAAGCCGGGATGCGACACGCCCTCACGGGCTTTCCATTCCCATGCGGCGTCGCTCCACAGCTCGCGATTCTCGTAGCCGCCGGCCCTCATGAACTCCAGGTACTCGCCATTGGTGATCGGCGTGACGTCGATGCCGAACCCGGGCACTTCGACGGTGTGCTCCTCGAACTCGTTGTCCCAGCCGAAACCGCCGTTGCGTGGGAGCCCGAGCGTGGCGCGCCCGGCCGGGATCCGCACCCGCCCGGCCTGCATCGCGCCAGCCGGCGGAGTGAGGTCCGCCGCCTTGGGCGCGCGCTTGAGCGCGTAGGGCATGCGATGAAGAAGGTAGGCCAGGGTCTCGAGGTGCATCAGGCGATGCTCGATCGCCACGTGAATCAGCACGTCGTTCTGGAGTCGCGGATCGGAGCGATCGACGGATTCCAGCCCCTGGTCGATGGCCTCGCGGGCGCGCCGGCTGTACTCGCGAACCGCCGCTTCGGGCGGCCACGCTGAGGCCGGCTCGTTCGGCAACCCGCCGTCGGTCGGGTCGATGCCGAACGCGAACAGTTGGTCGAGCGAGGGCTGGAAGGCCGGAATCTCGAGCGCACGCGACAGCAGGTTCCAATCGAAGGCTTCGAGATGACCGAGATAGAAGATCAACCGGTGCCGCTCCGGGATCGGCCGTTCGAGCAGACCTTCAGGGCTCAGGACGCCGAACAACGCGTCGGACTGACGGCGGGCATCGGTGAGACGAGCCATGAGTCCCTGGCGGGTGTCGGTGATCGAGCGTGCAGTGGACATGCGATCCCCCTGATTCGTATCGCGGCGATGGTAATGGTGCCTCGACGGGGTAGGCTTCCACAAGCCGGCGAGTTCTCGACGATCCTCCCGGCCGACGGCGCACGCCGCCCGCGCGGAGCCTAGCGAGGCTCTGCCGGCAGCCTCAGCCCGCGCGGAATCGCCGCTCGGTCGATCAGATCGAATCCCCATTGCACGAGGAGCGCGAGCACCGCCGCCGGTACCGCCCCTTGCAGGATCAGCTCGGTGCGGCGGAGCTGGATCCCGGAGAGGATCGGCTCGCCGAGCCCCCCGGCGCCGATCAACGCGGCAAGCGTCGCCGTGCCGACGTTGATCACCGCGCTGGTCTTGATCCCGGCCATGATCGCCGGCGATGCCATCGGTAGCTGGACCCGGAGGAGTCGCGCGGCCGGCGAGAGTCCGAGCGCGGCCGCGGCCTCCGCGAGCGAGCCGGGAATGGTCGTCACGCCGACGAACGTGTTGCGGACGATCGGCAGCAGGCTGTAGAGGAACAGCGCGACCAGCGCCGGCACGACGCCGATCCCGAACAACGGGATCAGGAACGCCAGCAGCGCGAGCGACGGGATGGTCTGCAGCAGCCCCGCACCGGTCAGCGTCGCGCCCGCGAGCCAGCGCGAATGCGTCGCCAGCACGCCGAGCGGAACGCCGACCAGGATCGCCGCCGCGAGCGAGAGCCCGACCAGCTTCAGGTGCTGGAGCGTGTTCCGCAGGATCGCGTCCCACGCGTTCGCAGTGGTGGCCGGAGCGGCCCCGGTCGCGCCCAGCGCTTCGCCCAACAGCCGCTCGGCCGCCTCCGCCGGCGTCCGTTTCTCGAGCACGACGGCGGCGTTGGCGCGAATCATCCGCGCTTCGTCGATCCGTCCCGCGATGCGCGCGATCGCCGTCAGCGCCGGCGGGGTGCGGCGCTCGAGATCCAGGCGATAGAGCCACACCGCGTCGTAGCGCGGGAAGAACCCGCGATCGTCCTCGAGAATGCGTAGGTCGAGCTGCGCGATCTGCGCGTCGGTGGTGTAGATGTCGATCGCGTCCACCTTGCCGCTCGCGATCGCGCCGTATGCCAGCTCGTGCTGGATTCCTCGCACGTCGCGCATGCGCAGCCCGTAATGGCGTGCGAGGCCGGGATAGCCGTCCTCGCGGCCCATGAACTCGTGGGTGAGCCCGAGCCGCAGCTCGGGATGGCTCGTCAGGTCCGAGAGCCGCTTCACGCCGGTGCGCTCCTGAACCGCCCGCGTCACGGCCAGCGCGTAGCCGTCGTTGAAGCCCATCGGATCGCTGATGCCGATCCCCTCGCGCGCGAGCTCGGCGCGCATTGACGCGAGCGATGCGGTGCTCTGGTTCTTCAGAATCACCTCCGAGATCGTGCCCGTGTACTCCGGATAGGCGTCGATCGCTCCCGATCGCAGCGCCTGGAACACGATCTCGGTGCCGCCGAGGTTGCTGCGATGCTCGACCACGACGCCTTCGCGCCGTGCCAACGAGGCCAGCGCTTCACCAAGCACCCACGACTCCGGAAACGCCTTGGACCCTACGACCAGCCGGCCGGCTGCTCTTGCCCCAGGAGCGGACTCGACGGCCGCGAACGCGATTACCGCAGCAACCAGTACACGGAGCGCGGTCAAGCGGTCGCTCCCCGCAGCGGATCCAGCGGGCGCTGGGCGCGGATGAACTCGGTCACGAACGGATCGGCCGGCCGCTCCAACAACTCGGCCGCCGAGCCCCGTTGGACGATGCGTCCGGCGCGCATCAACGCGATCTCATCGCCGAGATAGGCGGCTTCGGACATGTCGTGAGTCACGAGCAGCACGGTCTTGCGCAGGCGGCCGAACAAGTCCCGCAGGTCTTGCTGCAGGCGCGAACGGATGATCGGATCGAGGGCGCCCAGCGGCTCGTCCATGAGCAGCAGTGCGGGGTCGAGCATCAATGCCCGCATCAGCCCGACCCTTTGCCGCTGCCCGCCGGAGAGCTGCGCCGGATAACGTCCCAGCAGATCGCGAGCGAGGCCGGCCAGCTCCGCCAGCTCCGCGATCCGCCCCTCGATCCGCTCGGCGCTCCATCCGAGATCGCGCGCCACCAGCGCGACGTTGGCGGCGGCGGTCAGGTGCGGGAACAGCCCGCCCTCCTGGATCACGTAGCCCATCCGCAGCCGCAAGGCGCGGCGGGTCGCGGCGACCATGGGCGTGGATCCGATCAGCACCCGGCCGCGATCGGGGACGAGCAGGCCCACGACCAGTCGCAGCAGCGTGGACTTGCCGCACCCACTTGGGCCGATCAGGACCAGGCAGCGCCGCGGGGGCACGAGCAGGTCGGTCGGCTCGAGCGCGGGCTTACCGTCGAAGCTCTTGGCCACGGATTCGAGAGTGACGCCGAGCGCCTGATCGTTTTCGGTCATGCACTTCCGGTTCCGGCCGGCGCGATGCGGCCCGATCGCGACTGAATCACGTGCGTGTGAGCGTGAAGTTCGAGACACTAGGCCGCGCGAACTGGACGCGCAACCCTCGCGAATCCCGGAGATCTCCCATGGCGCCATTGCAGCGCTACGACGTCCTCGTCATCGGCGCGGGGCAGGCCGGCGTGCCGCTCGCCCACGCGCTCGCGAGTCAAGGTCGCCAGGTCGCGCTCGCCGAGCGCAAGCAGGTTGGCGGCTCGTGCGTCAACTTCGGCTGCACGCCGACCAAGGCGGCGCTCGCTTCGGCGCGGCTCGCGCACGACGCTCGCCGCGCATCGGAGTTCGGCGTGCGCATCCCGTCGGTGGACGTGGACTTCGCAGCGGTGATCGATCGAGCGCGCAGGATCGCCGCGGAATCCCGAGCCGGGTTGGAGAAGGGCTTGCAGTCGGGCAATCCGCGGTGGATGCGGGCGCACGCGCGGCTCGCGGGTCGCGACGGCAAGACCTTTCGCGTGACCGTTGGCGGCGAGGAGCTCGCGGCCGGCGAAGTCGTGCTCGACACCGGCACTCGCACGCGCGTGCCCAAGATCGAGGGCATCGCAGGCGTGCCGTTCCTCCATGCCGGCAACTGGCTCGACCTGCAGGAGCGGCCCGAGCACGTGATCGTGCTCGGCGGTGGCGTGATCGCGCTCGAGATGAGCCAGTTCTACCGTCGCATGGGCAGCCGCGTCACGGTGATCGAGCGCTCGGCGCGGATCGCCAAGCAGGAGGACCAGGACGTCTCGGCCGCGCTGCAAGCGGCCCTGGCGGCGGAAGGCATCGCGTTCCGGCTCCAAACGACGACGGAATCCGTGGCCCGCAGCGAGACGGGCGTCACCGTCCACATGCGGCGCGCCGGCACGGCCGAAGCCGTGCAGGGCTCGCATCTGTTCGTCGCCACCGGGCGCAAGCCCAACACCGACGACCTCGGGTTGGAGACGGTGGGCGTCGTTGTCTCAGCCGACGGAATCGTGACAGCGGACGAGCGGCTCTCGACCAACGTCCCCGGGATCTGGGTCGCCGGCGACATCCGCGGCGGACCCCAGTTCACGCACAGCTCCTGGGACGACTACCGCATCCTGCTCGGGCAGATGACCGGGCGCGGCCATCGCACGACCCGGCGCATCATTCCCTACGCGATCTTCACCGATCCCGAGCTCGGGCGCGTGGGACTCGACGAGCAGCAGGCGCAACGTTCGGGCCGTGACGTCGACGTGCACCGCTTCGAGATGGCTCGCAACGGGCGTGCGCGCGAACGGGGCAGCGCGGCGGGTTTTATCAAGGTGATCGTGGAGAAAGGAAGCAGGCTGATCCTCGGCGCTACGGCGCTGGCCGATCAGGGTGCGGAAATGATCCACCTCTACGTGGATCTCATGAATGCCGGGGCGCCGGCGCGGGTGTTGCGGGATGCGATCCACGTTCACCCGACGCTCGCGGAAGCAGCGCAGAGCGCCGTGGCCGGCGTCACGGGAGACTGACGGTTTCTGCCTAGCGGCTTCCGGCCCGATGCGACGGGGCGCTCCGACTGAGCACCGGCGGTGTCCGGGCTACGCGGCGGTGCGCTCCGCCTGGGCTCCGTGCGGCGGTTGGCCCAGCAGTTCTCGCACCCGCGCGGTGAGGGTCCCGAGCGCGAACGGCTTCTGCAGGAACAGATCGCCGTCGTCGCGGACGCCGGCGCGCACGATCGCATCTTCGTTGTATCCGGACATGTAGATGACGCGCAGGCCCGGTCGCCCCTTACGCAGACGCTGCACCAGCTCGCCGCCGCTCATCTTCGGCATCACGACGTCGGTGACGACCAGGTCGATGTGCTCGCGGTAGAGGAAAAACAGATCGAGCGCCGCGTCGGCGCTCGCGGCCTCGAGCACGTCATAGCCTTCCCGGCGCAACGATTCGAAGATTGGCGCTCGCACCGCCATCTCGTCCTCGACCAGCAAGACCGTACCTTGGTCGCCGTGCCGCCGTCCCGGCGCCGTCGCCGAGCGCGGCACCGGCTCGCGTGCGGGCGGCGCCGGGACAGCGGGCGCGGTCGCGACCGGTAGCGCGATCGTCATCCGCGTGCCTTCGCCCGGAGCACTCTCGACGTCGATCTCGCCGCCGAGCTGGTGCACGATCCCGTAGACCACGGAGAGTCCGAATCCCGAGCCCTTGCTCTTGGTGCTGAAGAACGGCTCGAACAGCCGGCGGCGGGTTTTCTCGTCCATGCCGCATCCCGAATCGTCGGCGACCAGCCGGACTCGCGGCGACGTCGCCACCGGCGCGCCGTGGTCGCGGTTCGCACCCTCGAGGGTCTGAACGCTGAGCCGCAACCGGCCACCCTGGGGCATCGCGTCGCGAGAGTTGGCGGCGAGATTGATGATCACCTGCTCGAGATGGCGCCGGTCCGCCGCCACCCATGCGGGCGCTTCGGCGGTCGCGACCGAAATCTCGACGTCTTCGCCCAATATGCGACGCAGCCCCTCGCACACATCGGCGACGACGACGTTGAGGTCCAGCACCTGCGTGGTGGGAGGACCGCCCCGGGCGAACGCGAGGAGCTGCCGCGTCAATGCCGCGCCGCGCGTGCTCGCCTGCTGGATCTCCACGACGTTCGACTGCATCGCATCACCCTTCGGAATGCGGAGCGCGAGCAGCTGCGTCTGGCCCATGATCGCCGTCAGCAAATTGTTGAAATCGTGTGCGATTCCTCCCGCCAGGCGCCCGATCGCTTCCATCTTCTGAGACTGCCGGAGATTCTCCTCGAGCCGGCGGCGGTCCGTCATATCGGTCGCGACGCCGATCAATCCCGTGATCTCTCCGTGCGGATCGCGGATCGGCTGGTAGAGCGTTTCGAACGCGAGCGAGCCGAAGTGCGTGACGGCGGTGAACTCCTCGCCGGCGAGCGCGCGCCGCAGATTCTCGACGACCTCGGGCTCTTCCCGGTAGATCTCGAACGCCGATTTCCCGACGTTCGCTCCCGGGGTCAGACCCATCGCGTCGAGACCACGGCCTTCGGAGAGCGTGATCGTGCCTTCCCGATCGACCGCGAACAGAATGATCGGAGCATTCACAGTCACCGTGCGCAGCCGCTCCTCGGTGCTGGCGAGCGCGCGCTCGGCCCGGCGGCGTTCCGTGATGTCCCGCAGCTCGAGCATCACGACCGACTCCCCGTCGAGGTCGAAACGTCCCGCGGCGACCGCCGCCAGCCGCTCCTCCCCCTCGCGGGTTCGGAACTCCCACTCGCAGTTTCCGAAGTGCGCTCCCGTGCTCCGGCTCGCGACCTCGGCGAGCAATGGGAGCGACTCGTGGCGCGGATGGAGATCGGCGAAGCTCTTGCCGAGCAGCTCGTCGCTCGGAAACCCCGTCATCCGGCTGGCGCTCGGGTTGGCGAGCACGATCCGATGCGTGGCGGGATCGGCCATCACGATCGCGCTGTGGCTGCGCTCGAACAGCATCCGGTATCGCGATTCCGAGCGCCGCAACGCCTGGAGGTCGGTCAGATCCTGGATCTGGACCATCACTTCCTGGACGCCGCCCTCGGCACTGCGGATCGGCAGTGCCGTGAGGTAGAGCTGGCGCGTTCCGGTTTCGTTCGCGACCGCCATCTCCTCGTGCACGGCGCCGGCCGTCGCCAGCGCGCGCGCGACCGGGTCTGCCGGATCCGAGGCGGCCGCCGTCACGCCGCGGAGCAACGCGTGCAGATCGCGCGCGCTGCGTCCGACCCACGTCGACTCGCCCTCACCGGCCGGCACGCGGCTCGCCATCGCCCGGTTCACCCAGCGGATGATACCGGTCGTGTCGGCCACGAACACGAGCAGATTGCTCTGGTTCACGACCGCGGAGAACTTCTGCCGCTCGCGCTCGAGAATGCGGATCTGCTTGTCGAGCATCTTGAACCAGTGATCGTATTGCGCGCTGGATGCGGCGGCGCGCGCGCTGTCGCGCTCGTGGTGCAGTCGCTTTGCCAGCAGCGGCACGACGTTCGCCGCCAGTCGCTCGCCGGCCGGGTCGCGTTCCTGGTCCGCGCCGGGGAGAGCGAGGCACAGGACCCCCAGGACACGCCCGCGCTCGGTCAGTGGGAGTGCGCGGGCGAGCAGCTCGTTCGCGCTCCCGCTCGGTGCACTCACCGGCGTGCCCTTACGAGCGGCCTCGTGGGCCAGACCGAGCAGGTGCTGCTCCAGGTCGGTTCCCGCCTCCGGCGGGTCGGGATGGGCGTGCCGGCCGACCAGCTCGTCCTTGTCGAACAGGAACAGCATGGCGGCCCGCGCTCGTGTGAGCTCGGCAAGCCACGGAAGAGCCCGCGCGAACGCCTCGTCCAAGGAGCCGTGCGTCACGATGGAGGCGACGCGTGCCAGCACCTGCTCGGCGTCGGGGGGTCGAACCGGTTCGGTCATCGGACTCTCGGACTCAGGCGGCGCGACGAGACGGCGCTCGAGCCTGGTACTCGCCAGCCAGCCAGTCGGCGACGGACTGGACGTGGGCGACGGCTCGATCGTCGAACGCTGCCACCTCGTGACTGTCGATGTCGATCTGGGCGTAGATGGTGTCGCCCTTGCGGATCAGAATCACCAGCTCCGAACGGGTCTCGCTGCTGCACGGCAGGTAGTTGCTGACGCACGTCACGTCCGGGACGTTCATGTTGCACTTCTCGGCCACCGCCGAGCCACAGACGCCACGACCGACGGCGATGAACACGTGATCGGTCGGAGCGCCGATGAACGGACCCAGGCGCAGGACCTGATCGGGATAGAGCTCGTAGATTCCGGTCCAATGAAACCGCGGGTCCAGCTCGTGGACGCCGCGGACCGCGGCCTCGAGAAGGGCTTCCATCGGCGCGCCCTGGCTGGACTGCGCCGTCAAGCTCGCGAGCAGTCGATCCACGGCCATACCGGGCCTTCCTGTCCTGGAGTCGATGAACGTCGGGGCGGAGTGCGCGAAGCTTCCCTCGTCGATCATCATCGTCCACCGGCAACCCATGCTTTAGTCTGCGTTTCGGCGGATTTCCGTCACGATGCGAACGCGGCGGCGACGAGCCGCCATCCAGCTCCGAGGAACCGCTTGCACCGCCTCCGCCGGTTGGTAGAGTGCCGCCGGCAGCCGGGCGCAAACACACGGCCGCCTACGAGGAGGGTGCTCCATGGCCGTGAGTTGGAACTGGGTTCTCTTGTTGGCTGGCGCCGGGCTGATCCTGGCCGAGGTCGCGCTCGGCGGCTTCGCCGGCTTCGATCTGGTCCTGATCGGATCGGCGTTCGTTCTGGGCGGTGCGCTCGGGCTGACGTTCGGCAGCACGAGCCTCGGGTTCATCGTCGCCAGCGTCCTGTGCCTCGCCTACATCGCAGTAGGCCGTCGCTGGGTGCGCGCCCGCATGCATGCTCGGCACGTGCCGAGCAACGCCGACGCGCTGATCGGCCAGCGCGGCGTCGTCACGCAACGCGTGGCCGAGCACGAGGCGGGTCAGATCAAGGTGCGCGACGAGATCTGGCGCGCGCTGCCGGCCGCCGGTACTGCAGGACCGTTCGAGCCGGGCGCCGTGATCACGGTCGCCGCGGTGGACGGCGTCACTCTCCAGGTGAGGTAGGCGAATGCTCGGAACGCTGGGAACGCTGCTGCTGATCGTCGTCCTGTTCATCACGCTGGTTTCGCTGGCGCGTTCCGCGCGCGTCGTGGCGCAATACGAGAAGGGTCTCGTGCTACGGCTCGGCCGCTACCGGTCGACGGTGGATTCCGGCCTGACGTTTCTCGCTCCGGTGATCGAGGACATGATCAAAGTCGACATGCGCGAGCGCGTCATCAACGTCGAGCCGCAGAAGGTGATCACCAAGGACAACGTGTCAGTGACCGTGGACGCCGTGATCTACTACCGCATCAGCGATCCCGTGAAGGCGACGTTCGAGGTCCAGAACTTCGCCTATGCCGCGACCACGCTGGCTCAGACCAATCTCCGCAACCTGATCGGCGACAAGTCGCTCGACGAGACGCTCACGGCGCGCGATCTGATCAATTCAAACCTGCGCTCGGTGCTGGACGAGGCGACCAATACCTGGGGCGTCAAGGTGACGCGGGTCGAGGTCCAGAAGATCGATCCCCCGGCCGACATCACCGAAGCCATGTCCCGTCAGATGAAGGCCGAGCGCGACAAGCGCGCCAACATCCTCGAGGCGGAGGGTGTGAAGCAGGCGGCCATCCTCCAGTCCGAGGGCGTGCGACAGTCCGACATCCTCAGGGCCGAGGGTGACGCCCAGGCGAAGATCCTGCGCGCCACCGCGGACGCGAAGGCGATCGAGCTGGTCTCGAACGCGGCCGAGCAGTACTTCAAGGAGCGGGCCGAGGTGAGCAAGAGGCTCGACGTCCTGAACACGGTCCTCGCCCACCAGACGAAGTTCATCGTCCCGGCGGGGTCCGACCTCGTGAACGTGCTCGGTCTCGACGACAAGAACGTGGTGCCGTTGAAGCGATAGTCGGGCCGGAAGGACATGCCGAGCTCACCGTCCCGCGTCACGCGCCCGACCGCGGCTTCGAACCCACCGCTGGCTCGGTGGATGGGTCGGGTGCTCATCGCCGCGGCTTTGCTGTTCCCCGCGACCTACATCGCGATCGCGCTGATCCGGATGAGCTATCCGTTCCAGCTCGAGTGGCTCGAAGGGTTGGCGCTGGATCACGTCTACCGTGTCGCGCACGGACAGCCGCTGTACGTTCAACCTACTCTGAGCTTCGTGCCCTTCAACTACGCGCCGCTCTACTTCTATCTCGCCGCCCTGCCGTTTCATCTCTTTGGCGAGGGCTTCGGTGCGCTTCGACTCGTCTCGTTCCTCGCTTCTCTCGGGATCATGGGCCTGCTGTTCGGGCTCGTCCGCGGCGCGACCGGCGACTCGCGGGCTGGGTTGCTCTCAGCTTGCCTCTTCGCCGCCACGTATCGACTTGGAGGCGCGTGGTTCGACGTCGGTCGCGCCGACTCACTCCAGCTTCTCTTGCTGCTCGGGGCGGTCGCCACGCTCCAGTTCGACCGCGCACCCATGCGCTCCTCGATCGCCGGAGGAGTTCTTCTGGGACTTTCGTTCCTGGCGAAACAGTCGGCGCTCGTGGCGGCCGGTCCGATCCTGCTCTATTACCTGATCGCCGACCGGCGCCGGTTCTTCGCGCTGGCAGGCACCTTTGCGGCTGTGGTCGTCGGTACGACGCTCGGATTCGACGCGCTCACCGGAGGTTGGTACAGCTACTTCGTGTTTGGAGCCGCCGGACGCCTTCGGCCCGAACCCGGGATGATCCCGTGGTTTTGGATCCGGGACGTTGCGGGACCGCTCGGAGTAGCTTTGTGGATTGGACTGTCGCACTTCGCGCTCGGTCCGACGGGTTCTGCGCGTTCCCGGCTCGGCCCAGAGGCGGCGGCGGTTGCCGGCCTTCTATTGTGCTCATGGTGGCTGCGGATGTATCCCGGCGGATACGACAACGTGCTGATGACAGGGTATGCGGCGATCGCACTGGGATTCGGACTTGGATGGCACGCAATCGTCAAGCGTTGCGAGCAGGCCCCGCCCCCCTTGCGCCATGCTCTCCTGTTCTTGCTGCAAGCGGCCGTCCTCGTGCAGTTCGTCGCTTTGGTCTACGACCCGCGGGCGCAGATTCCGACTTCGGCCGACCGTGTAGCAGGCGAGGGACTGGTTCAGATGCTGGAAAGGGCTCCAGCAGAGGTGCTGATCCCTTGCCATGGCTACCTGGCACGGCGGGCCGGAAAGGGACCGAGCTTTCACGAGGGTGCGTTCATGGATGTCGTGAAGGCGGGTCGAGGCGAGACTGGAGCGCGGTTGCTCGATGAGCTCCGGGGAGCGCTCCGGGCGCGACGCTACCAAGTTCTGGTGTTGGATACGCGGGACTGGATCCTGGATGAAGCCCGCCCGTACTACGTACCGATGCGTGATGGCTTTCTCGGTCGAGGAGTGTTTTGGCCGGTAACGGGCATGAAGACGCGGCCGGAGAGTCTTTGGGCACCGAAAGACAGCACCTGAGACCGACTCCAAAAAAAACCGGCGGCGGGCATCCATGCCCGCCGGCCAGTGAGCCCGCTGATCCCTGTGGGCCCACCCCGATAAGGCAATCGCCACGCCATTTCGCTCGGCCACATTGCAGAATCAGGCAATGACTTGGCAAAACGGCGCGTCCAACCCACAGATCAGTCTGGACGCAATTCGGGCGAGCGCGATGCGGTGCGTGGGATCTGGCCGGCGACCGACTCCGCTTCAGCCGGAGTGAGCCGCTCCCGGGGTGGGTCCATCCGGCTCACGAAACGCATCCCGGATGGCCGCGGCGGCAAGCGCGCCGTGGCCCAAGGCGACGGCGACGCCGAACACCAGCGGCCGCGTCACATCCCCCGCCGCCCAGACCCGCGCCTGCGAGGTGCCGAGCCGCTCATCGACGAGAATGAACCCCTCGGCATCGCGTTCCAGGGCGCCGGCGCACCATTCCGAGTTCGGCGTCACGCCGATCTTGATCACGAGCCCCGCGACCGGCAGCTCGAAGGCGCCCCGCTCGTTCTCGAGCCGGACCGCGCGCACCTGCGAGTCGCCGAGCACTTCTGCGACGCGCGTGTCCTCGAGCACCTCGATGTTCGGATCGGCCGCGAGTCGCTCGCGAAACTCTCGCCGCGCGCGCGGCCGGTTACGCACCACGACGGTGACGGTGCAGCCGACCTCGGAGAGCAGCAAGGCGTTTTCGTATGCGGCGTCTCCTCCCCCGACGACAAGCATTTCCTGATCGGCGAACCGGGGTCGATCGAGCGTCGCCGAGTACGACACGCCGCGCCCTTCGAGCTGCCGCTCGCCCGGAATCTCCAGCGTTCGGCGACGCACCCCGGTCGCGATCAGGATCGCGGTGCCACGGTGAAGCCTGCCAGCCTCGTCCCGCACCGCCGGCGCCGCGGCGTCCAAGGACACGGCCCGCACGCCCTCGAGACGATCGATGCCGGCTGCGGCGAGCTGCCGAACCATGCGTTCGGCCAAGGCGCCGCCATCCCCGGGAATCGAGCCCGGGAAGTTGGTGGGCTCGAAATGCACCTGCTGGAGCTGGCCGCCCGATTGCGACCCGGCTTCGATCAGCCGGACGGAGAGTCCGAGCGATCGGGACCACAAGGCCGCCGAGGTTCCAGCCGGCCCGGCACCCACCACGAGAACGTCCGGCGTGTTGGATGCCACCGTGCGGCCCGGATTGCGCCGGTCAGGCGCCCGCTGCCGGCCGCCCACGTCCGGCCAATACGCTCGCCCACTGGGGATCGGCGAGCGCGCCGCGCACCAGTCGCGTCTCGACTCGCCCGCGCTTGCGGATGCCGCGCATCTCCATGCACAGGTGGCGCGCTTCGAGCACGACCGCCACGCCCCGCGGCGCGAGCACTCGTTCGAGATGATCCGCGATCTCGGCCGTGAGCCGCTCCTGGAGCTGCGGTCGCCGCGCGTAGCGCTCGAGTAACCGGGCCACGCCGCTGATCCCGAGCAGTCGCTCGCCGGGCAAATAGGAGATCTGCGCGTGTCCGAAGAACGGCACGAAGTGGTGGATGCACAGCGAGTAGAACGGCAGATCCCGCACGGTGACGACCTGATCGCGCGCGGCGCCCGTCACCTCGAAGGTCGCGAGCTCGAGATCCGCGTTCGGCTCGAGCCCCGAGAACGCCTCGCGGTAGAGGTCGGCCACGCGCGCCGGCGTCTGCAGCAGCTCTGGCTCGGCCGCCGGATCGAGACCGAGCGAGCGAATGAGGTCGCTCACCGCGCGCTCGACCGCGGCCGGGTCGCGACCCGTCGTGTCTGTGTCCAAATCGCCTCCGAAAAACAACGAAGGGGCCGGCGAGCCGCCGGCCCCATGACATGGAGCGGAAGACGGGATTTGAACCCGCGACATCCACCTTGGCAAGGTGGCGCTCTACCGGTCTGAGCTACTTCCGCGACTCCAAAATGGCTTGGCAATATAGCCAGCCGCGCGAAGACCCGTCAAGGCGCGCCGCCAATCAAATCGCTGCGAAATCCACGCTCGAGCCCCTATAAATGCCGGCATGGCGGTTCTGGTTCAGAAGTATGGGGGCACGTCGGTCGATGGTCCGGAGCGGTTGCGCGCGGTGGCGCGACGCGTCGCGGCGGCGCGCTTGGCCGGCCACGAGCTGGTGGTCGTCGTCTCGGCGATGGGGCGCACCACCGACGAACTGATTCGCCTCGCACACCAGGTGTCACGCGCCCCGAGCCGGCGCGAGCTCGACATGCTGCTGACGACCGGGGAGCGCGTGACGATGGCGCTGCTGGCGATGGCGCTGCAGGATCTCGAGGTCCAGGCGATCTCGTTCACCGGGTCGCAGAGCGGCATCTTGACCACCGGGGACCACAACGCGGCGCGGATCGTGGACGTGCGGCCGGATAGGATCCGCGCCGAGCTCGCGCGCGATCAGGTCGTAATCGTGGCCGGGTTTCAGGGCGTGAACCCGCAGACGAAAGAGATCACGACCCTCGGCCGCGGAGGATCGGACACCAGCGCCGTCGCGCTGGCCGCGTCGCTCGGCGGCGCGTGCGAGATCTACACGGACGTGAGCGGAGTCTACAGCGGGGATCCGCGCGTGGTGCCCGCGGCCCGGCCGATTCCACAGCTTTCGTATCGTTCGTGCTCGACGCTCGCGCACCTCGGCGGCCGGGTGTTGCATGCGCGGTGCGTCGATTTGGCCGCGCGCGCGCGCGTGCCGCTGACCGTGCGCTCGTCGTTCGACGAGCAGCCGGGCACCCGGATCGTGGAGGACCAAGACATGGAAGGAGCGCGTGTCGAAGCGGTGACGCATCGCGGCGACTGTTCGGTGGTGGTCGCGGAAGGCACTTCGGGAGCGCGCGGCGAGGCGCGCGGCATCATCGCGGACGTCGCCACGGCGTTTCCCGAGCTGGAGCTGGTGGCCCACGAGCAAACGGCCGGTTCGCAGGGAGCGCACGGCGCGCTGGTGTGGATGGGAAGCCGGAGCGACGCCGAAGCGCTCCAGGCATCGTTCCGGGAGCTGCGCGGGCCGGGCGGGGAGTGGAAGATCGGCGCCGAGCACGATGCCGGGTTCGTGTCGGTGATCGGCTACGGGCTCGGCGCCGCCCACGTCGTCGCCGCGGAAGTGGCGCTGGAGCGGGCGGGCATCCCGCTGGTCGCGTTGCGCGTGACCCCGAGCGCGATCATCTTCCGCGTCGCCGGCGATCGCGTCGAGCCGGCGGCGCGGGCACTGCACGCGGCTCTGCTCGAGTGAGGGATCGTCAGATCGAGGCGCGCACCGAATCGAGCGTCGCGACCTGGCCGGCGCGCACGCGATCGAGCGCGGCGGCGTAGAGATCGTCGTACCCATCCGCGCTGACGCGCCAGGAGAAGTCGCGCGCCATGCCGTTGGCGCGTAGCTGCGACCACAGATGAGGCTGGCGGTATGCCATCAACGCCCGGCGCAGGGCCTGGATCATCTCCGCCCCCTCGTAGCGATGGAACAGGAAACCCGTGCCCTGGCGGGTGGCCGGGTCGAAGTCCTCGATGGTGTCGGCGAGACCGCCGGTCGCGCGCGCCACCGGCACGGTACCGTAGCGCAGGCTGTACATCTGATTCAGCCCGCAGGGTTCGTAGCGCGACGGCATCAGGTAGAGATCACAGCCCGCCTCGATCCGGTGCGCGAACGGCTCCTCCTCTCCTGAGCGGTGATGGACGCGCTCTGGATGCTCGCTCGCGAGCCGGCTCACGAGCTCCAGATAGCGGGCCTGTCCGGCGCCGAGAATCACGAATCGGGCTTCGAGACGCATCAGGTCCGCCTCGGCCTGCTCGATCAGGTCGAATCCCTTCTGGTCCACGAGCCGCGAGATCATGCCGATCAGCGGCCAATCGGGCGTCGCCGGAAAACCGCATTCGGCGATCAGCGCGGTCCGGTTCTTCCACTTGCCGGCCGGCGTGGCGCGATCGTAGGGATGCGGGAGATACGGATCGGACGCCGGATTCCAATACCGATCGTCGATGCCGTTCAGGATTCCGCGCAGCTCACCGTTGCGCCGCCGCAGCACGCCTTCGAGACCGCACCCGAACTCGCCGTGATTCTGGATCTCGCGCGCGTACTGTGGGCTCACGGTCGAGATCATGTCGGCGAACGCGATACCGACCTTCATGTAGTTCACTCGGCCGAAGAACTCGAACGGGCTTTGCGGGTAGAACAGCTCCCGGCCGAAACCGGCGAGCCCGAGCACCCAGGAATCGTGGATGCCTTGATAGCCGAGATTGTGGATGGTGAACACGGTAGCAGCCGCAGCGAACGACGCCGACTCGGACTCGTGCGTGCGCGCCAGACACGGTACCCAGCCGGCCTGGTGATCGTGGGCATGGAGCACGTCGAACGGCTGATCGAGACGCTTGAGCCCCTCCAGGGCGGCGCGAGCGAAGAACAGGAAGCGCTCGGCGTTGTCCGGGTAGCCTTCCATCGTGCCCGGATCGTCGTAGATCCCTTCGCGCGCGAAGAACTTGCGTTCCCCGGCGTGATCGACGAGCAGCACCTGGAGAACCGTCTCGCCGGCCCCGTCCGGCTTGGGCCGGAACAGCTCGAAGGCGGCTCGTTCACGCCCCATTCCCCACGGCACTTCCGCGTCCGCAAGGCACCGGGACGTCCAGCCTTCCGGAATCGTGAGCGACGCGTAGCGCGGCAGGACCACCGTCACGCGATGACCGCGGCGCGCTTGCTCCGCCGCCAGCGCGCCAACCACGTCCGCCAGTCCCCCGACCTTGGCCAGCGGGGCCATCTCGCTCGCGAAATGGACGATCCCGAGCGACGAACCGCTCACGCCTTGCTTCCCTCGACCTCCGGCACCGCGATTTCGCGCAGGTACTGCGCGGCGTCTTCGGGCGGGGTGGGATTGATGTAGAAGCCGGAGCCGATCTCGAACCCGGCGACCCGCGTCAGCTTGGGCATGATCTCGATGTGCCAGTGGTAGTACTCGAGCTCGGGGTCGCTGACCGGCGAGGTGTGGATGACGAAGTTGTACGGCGGCCGGTCGAGTGCCCGGTTGAGCCGCATCAGCGTGTCCTTGAGGATCGCGGCCAGCTCCTTGAGCTCGTCGGGTCCGTCGAGGATCTGATACGACGCATCATGACGCCTCGGCAGAATCCAGGTCTCGAACGGGAAGCGCGGCGCGAACGGCTCGGTGGCCAGGAACCGATCGGTCATGGACACGATGCGCCGGCCGGAGTTTTCGGCTGTCTCCTGCTGGACGATGTCGCAGAACACACAACGCTCTTTGAGCTCGTAGTAGCGTCGCGCCCCTTCCAGCTCTTCCTGGATGATCTTCGGAATGATCGGGGTCGCGATCATCTGCGTGTGCGTGTGCTCGAGCGTGGCGCCCGCCTGCGCGCCGTGGTTCTTGAAGATCAGCACGTAGCGGAAGCGCTTGTCCTTGTGAAGATCGATCACGCGCTCGCGGTAGGCAAGCAGCACACTGTGAATGTGCTCGAGCGACATGTCGGCCAGGTCCTGATCGTGGACCGGACCTTCGATCACGACTTCATGGGCGCCGACGCCGTTCATCTTGTCGTAGAGGCCCTCGCCGCGCCGATCCATGGTGCCTTCGATCTGGAGCGCCGGGAACTTGTTCGGCACCACCCGCACCTGCCAGCCGGCCGAGTTGGGCGGGCCGCCGTTCTGGCGGACGGCATACACCTCGGGCGGCGTCTTGTCCTCGCTGCCGGGGCAGAAGGGACAGAAGCTCGCAGGTTGCGTCGGATGCGCGGGACCGAAATTGGTGGGACGCCGGCTGCGCTCGGTGGAGATGATCACCCACCGGCCCACGACCGGGTCCTTGCGAAGCTCGGGCATGCGTTCCCCGTTCTGTTGAGGTCTGAGCCGTGCGAAGAGCCGCGCGGCGCTACGCAAACGGGCTAGTCTAGGAAGCCATTCGCCACAGGGTCAAGCGACATGGCTCACGCAGTCCGGGCCGCGGCGCGATCCGCCGCGGTCGCGTCGAACAGCGCGCGTAGCGCCGTTTCGTCCGCGCTCGACAGCGGGCGCTCGCGACGCGCCATCGCGAGCCGCGCCGTCTCCATAAACTTCTCCAGACGATGCTCGTCGACCCGGCCGCCATCCCACCAGGCGAACGCGGGCACGTGCTTTGGCGCGAACCGGCCGCCGCCGAACAGATTGGACCCAACGCCGACGACCACCCCAGTCGGCAGCAGCGTGCCGATCCCGGTGCGGACGTGCGCGCCCAGGAACGCGCCGATCTTGCGCAGGCCGCTCGGGCGCTCGGCGCCGTCCACCCACACGCGCACCTCGCCGTAGTTGTTCTTGAGGTCGCTCGTCGTCGTCAGCGCGCCGAGGTTCACCCACTCGCCGACCACGCTGTGGCCGACGAAACCGTGATGCCGCTTGTTCGCCCATCCTTGCCATAGCGACGAGTCGACTTCGCCCAAGATCCGGCACACGGGCCCGATGCTCGAGAATCCGATCGAGCCGCCGAGCAACTGGGTTCCCTGCCCGACGGCGCACGGTCCCGTCACCACCGTGTGCGGGAGCACTTCAGCGCCCGCCGCGAGGTGAATCGGCCCGGGCCGGGCATCGAGCACGGCGTAGGCGTCCACCCGCGCGCCGGGCTCGATTGTGATCCGCTCGGGCTCTTCGAGCGCGGCCAGTCGATGCACTTCGCCTTCGCGAAGGCCGTGAAGCGGTTCGAGGTCGAGCCGGATCGCATCGGCGTTGCGCTCGACCAGGTCCCAGGGATGCGTGAGCCACTCGGCGAGGACCGGGACCGTGGGAAGATCGAGATCGCGCAGAAAGGTCTCGAAGTCGGACCCGCCGCCTTCGAGCCGCGCCGCCAGCACCGGAAAGGAGACGCGAGCCCCCGCCACCCGTTCGCCCGAGACCCAGAGCGCGGGCGAGCGCGCCGCCATCGCTTCGCCGAGCCAGGGACCAGGCAACGCCGCGGCGTTCACCACCACCAGCTCGTCCTGACTCTCGGCCCGGGCGGCCTCGGGTCGGGGCGCCTCGCGCCAGCACGCCATCGCTTCGGGTCGCGCGGCGATGGCCATGATCGGCAGTCCGGTGTGCAAGTGCCAGCGGCCCGCGAGATCCGAAGCGCCGAAACGGAGCGCCGGGACCGGCAGCAGATCCGTGAGCGGCCGCAGCGCACGCCACCCCTGATCCTCGAACACCACCAGCGTCCTGCGCCCGCCGCTTTCCGAGCGCGGCGCGAGCGCGGCGACGCCTTGCCAGCGGATCACCGGCGTTTGCTCGCGATCCGGTACGCCCCGGTGAACCCGCTCGCGAGTGCTCGGCGCCTCAGGCTGTCGGCCACGGCCGAGGCCAGGCAGTCGCGCGTCCGCACCTTGAACAGGCCCTTCTCGGTTTCGATCACCATCGGCAGCAGGAGCTGGGATTCGGCCGCCGCGAGCAATGGCTCGGCCTTGGCGCGCGCGTTCGGCGCCCCGAGCTGCAGCCGCCAGCACGAGTCCGGTGCGGCGGGCGGCGGTGGGGTCGGACGAGCGGGCGTCGGGGCGCTCGCCGGTGGGGTCGACGGGGGCGGTGCGAGCAGGGTGTCGACCGGCAGGCCCCGCGGAAACGATCCCGGCCGGTCACCGAGCGGCTCGGTCGGGGTCGGGATCGGAACCGTTTCGTCGTCGTCGGCGCCCGGCAGCGAATCAGGCGACGCAGCCGTTCCGATCGAGTCAGGCGGCGCTGGAGCCGCGGGCCTAACGGTCGAAACCTGAGGGCGGGACGTCGCCGGCGCGGGCACACGTTCCTCCGGTCTGAGCGGCTCGGGGATCGTCGCCAGAACTCGCCGCGCATCGGCCGACGGCAAGCTGTCGACAACCGCCCCGGGCGTGGTGCTCGTGATGCTGCCGCCCGACGCGGTCGTGCCGACGGGAGTCGGCTGCGGCGGTGGGCTCACCGGCACCGGCGTCTGCGCCGGCACGGGCGGGCTTCCCGATGGCAGCGGCGACGAAGATCCGCCCTGCGAGACCGGCTGCATGCTCGCGCAGCCGGCGAGCACGAACGCGATCGTCACCACCCACGCGAGTCGCGCCATCATGTCCGCGCCCGCGCGCGCAGCGCTTCGCTCACGCGCCGCACTTGCTCGGTGTGATCGAGCCGGCACGCGAGCATGCTGCCGTTCGCGTTCACGACCACCATGTCGCGGAGTCCGAGTGCCGCAGCCACGCCGCCCTCTCCCACCACCACGCAGTCGTCGCAGTCGAGTGCCAGAGCGTCACCGAACAGGACGTTGCCTCGCGGGTCGCGAGGCTGGCGGCGCGCCCACGCGTTCCAGCTCCCGAGATCGTCCCAATCGAAGCGCGGCTCGAGCATCACGACGTTGGGCGCCGGCTCGAGCACGGCGTAGTCGACCGAGATCGCCTCGAGACCAGGGAACACCTGCGCGAGCCGCCCTTCGAATGCGTCCGCGCCGCCTCCGACCCCGAATCCCCGCAGCGCCTTCGCCAGCGCCGGGCGTCCTGCCGCGAGCGCGTCGAAGAACGTCGCGGAACGCCACACGAAGATGCCGCTGTTCCAGGCGTACTCGCCGGTCGCGAGCCATGCTTCGGCGCGCGCGCGATCGGGCTTCTCGGTGAACTGCGCCACGCGGTGCAGCCGTTCGGCCACCCGCGCGCCGCGCCGGATGTAGCCGAAGTTCGTGTCCGGACCGCTCGGACGGATGCCGAACGTAACCAGCACGGGCTCGCGTTCGGCGATCTCGAAGGCGAGCGTGAGGTCGGCGACGAACGCATCGACGTCATCGATCGCATGATCGGCGGGCAGCACGGCGAATGCGCTGTGCTCGGGGACGAACTGCCCGGCGGCCGCCGCGATCGCCGGCGCCGTGTTGCGGGCCACCGGCTCGGCCAGGATGCGCGCCCCCGGGCACTCGCGCTGGCAGGCGTCGCGCAGATCCGGCGCGGTCATCACCAGCACGTGATCGGGACTCGACACCACACGCCGCGCCCGCTCGAACGTCGCCGAAAGCAGCGAGCGGCCCTCTCCCGCCAGAGGCAGAAGCTGCTTGGGGCGCTCGGGCCGGCTCCATGGCCAGAAACGCTCGCCCCGGCCACCGGCGAGCACCAACACGAATCGATCGGGCATAGGATGCGGTCGCAAGCACTAGCACACGCTTCCTGACGCAGCAAGCCGATCGAGGCCTCGACCGCCGATCATGGCGTAGCGACCGTGGCTGTGTCGCCTGCCGCCTGCGCTTCGAGGCGCGTGATCGCCTCGTCCAGCACGCGCGCCGACTCGGTGAGGGTCGGCGACAGCTCGAGGGCGCGCGCGCGCGCGAGTGAGCGACGTGCTGCCGCCACGTCGCCGGCCACCAGCCACGCTTCGGCGGCGAGCAGCGCGCGGCGCGGATTCGGATTGAGCGCGAACGCGTGCTCGTAGGCCACACCGGCCGCGTCGAACTCTCCGAGATCCATCGCGCGCTGGCCGATGAAAAGGTGCGCGTGGCTCTGTTGCGGGCCGGGGAGCTTCGGCGGGTCGGTCGCGAGCGCGATCGCACGCTCCATCGCGCGCTCGGAGTGCGCGTTCACCGCGACCCAGCCACCCGCTCCGATCACGAGCAACGGCAGGATCCAGATCAGCCGGCCGCGGACACGCTCGGGCGGCGCCAGGGCGAGCACCTGACCCGCGGCGAGCGTGAGGGCGAGGCCGAGCAGGATGTTGATGTCCCAGTCGCGATGGGCGCCCAGGTTGCTGTCACCGACCAGGAACAACCACACCAGGCCGAGCAGCAACGGCACAGCGGCGAGCGTCACGAGCAGCGCGACCGGATGGCGGACGAACGCCGCGAGCGCCCGGCGCCCGGCCAACCACGGCGCCAGGATCGCGAGCGGCGCGACCAGCAGCAGCGTATTGGCGACGTCGCTGAGCGGAACCGTTCGCAGTCCGCTCCGGCGCGCGGTGCGCAGCAGCTCGGCAGCGTCCTTCACGAGCTGATCGCCGATGCCGCCGACGAACATCACGCCGGCCGCCGCGATCATGGCGCCCGCGAGCAGGATCCAGAACCAACGGCGCGCTTCGGGCCGGTCGCCGGACATTGGCGGCGCCAGCGCGCGCCAGATCATCGGCAGAGCCATCACGATCCCGAGCCGATGCGCGAGCACCAGCACGAGCCAGGCGGCGCACAGACGCACGGCGTGGCGCGGGCGCGCGAGCGGGCCGATCAGCTCGGACCACCACCAGGCCCCGGCCGCGGCGACCAATGCCGCGGATTCCGCATAGCCGGCGAACGCTTCCAGCGTGCCGGTCAGCGCCAGCGCGAGCGCGAAAGGGACGCGCGTATCGGGCGGCGCGCCGAGTCGCGGGACCGCACGCCACCACGAGGCGAAGTAGACGAAGCCGAGCAGTGCCCCGACGAGCGAGATGACGTCCCGAATCGGGAGGCCCAAACGATGGAGCTGGATCGGCAGGAGCACGTTGACCGCCACGTCCAGCGGGCTCGCATGCAGGCGCACGACCCAGTCGCCGAACGCGACCGGCCCGAGCTCGGCCGCGAACCCGACCAGCGTGCGCAACCGGAACTGCGTGTCGCCGAGAAAGTGGACGGCCTCCCGGAGCGGAAACGCGACCAGCAGGGCCAGCGCGCCCGCGAGCGCCCATGCGAACGCGGCGGGGACGCGAAAGCGGCCGATCGCCGCGGCGCCCGCGGCCGCCAGGAGCAGCGCGACGACTCCGGCCTGCGGCAACGAGCGGAGTCCGTTGACCGCCCAGACATAGTTCGACGCCGGCGGCGCGAGCACCAGCAGCGCCGCCCACACCAGCACGACCGCGAACGCCGCGCCGCGCAACGGCTCGATCGTGTCGTGACGCGACTCGCGCGAGCGCTTGGATTTCGCGTGCGGCGCCACGCGTGCTGGGGGCGCGCCTCTCACGCGCCCGCCTCGCGGGGTCGTCCGCCCGATGTCTTCTCCACGCGAAACACGAGTCGCAACGAGGGCAGGAACAGGTCGGCCGAGCCGCCGAGCGGCGCCAGCAACGCATGCACGGGCCACAGCAACGCGAACAGCACGCGCTTCAGGGGAACGCGCGTCCCTCCCAGGTTGCGCCACGCCTGGCGGTAGCTGTCGGCGAAGTAGACGCGCGTCGTTTTGCGCACCGAGGTCACACCGGGCGCGGACCGCACGAGGCGGGTGGCGCCGGGCAGGCTCAAGTACTCCGAGGGCTGGTAGCGCTGCCCTCGCACCTTCCACGTCACCCAGCGGCGCGCCGCCGTCGGCAGCAGCCAGTGGACCAGCGGCATCTGATTGTCATGGTAGTCGACCGGAAACCACTGGTTCGGCGTCTCGATCAGCAGATGTCCGCCGGGCCGCAGGACGCGCGCGCATTCGTGGAGTACGCGACGCTTGGCGTCGTGCCCGAACACGTGCTCCAGCACCTGCCAGAGCACGATCAGATCGAAGATGTCGTCGGGAAACGGGAGCCGGAAAGGCTCCTGGCGGACGAGGGCGACGCG
>DASQFU010000015.1:0-16259 GCA_035632955.1 Candidatus Limnocylindria bacterium
GATCCGCATCCCGTCCTCCGTGGGTCTTCTCTAAGTGATTCATCGGCGCAGAACGGCCGGCTCTGTAGCAGGTGCCCGCCTCGACTAGCGCCCGGCGGGCGATGTACCTTTGCGCGCCATGAATCCGGCCTCTCGCCCCCTGACTTCGACCGTCGCAGCCCGTATTCCCTACGCGAACGCCGCCCCGTTCTACGCGCTATGGGGAGATGCACCGTTCGCGGTGCGGAATCTGGTGCCGCGCGAGCTCGGACGCGAAGCAGAGGCCGGCACCGTCGACCTCGGGCTCATGGCCACGGCCGACTACCTGCGCCTGAAGGATCGCTTCGACCTGTTGGGCTCGATCGGCGTCGCGGCGCGCGGCCCCGTGCACTCGGTGCTGCTGTTTTCTCGCCGCCCAGCCGCGGCACTCGGCGGCGCGCTCGTTTCCGTCACGCCCGAGACTTCTACGTCGATCCGACTGCTCCGGCTGTTGCTCGACATCCGGCGTGGGCTCATCGGCGTCCGCTACGTGCGCGGGCTCGAGCCGGCGCAAGCCGACGCGCTGCTCGTGATCGGTGATGGCGCGATGCGGATGCGCGACCATCGGCCCGAGGGCTTCACGCATGCACTCGATCTCGGAGCGGACTGGCTTGAGTGGACCGGCCGGTCGTTCGTCTATGCCGTCTGGGCGGTCCGGAAGTCGCTCTCTCCGGCGATCCGAAACGAGCTGCTGGAGTTTCTCGACGCCTCCCTGGCGGCGGGACTCGCGAACCTCGCCGAGGTCGCGCGCCAGCAGGTGGTGCCCGGCTGGGGCGCGGCAGAGATGGAGGCGTATTTGAGACGGTTCCACTACCGCTTGGGCCCCGACGACTTGGCGGGCCTCGAGCGGTTCGAGGAGCTGCTCGTCCAGCACGATCTGGTCGATTCCGAATAGCACGCAACCGTGGCGGCGGCGCCGCGTAATTGCAGACCGTGAGCCCACGCGCGGGCTGCTACCGGAAGCCGCGCGAATGGCGCACCAGCGAGAGGAGAGAGCGACGATGCCGACCATGCACGAGATCGAGTACGAGATCCTCGGCGACGACATGCAGTTCGTGAAGGTGGAACTCGATCCGCACGAGGCGGTCGTGGCCGAGGCGGGCTCGATGATGTACATCGAAGACGGCATTCAGATGGACACGATATTCGGCGACGGCTCGGGCCAGAACAAGGGCTTCATGGGTGCCTTGCTCGGCGCCGGCAAGCGGCTGCTGACCGGCGAGTCGTTGTTCATGACCGTGTTCCACAACGAAGGCACGCAGAAGCGCAAAGTCGCGTTCGCCGCGCCGTACCCCGGCAAGATCCAGCCGCTGCATCTTTCGGAACTCGGCGGCGAGCTGCTCTGTCAGAAGGACTCGTTCCTGTGCGCGGCCAAAGGTGTCGAGATCGGCATCGCGTTCAACAAGCGCTTCGGCGCCGGACTGTTCGGCGGCGAAGGCTTCATCATGCAGCGCCTGACTGGTGACGGTTGGGCGTTCGTCCACGCCGGCGGCACGCTCGAAGAGAAGACGCTGGGTGCCGGCGAGTCGCTGAGGGTCGACACCGGCTGTCTCGTCGCGCTCCAGCCTTCGGTGAGTTACGACATCCAGCTCGTCGGTGGTCTCAAGAGCGCACTGTTCGGCGGCGAGGGACTGTTCTTCGCGACGCTCAACGGTCCAGGGCGCGTGTGGCTCCAGTCACTGCCGTTCAGCCGCCTCGCCAGCCGAATCTACGCCGCTGCTCCTCAGGCCGGCGGCCGGAGACGCGAAGAAGGCTCGATCCTTGGAGGGCTCGGAAATCTGCTGGATGGGGATCGCTAGCAGAACGGCCCTTAACTGGTGACGATCGGCACTCGACCCGAGGTTCCAAAGGGGACCTCTGGATCTAGAATCGCGCGATGGAGTACTAGGAACCTTGAGTCCTGACCCAGGCCATCGAAAAACGATCCGGATTGTCGTCCTGATCCTCGCCATGTGCTCAAGCATCGACGCATTGGCCGACACGTTCGTGCAGTCACCGCGTGCCCAAACGCTGACCAGGGCCCCTTGGATCAAGGCTGATGCGAGTGGACGGGACGTGTTTCGTAGTCCCATTAGACTCGAACTGGCTCAAGACGATCGGCTACCCTGGAACACACAGTGGTACTGCGTGCACTTGGCGGACTCGAGTCAGACGGCCCAGCTCAATTTCGGGGTGCTGCTTCTCGCGAAAGGCCGAGCTCGCGCGGGGTCTGTCGAATGTGAACGGCCCAATGTATCCGCTCGTTTGATGGACGTGCAGACCTGGTATACGCCAACCCGGCAGGGAACTACCTTCGATGACACGCTGGTGGCCGTGGCCCGTGCGGTTCCTGGGAAGCCCTTTCCCGTCAAGGCACTCTTTGACCACAGTGAGCCACAGGGATGCCGTTCGCGATTGATCGGTGAGGCGGAAGTCCAAGTGTTTTTCAGCGGTCTGCCCGAGGGAGCTCGCGTTGTGCCGTGCTGGGGCCCCTGGGGCTGCTCAGTCAAAGCCATCTATCGCTGACTTTCAGAGCCCGTTAGGCAGCGATCACGTGCACGGGCGACGCTGCACGTGCGGATTCTATAGGTGTGACACGCCGCCGGTGTCGCGCTTGCCGCGATCCGGGAAGTAGCTCTCTAGGACCTTCCGCGCCACCGCGCTCCCGCCGACGCCGAACGCGATCGCCAGCCCGAGCATGATCGCGCCGAACGCGATCGCGAACGCGGTCAGCACTACCGTTTTCGCGACCGCGATCTGCTCCATCGCCATCGCGACAGCGAGCACGACGATCAGGAAACGTACGGCGCTGCTCAGCAACCGGGCCGAAGGTAGCTGCGCGTTGACGGCGGCGAGCAGGGTGGCTCGCCACGCGAAGTTCGCGGCCACCAGGCCGACGATCAGGATCACGAACGCGATCAAGAGCTGAGGAATGAAGTGCATGAAGTCCGCGACCAGCATCTCCATTCCGGTGAAGCCGAGCGTGCCGACCCCGGAGAGCAGGAATCCGATCCACACCAGCCAGAACACGAGCGACGCCGCGAGCGCGTCGGCCGGCGGCAGATCGGTCTTCTTGAGCAGATCGGCGGCGCCCGAGCGCGCGGCGAGTGAGTTGAACTTCAGCCAACCGAGAATCCTGCGCACCGCGAACGCCAGCACAGCCGCGATCAGCCAGCCGACGACGACGATGCTCAGCATGGCCAACATGCGAGGCAGGAACACCACGACGCCGTTCAGGAAGTTGATCCAAGCCTCGCGGAGTGCGTCACCGATCATCTGAGCCATCGCTCACCTCCCGCCTTCCGAGGTCCAGCGCTCGACCAGGTACGGTTTGGACTGCTCGTACTGGAGTCCGAGCGCTTCGAGCTGTTGCTCGACGGCCATCCGGTCGTGCGTGGCGTGCGACTCCACGAACGACGCGGTGCGGCCGAGATACAAAGGGACGAGCGCCTGAACGAGGTGCTCGCGATTCATGGTCGTGCGGTGATAGGCCGCCGCGAACTCGTACACGGTGGCCGCCCACAGGGCATCGGGGAAATCGACGCCAGGGTTCGCGGCCGTCGATGCGGCGCGGATCGCGCCCAACGTGTCGGCCGAAAGAATCGTCTCGAGAATCCCTCCGAGGTCACGCACGCCGTTGCAGCACGCGTCCGCCATCGGGCCAATTTCGATCATTGGCTCCTCACCCTCGGGATTCGCCGGTTGTCCGAACGTCGCGACCTCCTCGGCTTGCGTCCGCGACGTCCAGATCGCCTGGTTCGCTTCGAGGGAGGCGAATAGCGGACCGAGGACCTGCTGAAACAGATCCGGCAGGGTCGGCCGGACTTTGCCGCCGGCGGTCGCGCGCGTGCCGAGATGGGTCTGGCAGACCTGCAGGCCGCCCGCCAGCGCGCTCGCCGTCAACCACAGCTCGATCCCGTTGCGTGCCTCGTCGTTGTCCCAGCAGGATTGCTTCAGCGCATACGACAGGAACCGGCCGGAGCAGGCGAACTCGCCGCCCACCGGCTCCCGCACGCGGTACCCGTACGCGCCGCGGAACAGTGGGCGCACGAGCTGGGTAACCAGCGGCGCCTCGAAACGGTGACGGGCATAGATCGGCACCGCGAGGTCGTACTGCTCGCGATAGATCGGCAGCAGCAGCTGTCCTACCCAATCCGGGGTGATCGACGTGAGGTCCGGGTCCAGGATGGCGACCGCCTTTGCCTGCAGCAGCTCGGCGGCCGTGAACAGGGTGCGCACGGCGCTGCGCTTGCCGGGGATCCCGTGGTACGTGGTCGTGACGCGGTGGATCGTGCGCAGCGCGTGGCGGACGATCAGCGTCTCGCTTTCGTCCAGCGCCGCGCTGCGCACGACGTCCGAGGTCCCGTCCTCCGAGCCTCCGTCCGAAGTCAGCAACAACGTGCGCGCCCGCGGGAAGTGCTTCGCGAACCCGACGTGGACCGCCTTCACCACGCGCGCCACCGTCGCGGCGTTGTTGTAGGTGGGAAGTCCGACCAGCACGTCGACCTGGCCGACGGCAATCAATTGCCGGACCAGATCGTCGGGTAAGAGCGTGCGTTCGGCCACCAGTACCTCTCCGCGGGTGGGGGCTGCTTCGCTGGTTACAGCCACCGGAGCCGGAACCAGTAGAACGCGTGTGGCCCCAAGGTCAAGACGTAGGGCCGCTCGGTGATGCGTGGGAACAAGCTGCCGCCGAACATCTCGATCGGGAGTGCGCCGGCCAGCCGTCCGAGATCCAGCTCCACCGCCTGCGCGGTTCCGGCGAGGTTGTTCACGACCACCACCTGCTCGTCCTCGGTGGCGCGCAGATATGCGAGCACGCGGTGGTTGGCGGGATTCAGGAACTCGATCGTGCCGCGACTGAACACCTTCGTCGACTTGCGCACCCGGATCAGGCGGCGCATCCAGTTGAGCAGCGACGAATCGTTGCGCCGCTGGGATTCGACGTTGACTGCCTGATAGCCGTAGAGCGGGTTCGAGATCAGCGGCTGGTAGAGACGCTCGGGATCGGTGGCGGAGAAGCCGGCGTTCCAGCCGCCATTCCACTGCATCGGTGTGCGCACGCCGTTGCGGTCGCCGAGGAACACGTTGTCGCCCATCCCGATCTCGTCTCCGTAGTAGATGATCGGGCTCCCCGGCAGCGACATGAGCAGCGCGTTCATGAGCTCGATTCGTCGCCGATCGCCTTCCAGCAACGGTGCCAGGCGGCGGCGGATGCCGAGATTGATTCGGGCGGTGCGATCGACGGCGTATTCGTCGTACATGTACGAGCGCTCGTCCTCGGTGACCATCTCGAGCGTCAGCTCGTCGTGATTGCGCAGGAACACGCCCCACTGACAGGTATCCGGAATCGGCGGCGTGCGCTGAATGATGTCGACGAGCGGCTTGCGGTCCTCGAGCCTAAGCGCCATGAACATGCGCGGCATGATCGGGAAGTGAAACGCCATGTGGAACTCGTCGCCGTTGCCGAAGTAGGGGCGCACATCTTCGGGCCACATGTTCGCCTCGGCTAGCAGCATGCGTCCCGGGAAGTGCTGGTCGAGGCGCTGCCGCAGGAACTTCAGCACTTCGTGCGTCTCGGGCAGGTTCTCGCACGACGTGCCTTCTCGCTCGATCAGGTACGGCACCGCATCGACGCGAAAGCCGTCCACGCCCATGTCGAGCCAGAACTTCATCGCGTTCCACATCTCCTCGCGCACCGTCGGATTGTCGAAGTTGAGATCCGGCTGGTGGCTGAAGAAGCGGTGCCAGTAGTAGGCCTTGGAAACGGGATCCCATGCCCAGTTCGACATCTCGGTGTCGACGAAGATGATGCGCACGCCGCGATAACGCTCGTCGGTGTCGCTCCACACGTACCAGTCCCGGCGCGGACTGTCGGCGCCGCGGCGCGCCTCCTGGAACCATGGATGCTGGTCGGAGGTGTGGTTCATCACCATCTCCGTGATGACGCGAAGACCGCGCTCGTGCGCGGCTGCGAGGAAGCGACGGAAGTCTTCGACCGTGCCGTAGCTGGGATGGACGTTGTAGTAGTCCGAGATATCGTAGCCGTCGTCGCGGAACGGGGAGGGATACATCGGCAGCAGCCATAGACAGTCGACGCCGAGGTCCACGAGATGGTCGAGCTTGCCGATCAGCCCACGGAAGTCGCCGATGCCGTCGCCGTCGGAGTCGGCGAATGCCTTCACATGCAGCTCGTAGAAGATCGCGTCGCGGTACCAGAGATCGTCTTGCATCCGCAGTCCTCGTGGTCCGTCGCTCGACTGAGCCGCTCGGAGCGTTGTATCCTGCCCGCGCCGAGCATAGGTCGCAAGTCCCACCGCCTATTTGGAGCGTGCCGTGTGGTCCTCGATTGAATCGCAGGTGCTTCGCGGCGAACGCCTGAGTCGCGACCAGGGCGTCCATTTGTTCTCCGAGGCGCAACTGCTCGAGTTGGGCGCGCTGGCGCAGGAAGTGCGCGCCCGCAAGACCGATCCCGCCCGCGTCACCTACGTCATCGACACCAATCCCAACTACACGAACATCTGCACGGTCGATTGCCATTTCTGCGCGTTCTACCGCAAACCGGGCGCGAACGCGCCCGACGCCTACACGCACGACGTGGAAGGCGTGATGCGGATGATGGCGGACGCCGATCGGCTCGGCGCGACCACCGTGCTGCTGCAGGGCGGCTTGAACCCCGAGATTCCCTGGGAGTTCTACCCGACGATCGTGCGCGAGGCGCGGCGGCGCTATCCCGGCATCACGCCCCACTTCTTTTCCGCGCCCGAAATCCACCAGATGGCCGAGGTGTCCGGTCTCTCGCTTCACGGCGTGCTCGAAGCTCTCTACGAAGCGGGACAGCGCACGCTGCCGGGCGGCGGCGCCGAGATCCTGGCCACACGCGTGCGCCGGCGGATCTCCGTCAAGAAGGGCGGCCCGCAGGCGTGGCTCGATGTCCATCGCGCCGCGCACCAGATCGGGATGCGTTCGACCGCGACGATGATGTACGGCCACGTCGAGACCGACGCGGAAATCATCGAGCACCTCGAATTCGTTCGCGCGCTTCAGGACGAGACCGGAGGGTTCACGGCGTTCGTGCCGTGGTCCTACAAGCGTGGCAACACGCCGATGGAAGCGAAGGTCAAGCAGGTCGCGGGCGCTTCGCGGTACCTGCGTGTGCTGGCGGCCGCGCGCCTGTATCTCGACAACTTCGATCACGTGCAGGCGTCGTGGTTCAGCGAGGGTAAGAAGACCGGCCAGATCGCGCTGCATTTCGGCGCCGACGACTTCGGCGGCACGCTGTTCGAGGAGAACGTGCATCTGGCGACCGGCCACGTGAACAAGACCACGGTGGCCGAGATCGAGACGCTGATCCGCGAGGCCGGCTTCACGCCGGCGCAGCGCACCACGCTCTACGAGATCGTCCGGGTCGCCGAGGGGCCCGAAGCGCTGGCCCGGCTCTCGGACGACGTGCCGCTGTTCGTCGAGAACTTGCGCGAGCGACCCGCCGAGTATCCGATGGAGCTGGAAGGCGAGGAAGGTCCGAGCGGCCGGCAGGCCACACCGCTCGTGATGCCGAAGTAGGCGCACCGGCCGCCGATGGCCAGCTCGCCGCCGCCCGCAGGGACACCCGCGCCCGCCGATCTGGAAGCGACGCGTTCGCCGCGGCTGATTCCGATTCTCATCACCACCTTGGTCGCGGCGGCGATCGCCGTACTCCCGCTGCCACTCGCCCCGCCCGCGCACCGGACGCTGGTCGTTTTAGCGATGGCGGCGGGTTTGTGGATGACCGAGGCGCTCCCGGTCGCCGTCACCGCGCTCGCGATTCCTCTGCTCGCCCTGCTGCTCGGGATCACCGACGCGAAAGGCGCGTTCGCGGGGTTCGGCGACCCGATCGTGTTCCTGTTCCTCGGCACCTTTCTCCTCACCGACGCGGCGTCGCAGCACGGTCTCAATGCGCGCCTGGCGGGCGCGGTGCTCGGTTCGCGCCGGGTCGGCGGGCATCCGCGCCGCCTGCTCTGGGCAGTGGCCTGGCTCGGGTGCGGGATCTCGGCATGGGTGAACAACACCGCCACCACCGTGCTGCTGCTGCCGCTCGCGCTCACCGCCGAGAACGCCGGCAGCCGGCGCCTGCTCGTCGGCACGCTTCTCATGTGCGCCTACGCGCCGTCGCTCGGAGGGATCGCGACCCCAGTCGGAACCGCGCCGAATCTGATCGGCCTCCGACTGCTGGAACAGGTGACGGGCGAGCGTCCATCGTTTGCGCGCTGGTGCGTGACGTTCGCGCCGCTCGCGTTGCTCGGCACGGCACTCACCGGCGCGTGGCTCGGCCGCCGCGCCGGAGCCGAGCCACGCGCGCGACCGGCGCCGCTCGCTGTCCGGCCGAGCGAACCATTGCGTCGGCCCTGGTCGCTGGCCGAGCGCACCCTGATGCCGCTGTTCGTCGTCGTCATCCTGCTCTGGATCGCCCCCGGGCTGCTGGCCGCGACCCCGTTCGGCGGCTCCGCCTGGCTCAAGGCGTGGCAGTCGCGCCTGCCCGAGCCGGCGGTGCCGCTGCTGGGCGGACTCCTCCTGTTCGTACTGCCGAGCGGCAAGGGTGGACCGATTCTCGACGCCGGCGTGCTCAGGCGCATGGACTGGTCCACGTTGCTCCTGTTCGGCGGCGGTCTCTCGCTCGGACTCCTCATGTTCGAATCCGGGCTCGCCCGCGCGATCGGCGAGACGATCTTCCGCCTCATGCCGATCGAGGGCACCTATGGCATCGTGCTCGCCGCGACGCTGATGGGCATCCTGGTCAGCGAGCTGACCAGCAACACGGCGAGCGCCTCGCTGGTGGTGCCGGTCGTCCTCGCGCTCGCGCAGGCGGCCGGGGTGGACCCGGTAAAGCCCGCCCTGGCGGCCACCGTCGCTTGCTCGTTCGGATTCATGCTGCCGGTGTCGACCCCGCCCAACGCGCTAGTGTATGGGACCGGCCGGCTGACGATCCGCGACATGGTGGTCAACGGCGCGCTCCTCGACCTCGTCGGCGCCCTGCTGGTGTCGGGATGGGTGACACTATTCGGGTGATGCGCCGGGCCCCTGGCTCATGTGAAAGTTGAGATGCGAACCTGAGAGCGCTCGAGATGAAGCACTCGCCACGACCACCTGGCCACCGGCGTGCGGATTGCATGTTGCTATGCCAAACGCTTGACACCGCCGCAATGCGCCCAGGGAGGGAGCTCGTGGCAAAGCGTCCCTTTATCGTCCGCGGCCAAACGGGTAGAATTCTTCGGCCGCCACGTTCCCAGGGACGCCCCCCCTGCTGCTGCGAAGGTTTCGGTTGTTGCGAAGCATCCCGAAAGGAGTGCAGCTCGTGCTCCACCGAGCGCCGAAATCGGCACTTGGGTTCCATCCGGCGTGGTGGCTGCGGACCACGGTGGGGAGCTTGGGGCTGGCCGTTTTTCTAGCGTCGCCCGCTGCGTCGGCTCCCGACGTTCCCAGCAACTTCGTCGTCGAGAGCGCCGTCCCGGGCACGACCTTCGACACCCCGGTCGCGATGGCGTTCTTTCGCAGCGGGCGGATGCTGGTCGGCGAGAAGGGCGGCGTCGTGTGGGTCATCCACAACGGCGTCAAGCATCCGACGCCGCTGTGGAACGGATCGAACGAAGTGCTGAACGAAGGCGATCGCGGACTGCTCGGCGTCGCCATCGATCCCAACTACCCCGTCAACCGCTACGTCTATTTTCTCTTCACCGTGGACTCGGACTCGAACGGCGTCGACACGAACGACGACGCGTTCGGGCGGCTGGTGCGCTATCAGATCAGCGCCGCCGACAGCAACGTGCTGACCCCCGGCTCGCGCGCCGTGCTGTTCGGCCGCACCTGGGCCGAGGGCCCGGCGTCAGGCTCGGTGACCCACACCATCGGTTCCCTGCGCTGGGGGCGCGACGGCAGTCTGCTCGTCTCGGCCGGCGAAGGCGCGCAGTTCAACTCGGTCGACGAGGGTGGTCAAGACCCGAACATGTTCCTGCCGGGCCGGACCAATCCCAACGAGGACATCGGCGCATTCCGGGCGCAGGACATCACCAGCCTGGCCGGCAAGATCCTGCGTCTCGACCCGGCGAACGGTCACGGTTATCCCTCGAATCCCTACTACGACGGCAACGCGCAATCCGTACGCTCGCGCGTCTTCGGCTATGGCTTGCGGAATCCGTTCCGTTTCAACGTCAAGCCGGGCACCGGCAGCACCAATCCCACGGCGGGAAGCCCCGGGACGCTCTACATCGGCGACGTGGGTTGGGATTCTTATGAAGAGCTGAACGTGCTCAAGGTCCCGGGCACCAACTTCGGCTGGCCCTGCTACGAGGGACTCGACGCCGATCCCCAGTACAACGCGGCCTCGCCCGCCCATCACGGCTGCAGCACGATCGGGACGCCGACGAATCCCGCCACCCACACGCAACCGATCTCGGCTTGGTACCACAACAACCCCGACCGCAGCATTCCGCCGGGGTTCGAGGGCAATGCGGCGGTCGGCGGCTCCTTCTATTCGGGCACGTCCTATCCGCTCCAGTATCGCGACCGTTGCTTCATCGCCGACTACGCGAAGGACTGGATCAAGATCGCGGTGACGGACGCGAACGACCAACTGGTGCAGATCCTGCCGTTCGCGACCGCGGCGGACGGTCCCGTCGACATCGCGCCTCATCCAATCAACAAGGACCTGTACTACGTGGCGATCACCGCCAATCAGGTTCGACGCATCCGCTACACCGGTGCCTCCGGTGGCAACCAACCGCCCGTCGCCGACGCCATGGGCGCGCCGACCTCGGGCGCCGTGCCGCTGACGGTCAACTTCTCCAGCGCCGGCTCGTCCGATCCGGATCAGGACCCGCTCGGCACGACGTGGGTGTTCGGCGACGGCAACGGATCGTTCGCCGCGAGTCCGACCCACGTTTATTCGGCGGGCGGCGTCTACGAGGCGATCTTGACAGTGGACGACGGTCACGGTGCGACCGACAGCGACACGGTCGTGGTGACCGCGAGCGCCACGAGCGGATTCCCGACCACCGCCGTGCTCGACAACTTCAACCGCGCGAACGGCGGCATCGGTCCCAACTGGGTCGACCCCGCGTACGGTTTGAGCGGCGTGAGCATCAACAACAACGCGCTCCAACACACCTGCTGCTACCAGGCGCCGGTGTGGAGCCCGACGTCGTTCGGGCCCGACCAGGAGGCGTACATCACGATCACGAATCTCATGCCGAATGCACCGGGCCACGACCTGATGCTGAAGGTCCAGGGCAACTCGTGGAACAACGCGCACGTCGAGGTCCGTTACGACGACGACTTCAACCGGGTCGGCATCCACACCTTCACGCCCGCAACCGGTTGGTCTCAGGCCGGCGCCTACATCCCGGTGACGTTCGTGTCCGGCAACCAGCTCGGTGCGCGCGCCTACGCGAACGGCATGGTCGAGGTGTTCAAGAACGGTGTGCTGATCGGCAGCGTGTCGCTCGGGAGCTGGCAGTGGGCAGCGGTGGGGGGCAGGATCGGACTCACGCTCGACGGGTCGGTCGGCGCACGGTTCGACAACTTCGGGGGCGGCAACGTCGTGTTCACGGTCAACACGCCGCCGACGGCGACGCTTCAGTCGCCGCCGGCGAACGCGTTCTACGCGACCGGGGAAGCCGTTGCCTTGATCGGCACGGGTAGCGATGCCGAACAGTTGCCCGCCACGCTGACCTACAACTGGGTCGGCAATCTCCACCACAACTCGCACGTCCATCCGAGCACGTTCGTGGCGAGCGGAGCGAACACGTGGTTCATTCCGCAAAATCACGACGACGGCACCGGCGTGTGGTTCGAGATCGAGCTTCGCGTCTCCGACAACGGCGGTCTCGCGGACACGTCGGAAGTCTTCATCTACCCGGAGATCAACCTGCAACCTTCCGCGGTGACGATTCAGCCCGCCTTGCCGGGAACCACGGCCCCGGCCCAGTACAATTTCCGGATCCGCAACCATGGCCGCATGCCGGCGCCGATCTCGCGCTGGCGATTGGTCGCCGGTACCACGCTGCTCTCGGAAGGCGACGTCATCGTGCCCGGCCGGGACAGCGTTCTCGTGAGCGTGACCGTGCCACCTGTGCTGGCCGTCGGCTTCCATACCTTGCGCGTGACGGCGGACTCGCTCTCGGCGGTGTTCGAGACCGTGGAGTCCGACAACGGGCGCGTCCAGACCATCGAGGTGGTCGAGGGGACTGGGACCACCGACGTGCCCCTGATGCCGGCGCGGCTCGCGTTGTCGAACGCATTTCCCAACCCCAGCCGCGGTCCGGTGGCGCTCTCGCTCGAGCTGCCGGGCACGGCGCAAGTGACGCTCTCCGTGCACGACATTCAAGGCCGCGAGGTGTGGAGCCGGCCCGCCGAATCCTATGCGCCGGGTCGATGGCTGCTCGCCTGGCCCGGCCAGGATCACGACGGCGGCCGGATGCCGAACGGCCTCTATCTGGCTCGAGTCCGCGCCGATGGACCCGGTCTGGGCGGAGTTCTGCTCGTCCGGCGCATCGCCATCGTTCGCTAATTCCCTCTCTCCCGTAGGACTCTCTCGCTCAGGACCCCCCGCCTGACTCGACCGCCTTCACATCTCGCTCCGCTCATCCGAGTCGCATCGATTCTCTGCCGCCCGCTCGGGCTGGCGGTGGCCGCAACGCTCGTCGCGCTGGCGTTCCAGGCGCGCGACGCCCACGCGGTCACGGTGCCGTCTCAGTTCGTGGTGGAGAATCCGGCGCCCGGAGTGGGCTTCGACACTCCGGTGGCCATGGCGTTCCTTCCCAGCGGGCGGATGCTGGTGGCCGAGAAACGCGGGCGCGTGTACTCGGTGTGGAACGGGGTCAAGCATTCGACGCCGATGCTCTCGCGCGAGAACGAAGTGCTGAACGAGCACGACCGCGGATTCCTCGGCATCGCGGTGGACCCGAACTACCCGGCCAACCGCTACGTGTACTTCCTCTACACCGTCGACCCGGACTCGAACGGTTCAGACACCAACAACGACGCGTTCGGCCGGCTGGTGCGTTACCAGGTGAGCGCCGCCGACTCGAACGTCGTGGCCCCGAGCACGCGCACGGTGCTGATGGGGCGCAACTGGCGGGAAGGGCCGCTGGTCGCCTCGCCCTCGCACACGATCGGAGGCCTGCGCTTCGGTCGGGACGGCAGCCTGCTGGTGACGATCGGAGACGGCGGTCAGTACACGCAGGTGGACCCGGGAGGCATGGATGCGAGTGCCTTCAGCGCGATCCGGACCGATCCCTACGAAGACATCGGCGCGTTCCGCGCGCAGTACCTCGGCAGCTTGTGCGGCAAGCTGCTGCGCGTGAACCCGGCCAACGGCCATGGCTACCCGAGCAATCCGTTCTACGACGGCGATCCGGCGTCGGTGCAGTCGCGCGTGTGGGCGTACGGGCTACGGAACCCGTTCCGATTCACGGTTCGGCCGGGCACCGGGAGTACGAATCCCACGGACGGCAACCCGGGAGCGCTCTATGTCGGCGACGTCGGCTGGGCGACCTGGGAGGAGATGAACGTCGCGGCTCAAGGCGGCATGAACTTCGGCTGGCCATGCTACGAAGGCGTCGGCCCGAACCAGGGCTACGAGGATGCCGAGCCGGCACATCACGGATGCGAGACCATCGGCACGCCGTCGAACCCCTCCGAGTACACGCCGCCGATCGCGGCCTGGCACCACGACGATCCGAACGCGAGTACGCCCCCCGGCTTCAAGGGCAACACTTCGGTTGGCGGCGTGTTCTACACCGGCACGTCCTACCCGGTGCAGTACCGCGGGCAGTACTTCTTCGCCGACTACGGGCAGGACTGGATCAAGGTCGCGGTGCTGAACGAGAGTCACGAGCTTCAACAGGTGATGAGCTTCGCCACCAGCGCCGGTGGGCCGGTGGATCTCGCGGTTCATCCGATCGACGGCGACGTCTACTACGTGTCCGTCTACGGCGAGCTGCGGCGGATCCGCTTCACCGGACAGCCGGGAAACGATCCGCCGGTCGCGAACGCCGGCGGCACGCCCGACCTCGGGGCGCCGCCGCTCGTAGTCGACTTCTCGAGCGCGGGCTCGAGCGACGCCGACAACGATCCGCTGACCTTCAGCTGGAACTTCGGCGACGGCCAAGGATCGAGCAGCCCCAACCCGCAGCACACGTATCCGAACACCGGCACCTTCCAGGCGATCCTGACGGTCGGTGACGGCCGCGGAGGGTTCGGGCGCGATACGGTCGTGATCGTGGTCGGCGTGCCGGGCAGCTTCCCGACCACGGCGGTGCTGGACGGATTCGACCGGCCGAACGGCGCGCTTGGCAGCAACTGGGTGGACCCGGCGTACGGCCTGAGCGGCGTGCAGGTGCTCGACAATCGCCTCGCGCACACTTGCTGCTATCAGGCGCCAGTCTGGAGCCCGACCAGCTTCAGCTCCGACCAGGAGGCGTACGTCACGATCACCGAGCTGGCCGCGGGCGAGCCGGGCCACGATCTGATGTTGAAGGTGCAGGGCAACAGTTGGAGCTCGGCGCATGTGGAGGTGCGCTACGACGACATCCAGCATCACGTCGGCGTCCACACCTACACGCCCGGGTCGGGCTGGGTGCAGCGTGGCGGCTACATCCCGGCGACGTTCGTTTCCGGCGATCAGCTCGGCGCCCGCGCGCACGGCAACGGTCTGGTCGAGGTGTTCCGGAACGGATTCCTGATCGGCAGCGTCTCGCTCGGCGACTGGCCGTTCGCGTCCGCCGGCGGACGGATTGGCTTGACCCTCGACGGGACGAGCGGCGCCCGGTTCGACGACTTCGGCGGCGGCACGACGGTGCTGATCGTCAACACGCCGCCCGCCGCGACCGTGCTCGGGCCCGCCGACGGCACGTTCTACGTCGCGGGCGACGTGATCGCGCTCTCGGGCGCCGGCATCGACGTCGAGCAGCACGGCGATTCGCTCGACTACCGCTGGGAAGTGGACATCCACCACAACACGCACGTCCACCCGAACAGCATCGTCGCCACCGGTGTCACGGCTTCGTACCAGGCCGAGCATCACGACGACGGGACCGGCGTGCACGAGCGCATCCGGCTGATCGTCACCGATCGGGAGGGACTCAGGGACACGGCTGCAGTCAGCATCTACCCCGAAGTCGATCTCGAGCCGTCCGCGCTGGTGACGACGCCGAGCCAGCCCGGAACGACCGCTCCGGCCACCTACCGCTTCAAGCTCTACAACCGCGGCCGCATGCTGGCGCCGATCTCCCGCTGGCGGTTGGTGGCGGACGCCACGCTTCTCGCCGAGGGCGATGCCGTGGTTCCAGCGCTCGACAGTCTGACCGTGATCCTGAACCTGCCGCCGGCGCTGGCCGCCGGCAGCTACGACCTGCGGGTCGCGCTCGACTCGCTCGCCGCCGTGGTCGAGACCAGCGAGACCAACAACGCGGCGATGCGCCGGATGACGGTCATCGACGGTCCGGGTCCGGACGAGCTCCCGCCGCTGTTCACGCTCGGCCCCACCGTCGACGCGCACGCCCAGCAGGCGACCATCGCCTGGCATACGAACGAGCCGACCACGGGCATCGTGCGCTGGGGGCCTACACCGAATCTCGGCGATTCCGTTTCGACCTCGCTCGACTCGCTGCACGCGGCGCCGATCGTGAATCTATCCCCGAGCACTCTCTACTTCTTCCAGATCGTCGCCTACGACACGGCGGCGAACCAGACCGTCGCCGCGCTCGATTCGTTCGTCACCGACAACCCGCCGGTTTCCGTCTCCGGTTCGCCGCCGATGTTCGCCCTGTCTCGGCCCTACCCGAATCCGAGCAGCGGCGCGGTGGCGCTGAGGATCGAGCTGCCGCGCTCGGCGCGGGTCTCGTTCACGGTGCTCGACGTCCAGGGCCGCCAGGCGTGGGCCGAGCCCGAGCGCGAAATGACCGCCGGCCGCTGGACCCTGCGCTGGTCGGGGCAGGGGATGAGCGGTGCCCGCATGCCGGCCGGGGTCTATCTCGCCCGGGTGATGGTCGACGGACGTCCGTACTTGCGCCGGATTGCGCTCGTTCGTTAACGCGTCCGCCGATCCGGATCCGACCGACCTCCATACCCTGCAATAGAGTCGGGCCAGGAAAGAGCAGCCGACTCTTTCATTGACCGTGCCCGGGACGAGGCGCAATCTTGTCCTGCGGTTGGGCCGGCATCCCCCTCGATGCCATGGGCCCGGCCCGACTCGGATGCCGCTCCGAGCTAGCGGCGATCTCATTCCA
>DASQFU010000016.1:0-5280 GCA_035632955.1 Candidatus Limnocylindria bacterium
AACTCCGGCACCTACGTGTACTTCAAGGATCACGTCCTGCTCGGTCGCGACTACTCGCCGCGCTGCCAGACCCTGCCGGGCACTGCCGCGGTCGTGAACGCGGTGGCGCGCGACCCGAAAGGAATCGGTTACGGTGGCGCCGCGTACGGCAAAGGCGTCAAGGAGTGCGCCATCAAGAAGGACGATGGCTCGCCGGCGGTCCGGCCGACCGCCGAGACGGTTCGGGACGGCAGCTATCCGGTGACTCGGTACCTCTACCTGTACACTCGCACCCGGCCGGCGGGCGCGGTCAAGCAGTTCATCGATTGGGTGCTCACGCCGGAAGGGCAAGCGCTGGCTTCACGCGTCGGTTATTACCCGGTCCGTTAGGGAGGAGGGACGATGCGCTCACGTTGGGCGGTCTACGCCATGGGCCTGCTGATGGCCGTTGGTCTCGCGCACTGCGGAGGCCGCCGCGCGGCCCCGGTCACGATCAAAGGTTCCGACACCATGGTGATCCTCGGCCAGCGTTGGGCCGAGGGCTACATGGCTGCCCATCCGGGCGCGGTGATCCAGGTCACCGGCGGCGGCTCGGGGACCGGGATCGCGGCCCTCATCAACGGCACCACCGACATCTGCCAGTCGTCACGCCCCATGAAGGACGACGAGAAGCAGCAGCTCAACGCCAAGTACGGCCAACCGCCGCAAGAAATCATGGTGGCCAAGGATGGGCTGGCGGTCTACGTGCAAGAGCAGAACCCGGTGCGCGAACTAACGATCCAGCAGATCAAGGACATCTACACGGGCGCGGTCACGAACTGGAAGGCGGTCGGAGGCGCCGACGTGCCGATCACCGCCTACGGGCGCGAGAACAACTCCGGCACCTACGTCTATTTCAAGGAGCACGTGCTCAACGACGCGGACTTCGCCGCAGCGATCCAGACCCTACCGGGTACCGCCGCGGTCGTGAACGCGGTGGCACAGGATCCGAACGGCATTGGTTACGGGGGTGCCGCCTATGCGAAGGGGGTTCGGGAGGTTGGCATAAAGTCCGATGCGGCCGGCGCAGCGGTCCTGCCAACCGCCGAGAACGTGAAGAGCGGCGCTTATCCGATCTCGCGCGGCCTCTTCTACTATATGCGCCAGGCGCCGACCGGCGCCGTCAAGGAGTTCATCGACTACGTGCTGTCGGCGGAAGGGCAGAAAGTGGTGACGGAGGTCGGGTACTTCCCGATCCAATGACCACGGTCCCCGCGGCGAGCCGGCCGCCGCTAGAAGCCCGCGCCGCTAAGCAGCGACGCAGGCTGCGCTGGCGCGAACGGGGGATCACCTGGTTGCTTCGCCTATGCGCGTTCAGCGCGGTCGCCGGGCTCTTGTTGATCATGTTGTTCGTGTTCCGCGAAGCGCTGCCGATCCTGACCGACCGGGAGACGCAGAAGGAAGCGAGCCTGCGCGGCTTTTTCTCGACGCCGCTCTGGCAGCCCGTGGGGGCGGTGCCGAAGTACGGGCTCACGCCCTTGCTGGTGGGAACGCTGAAAGTCGTGTTGGTGGCGATGGGCTTTGCCGTGCCGATCGGCGTGATGGCCGCGATCTTCGCCTCGGAGTTCGCCCCGCCCAAGGTGCGGGAGCTGCTCAAGCCGGTGATCGAGATCCTGGCCGGAATCCCTTCGGTCGTGCTCGGCTTCTTCGCCCTGATCGTGATGGCGAGCTGGATTCAGGCCGTGACCGGCGCGCCCTCGCGGCTCAACGCCTTCAACGCCGGGATCGCGCTCGCCCTCGGCATCCTGCCGACCGTCTTCACGGTCAGCGAAGATGCGCTGCGCGCCGTGCCGCGCTCGTTTCGCGAGGCGTCGCTAGCGCTCGGCGCGACCCGGTGGCAGACGGCTTGGAACGTCACGCTTCCGGCGGCAGGTGCCGGCGTGGCCGCCGGCGTACTGCTCGGCCTGGCGCGGGCCGTTGGCGAAACGATGATCGTCCTCATGGCGTCTGGCAACGCCGCAATAACCTCAGCAAACATCTTCGATTCGGTCCGCACGCTCTCCGCCAGCATCGCCGCGGAGATGGCCGAGGTGGTGGTTGGCAGCCCCCACTACTCGACGTTGTTTTTCCTGGGCGGAATCCTTTTCGTCACGACGTTCTTCATCAACGTCTTCGCGGGCCTGTTCGTCGACCGGCTGCGGCGCCGACTGGCGGGCGCATGACCAGCTCGACACTGCCGGCGGCTCTGCGCCGATTGCCGAAGGCCAAGCCGTTCGACTGGGGCGGCCGGATCTTCAGCGGGCTCACCGGTGTCGCCGCGCTGCTGGTCGTGCTCATGGTGGTCGTGATCATGGGCAACATCATCTTCTTCGGCTGGAGAACGGTGACCTGGGAGTTCCTGACCGCCATGCCGCGCGAGGGCATGACCGCGGGCGGGATCTTCCCGGCGATCTTCGGCACCTGCGCCCTGGTGATCTTGATGGTGGTGGCGCTGGTGCCTTTCGGGGTCGGGGCGGCGATCTACCTCCATGAGTACGCCCGGCCCGACGCCTGGTACACACGCGCCGTGCGTTTCTCGGTCAACAACCTGGCCGGAGTGCCGAGCATCGTGTTCGGACTGTTCGGCCTCGGCTTCTTCATCCAGTTCGTCGGGCGCAACCTCGACCGCGCGCTCGGCCTGGACGTGGTCTGGGGCCAGCCGGCGCTGATGTGGGCGGCGCTCACCCTGGCACTGCTGAACCTGCCGGTCGTGATCGTGACCGCCGAGGAGGCGTTGCGCACCGTGCCGCGGGAGATGCGTGAAGCCTCGCTGGCGCTGGGCGCGACCCACTGGCAGACGATCTGGAGCGTGCTGCTGCCCCAGGCGCTGCCAGGCATCATGACGGGCGCGATTCTGTCCGTGTCACGCGGCGCGGGGGAGGTGGCGCCGATCCTGTTCACCGGCGCGGCCTACTTTCTTCCGTATCTGCCGCAGCTGCCGACCGATCAGTTCATGGAGCTCGGCTATCACATCTTCGTCCTCGCCACGCAATCGCCGGATGTGGAGGCGACCAAGCCGATCCTTTATGGCACGGTGCTGGTGCTACTCTTGTTGACGTTGCTGCTCAACCTGACCGCGATCTTGCTGCGCTCCCGAATGCGGGCGCGGCTGGCGGGGAGGACATCATGACCCAGGGAGGCTCGACCGTGATGGCCTCACCGCCGGCCGTCCGAACCAAGGACTCCGGGCCGCGCGAGACGCCGCCCGGCGGCGGGACGCCGGACGGCGCGAAACCGAAGCTCCGGACCCGGGAGTACAGCTTGTTCTATGGAACGCTCCAGGCCCTGAAGGGGATCACGATCGCGATTCCGGCGAACAGCGTGACGGCGATCATCGGCCCCTCCGGATGTGGCAAGAGCACCTTGTTGCGCTCGTTCAACCGCATGAACGACCTGATCGCCGGCGTCCGGATCGAGGGCGAGATCCTCCTGGTCGACGCCGACATCCGCGCCGCGTCGACCGACGTCGTCGACCTGCGCCGTCGCGTGGGGATGGTGTTCCAACGCCCGAACCCGTTTCCGAAGTCGATCTTCGAGAATGCCGCGTTCGGATTGCGCATGCTCGGGCTCAGGGATCGCAACGAGCTGGAGGCGCGCGTGGAGGCGAGCCTGCGCCGCGCGGCGCTCTGGGACGAGGTCAAGGACCGGCTCGAGCGCTCGGCGCTGCAGCTCTCGGGCGGACAGCAGCAGCGGCTGTGCATCGCCCGCTGTCTCGCGGTCGAGCCGGAAGTGATACTGATGGACGAGCCCGCTTCGGCGCTCGACCCGACCGCGACCGCCCGCATCGAGGAGCTGATTCTCATTCTCAAGGCGAACTATACGATCGTCGTGGTCACCCACAACATGCAGCAGGCGGCGCGCATCTCCGACCGCACCGCGTTCATGTTGTCCGGCGAGCTGGTCGAGTACGATGAAACGCAGCGCATGTTCACGAGTCCCCGCGAGAAGCTGACCGAGGACTACATCACGGGACGCTTCGGATAGCGGCGACCGCGCGGCGCGATGCCCGCGCGACAAGGAGATGTGGCTTGGAACGGCACTTCGACCAGGAACTCGAGGCCCTGAAGGAACGGTTGCTCCAGATGGGTGGACGGGCGGAAGCGATCATCCAGAAGTCGGTGGAGTCGTTGAAACGGCGCGACACGGGGCTCGCCCAGGAGGTGTTCGAGGACGACAAGGTCATCGACCGCATGGAGATCGAGATCGACGAGCGCTGCGTCGGCCTGCTCGCCCTGCGACAACCGATGGCGGTCGACCTGCGGTTCATCACGTCGGCCATGAAGATCACGAACGACCTCGAGCGTGTCGGCGACCATGCCGTGAACATTGCCGGCAACTCGGTGCGGTTGGCCGCCGAGCCGCAGCTGAAGCCGCTCGTGGACATTCCCCGTATGGCCAACATGGCGTCCGGGATGCTGCATGAAGCGCTGGATGCGTTCGTGCGCCGCGACGCGGCCACGGCGCGCCGCCTGGTGCGCCGCGACGACGAGGTCGACAATCTCAATCGCCAGCTGTTCCGGGAGCTGGTCTCGTACATGATCGAGGATCCCGCCACCATCACGCGCGCCATGGAGCTGATCCTGGTGGCGCGCAATCTCGAGCGCGTGGCGGATCTCGCGACCAACGTCGCGGAAGAGGTCGTGTTCATCGCCGAGGCGCGCGTGATCAAGCATCACGCCGAGGAGCAGCCGGCCACCGGCGACGACTTCGGCCGGACGTAACGGCGATACGGAAGTTCATCGCGACCGGGCCCGATAGGACCGAACAGGCCTGCCCTATGGGCCGCGACCCGCACTGGGGCACGTCGGGTCGGACAAGAAACAGCACATGGTCGCCGCGGGTGAGGCGCGCTTCAACCCGATGTTCATCCGATCGATGCTCCCACACTCGTTCCGACTCGGCCTTGGAAGCGGGTCTTGGGCGTGACGCGGCTTCGGGGTCGCTGCGAACTTGCGTTTCTCGAGCCTCTGGATGAGAGCGTCCAAGGCGCAGTCGAGCACCGGGGCCGATCTCTCCGGCCGGGATCTGGTGGCTGAGCAACGCCTGGGCGTACTGCAGCTTGTCGTAGGTGCTCTGGCCGATGGTGACCTGGAGCGCGAACCGCTGAGGGGCCAGCGGCGCCACCTTCGGCCGGGTCAACGCCTCGACACGCCCCGGGGACCGTTGCCCAACTGGTTCCGGAACCAGTTGCTCGCAACTGACCCCTAGTGCGGGCGCAGGTGAGGGGGGTGGTGCGAGCGGCTGCACCCAGGCCAGCACGTCCGGCCGCGGGAACCGCTCGGC
>DASQFU010000017.1:0-16972 GCA_035632955.1 Candidatus Limnocylindria bacterium
GGGCGGTCGACGACGCTGCAACGCCCGGGAAGGATGTCGTAGTGAAAATTCGAATAGACTGGCGCCTCGACGTTCTCCCCTCCCGATTTGACCTGATGCAGGAAACCGAGCAGTCGCGCGACGTCGAAGCTCTCGGGGAAACCTTTACGGTTCATCAGGCCGCGCTCTTCCAACACCGCGTTGGGATGAAGGAAACCGTCCGTGGCAATGAGATCGATGCGTGGATGATCGGGCCAGCGTGCGAGCAGCGCCCTCAGCACGCGCGCCGTGGTGCTCTTACCCACCGCCACCGAACCGCCAATGCCCAGGACGTAGGGAACTCCCTGGTCCTTCCGCCCGAGAAAGCGATTGGTGGCCGCATGTAACTCTCGCGCCGCGGCGACATGCACATTCAAGAGCCGCGACATGGGCAGGTAGATCTGCTCCACCTCGGCCATCGACAGCTCTTCGATGAGGCCGGAGAGCTCCATGAGATCCTGGGAGTCGAGCGTCATCGGCGTGTCAGCGCGCAGCCTGGCCCACTCGTCGCGCGAGAACACGCGATACGGCGAGTACTGAATCTGTGAAGGCGGAGCCACTAAGCGATCAGGCCTCATCGCTGGATCATCGATCATTGCGGCTTCTCTCTCGCGTCGCCTGGTGACTGTTCGCCCGGTTCGGGAACGAGCGGGCCGATCGCGAGCATCCGGGCCTTCGTCGATGCGTAGAGCTCGGGCTCGAGCCCGAGCGCGAGCGCGCGCCGGTAGGCGGCGTGCGCTTCGTCCTTCGCACCCATCGCTTCGTAGCCGCGGCCGAGCCACGCGAGATCGACGGCCTCGCGGCTGATGCCCGCAGCCGTGGCCAGCTCGAACACCGCCGGCCGGATGCGCGTGTGATCGAGCAGCGTCCTGCCGAGTGCCCGGTGAGGCTCCGCGCGCCACGGCTCGCGCTGCACGCCGGCGGCGAGCGGGGTGAGGTCCGCCGCGACGGCTGCGACGCGCGCCGGATCGCCGAGCGGCGGGCCGGAAGCGATCAGCCGGAGCGCGAATCCGTGCGGATCGGCGTCGGCCGGGCGCGCGCCACGCCATGCGCGTTCCGCAGTCTCCCCCTCTCCGGCCGCCGCCCGCGCACACGCGAGTGGATACGCCAGCGCGGAATCGTCGGGCCGCTCAGCCGCCGCCGTCTCGAAGCACGCGAGCGCGACGTCATAGCGCGCGTGGATCAGAAAACCTTCGCCGACCCGGGCGCGCGTCATCGCGGTCGCGCGCTCGAACACAAACCCGCCGCGAGCGGACGACGGGCGCAGCAGCGCGAACGGCGCACCGGCCTCGGCGGGCGTCATCTCGGAGAGGAAGCGCACGACGATCGCCGTGTCGCGGCACGTCGCCCGCAATCCCGGGCCGAGCACGGAGCGAAACAGGAGATCGGCCGGCACGCCGGAGACGAACACGCGTGACACCCGGGCGAGCGAATCGCACGAGGCATTGAGCGACGCCAGGATCGGGCCGGTCACAGCCGTCGCCTCCCGGAAGAACGCGATGTTCGCGTGCGGATGCCGGGCTGGTCCGATCTCGCCGGCGAGCGGCCGGTACAGGATGTTCGCGCCGACGTGGATGAGCGCCGCGGCGGCGACGAGCGCGCGCACGCCGATGTTCGGCACGCGCGCCAGCACGGCCGCCAGCGCGAGGCTCGAACCAACGACGGCGAAACCGAAGAAGTACGCTCGCCAGCGTTCGACGATGAACGCGACCGGCAGGAGCCCGATCAGCCATAGCGCCGATCCCAAGGCGACCACGCGGCCGTGCCAATACGTGCGTGCCGCGGCCGCCTTGGGCCGCGCGTCCATCTCGCGCGCGGGGATCGCCAGCACGGCGAGCGCGACCGCGCCGAGCGCGATCCACGGGGCGGTGCGCATCGCCTCGCCGAGCCCGGCGCTCCAGCCGGGCGGCAGCAAGGAGCGCACGAACAGCCACGGCAGCATCCAGGCGCCGGAAACCTGCGCCGGCGACCACACCGCGACCCGGGTGGTCTCGGGCCATTGGGCCCGCACCGCCACTCCGATCCCGGCCGCGACGGCGAACCCCGCGAGCGCCGGAGCCAATCGCCGCAATCGCTCCCCCGGCCGTGCGCCCGGATGATCGGCCCAATCGACGACCGCGATCCAGGCCGGCGCGATCAACGCGGTCTCCTTGGAGAGGCCGGCCAGCGCGACCGCGATTCCCGCCGGCCACCGACGCCCCTCCTGGTGCAGCACGAGTGCAGTGAGCGTCCAGAACAGCGCGATCAGATCTTGCGCACACGACACCCACGCGAGCAACACGCCGCCCGGCGGAAACAGCAGGAACAGCAGCGCGGCGACGAGCCCCGCGCGGGATCCCAGCCAATGCCGCGCGAACCGGTACAGCAGCGCGACCACCGCGGCGTAGGTCAGCGCGTTGACGACGTGGAAGGCGAGCGGACCGAGACCGACGACGCGCCCCCACCACCAGAAGTAGAGCTCGCGGGCGACGGGACGGTAGAAGCCGACGATGCCGTGCTCGCCGCCGAGCAGCTCGAGCAACGGCAGCCGCAACGCCGCGTCGAGGAACTGATAGTCGTCGCCGACCAGACCGACGAGCAGCGCGCGACCGTAGAGCAGGAGGCCGAGCCCCACCATCGCCAGCACCGGCCAGGGCGCCGGGCGCGTCGGGTGGCTCGCCGCCTCTGCGACCGGCGGGACGCGCCCGCCATGCGGCGTATGGCGCCGGACGCGCGCCGCGCGCGCCCCCGACCTCGCGTTCACACCGGGACGCCGTACTCGCGCAGCGCCTGGTTCAGCGACGTCTTGAGATCGGTCGAGGCTTTGCGCTCGCCGATCAGCAGCGCGCACGGCGTGCCGAACTCACCGGCTGGAAAGCGCTTTGGCATGGTGCCCGGAATCAAGACCGAGCGCGCCGGCACGCGCCCACGCAGCGTCTGCGGCTTGGATCCGCGAACGTCCACGATCGGCGTCGAGGACGTGAGCACGACGCCCGCGCCGAGCACCGACCCTTCCTCCACCAGCACGCCCTCGACCACGACGCAGCGCGAGCCGATGAAGCAGTCGTCCTCGACGATCACCGGGCGGCTTTGCGGCGGCTCGAGCACGCCGCCGATGCCGACGCCGCCCGAGAGATGGACACGCCGGCCGATCTGCGCGCACGAGCCGACGGTGGCCCAGGTATCGACGAGCGTGTCGGCGCCGACGCGCGCGCCGACGTTGACGTAGCCTGGCATCAGGATCACGCCCGGCTCGAGATGACTTCCGTAGCGCGCGACGCCCGGAGGCACGACGCGCACGCCGGCTGCCGCCAGGCCGCGCTTGAGCGGCACCTTGTCGTGGAACTCGAAGGGTCCGATCTCGATCGTCGCCGAGACTCGCAAGCGGAAGTAGAGCGCGATCGCCTGCTGGATCCAGCCGTGCGTCACCCATTCGGCCGCGCCGGAGGTCGTGGAGCGCTCGGCCACGCGCAAGTGACCGGCATCGAGCTCGGCGAGCGTGGCCTCGACCGCTCCGCGCACGTCGCGATCGTCGATCGGGCGCGTTCCGGCGTAGGCCTCACCCACCACCGCGGACCATCGATCCACCGGCAGCGCGGTTCCGCTCGTTCCCTCGCGTGCGCTCATGCGGGTTCCGCGGCCGCAGCGGGGTCGGCCAATGCTTCCAGCCGGCGGCGCGCTTCCAGGCACTCCTCGAGCGTCGGCACCAGGGCCCAGCGCACGTACCCGGCGCCGGCCGCGCCGAGGAACGAGCCCGGCGTCGCGACGACGCCGACGCGCATCAGCGATTCCACGAACGCCTGGTCGTCGCCACCCGGCGCCTTCATCCACAGATAGAACGTGGCTTCGCTGGCCTCGACCACCCAGCCGCGCGTGGCGAAGTAGTCGCGCAGGAGCCGCCGCTTGGCCGCGTAACGCGCCCGCTGGTCCTCCGTATGGGCGTCGTCGTTCCACGCCACGATCGCCGCTTCCTGGATGAAGTCCGGCGTCGCGACGCCGATGTTGGGACGGAAGCGCCGCAACGCGGCGATCAGCCGCTCGTCGCCGGCCATGAAGCCCGAGCGATAGCCGGTCATCGCCGAGCGTTTGCTCAGCGTGTGGAGCGCAAGCACGTTCTCGGTTCCGAGCTCGAGGATCGTGTGTGGTGGCGCATCGAAATAGAGGTCGGCATAGGCCTCGTCCGAGATCACCCAGAAGCCGTGCGCGCGCGCCCGCGCGACCACGCGCCGATAGTCGTCCGGCTCGTAGATCGCACCCGTGGGATTGTGCGGGTAGTTGAGCCACAGCATCGCGGTGCGATTCCAGACGTCGTCGGACACGCGATCCGGATCGAACCGCCAGCCTCCCTCGCTCGTGAGCGGCGCCCGGTGCACGTCGGCTCCCGCGAACCGAGCGCCCGCTTCATAGACCGGATACGCGGGCGTGGGAATGACGATCGTGCGCTTGCGACGCTCTCCGTCGCGGCCGACAATGGCCATCGCCATCAAAAATACGGCCTCCTTCGTTCCGTTGGCCGGCAGGAGCTGTCGTTCTGGATCGATCGTGACGCCAAAACGACGCGCGAGCCACCGCCCGCACGCGGCGCGCAGCTCGGGGCGCCCGGCCGCCGCCGGGTAGCTCGACACGCTCGGCACGGCGTCCCGCAGCGCCGTGCGGATGAACTCCGGCGTCTCCTCGCGCGGATCCCCCATCCCGAAGTGGATCACCCGCACGCCGGCGGGAGCCAGCTCGCGGCTGCGGCGATCGAGGCGCACGAATGGGTATTCCTCGCCTCCTTCGAGCAAAGGATTGAGCGGTGGGGTCGTCTCGGCCTTCGGGCGAATCGCGTGCGAGCCGCTCACGACGCCGTCCCCTTCAGAAACACCGACAGCCAGCGATGCGCTCGCTCGAGGTTCGGCAGCGGGCAGTATTCGCCGACCTGGTGTGCCTGCTCGGGCAGTCCCGGACCAAAGTTGAAGGCCGGGATCCCCGCAGCCGTGAAACGTGCCACGTCGGTCCAGCCCTGTTTGCCAGTCACCTGAGCTCCGAATCGCGTGACGAACTCGCCCACTTCCGGAAGATCGAGACACACCTGCCCCGGCGCCGCGCGATCCACGACGCGCGCCTCGAACGCCGCCGGGATCAGTGCCCGGACGCGGCGCTCCGCATCCTCGAGCGTGCGCTCGGGCGGGAACCGGTAGTTCAGGTTGGCGACCAGCTCGTCCGGGATCACGTTGCGCGCGCGGCCCGCGTGCAGGGTCGTGACCTGCAGCGTCTCGTGGAACTCGATTCCCTGCACGAGCACCGGCGTGGTCGGGAACCGTGTGATCTCGGCGAGCCACGTGGCGCCCTCCGCGACCGCGTTGGTCCCGAGCCAGGGACGCGCGCTGTGCGCGCTCTTGCCCGCTGCCCTAACTTCGACGTTCATCACGCCGTTGCATCCGAGCTCGACGCGCAGGTCGGTCGGCTCGAGCAGAATCGCGAGGCGGGCGCTCCGCAGCCACGCGATCTCGTCGAGCAGACGCTTCAAGCCGTTGTGCTCGGCCGGCCCTTCCTCCGCATCGTAGAACACCGCCGCGAGGTCGAACCGCAGGGAATCCGGATCCAGACCTTCCAGCAGCGCGAGCATGACCGCATCGCCGGCCTTCATGTCGCTGGCGCCGACGCCGAACAATCGCTCACCCTCGCGGCGCGCGAGCGCGTTGCCGTGGGCCGGAACGGTGTCGAGATGGCCGGCGAGCACGAGCAAGGGACGGCCGGGGCGTGACGGACTGCGCCACACCAGCGAATGCCCCGAGCGCAGTGTCCGACCGTGACGCAAGGTGGCGAGGCGTGCGGCGACCCAGTCGGCGATCGCGGCCTCGCGACCGGTCTCGCTCGGGATGTTGACCAGCGTTTCGAGCAGGTCGGAAAGCAGGTCGGCAGTGATCATGAGTGGCTCCGAAAGGAACGCGCACTCTAGCATGCGTCCGCCGCTCCGTGACGTGTCCCTGGCGACGAAGCGGCCCGGCTCTTGGAGCGTTTGCGTCCTCGGGTAATCTAGCGGAGCCATGTCGACGCCCGATTCGAACTCTCCCGCCACCACGGCGCTCCGTCTCGAAGGCAGGGATGCCTTGGACCTGCTCCATCGCATCTCGACCAACGCGCTGCTCGAGCTCGCGCCGGGCACGGCGCGCGCGACGTTGTTCTGCGACTTCCGCGGCCGGCTGCTCCAGCGCGCGGTCGTGGCGCACTTGTCCGATCGGACGCTATGGCTGGTGCGCGACGATGCCCCGCCGGCGGACCTCGCCGCCCATGTCGACCGTCACGTGTTCCGCGAGGACGTGCGGATCGGTGATCACTCGGCGGCCTGGCCGGTGGCACCCGTGCCTGGAGGTCTCGGGCTCGTGGCTGGGGCGATCGAACAGCGGGACGGCGTGCCGATCTCGATCCAGGTGACCGCCGATTTCGCGCTCCAGCTCGGCGCGGGCGACCCGCGTTCCGCGCATGAACGCGAGCTCGAACGCGTCGCGTCGGGCCGTCCGGCGCACGGACACGAGATCTGCGATGCGTTCCACCCCTACGAAGTCGGGCTCGCCCACGAGGTGCACCTCGACAAGGGTTGCTACACGGGTCAGGAAGTGTTGCTGCGTCTCCTCACCTACGGAGGCGTCCGACGCCACCTGACTCGGGTCGAGGGGAGCGGTACCACGCCCGCGACGCCGTCCGATCTGACGCTCGACGGAGCGGCCGTGGGGCGGCTCACGACCGCGGTGTCCGGCGAGCGCGGCTGGTTCGGGCTCGCGGTGGTGAAGGACTCGGCACTCGCGCGCGGCTCGGAGCTGACGGTGATCAATGCCGGCGCGATCGAAGCCGTGATGCCGTTCGCGGCGACTCAGCCATTGGGGCGCCCGGGCCTGACGGCCGAACCTCCGCGTTAGGCGTCGTCGGCCGGCGCTTCCGGCTCAGCCTCCGGCTCGTCCGGAGAATCGACGACGATCGCATCGGTGGTCAGCACCAGCGAGCCGATGCTGGCGGCGTTTTGAAGCGCGCAGCGCGTGACCTTGGTCGCGTCGACGATGCCGCTCGCGACCAGATCTTCGTAGCGTCCCGTGAGTGCGTTGTAGCCGAAACCGTCCTTGCCGCGGCGGATGCGCTCGACGACCACCGCGCCTTCCTCGCCGGCGTTCGTGGCGATCTGCCGTGCCGGCTCCTCGAGCGCCCGCGCGACGATCTCCTGGCCGACGCGCTCCTCGCCCGGAAGCTGCATGGCGCTTACGGCCGGCTGGCTGCGCAAGAGCGCGACGCCGCCGCCCACGACCACTCCCTCCTCGAGCGCCGCGCGCGTCGCCGCCAGTGCGTCCTCCACGCGTGACTTGCGTTCCCGCATCTCGGTCTCGGTCGGCGCTCCGACGTGCACCACCGCGACGCCGCCGGTCACGCGCCCGAGCCGAACGCGCAGGCGGTCACGGTCGTAGTCCGTGTCGCTCCTTTCGATCTCGCGCCGCAGCTTCGCGATCCGCGCGCGGATCTCGGACTGAGCGCCCGCGCCCTCCAGCAGCGTCGTGCTGTCCTTGTCGACCAGCACGCGCTTGGCGCGGCCGAAGTCGTCGGCCGTGAACTGATCGAGCGCGAGCCCGCGCTCGCGCGTGTAGGCGCGGGCGCCGGTCAGCACCGCGAGATCCTCGAGCATCTCCCGCCGCTCGTCGCCGCTCCACGGCGCCCGCACGGCCACCGAGCCGATCGTGCCCCGCAACCGGTTGACGACCAGCGTCGCGAGCGCCTCCCCTTCGACGTCCTCGCCGACCACGACCAGCGGCCGCCCGAGTCGCGCGGCGTGCTCCATGGCCGGCAGCAGATCGCGCACGCCCGAGAGCTTGACGTCGGTGAGCAGGATGAGCGCGTCATCGAGCACGACTTCCATGCGCTCAGGATCGGTCACGAAGTACGGAGAGAGATAGCCGCGATCGAGCCGAATGCCTTCGACGACCTGGAGCGAGGTTTCCATACCCCGTCCCTCCTCGATCGTGATCACGCCATCGTTACCGACCCGTTCGATGGCGTCGGCGATCAGGTTGCCGATGCTCGAGTCGTTGTTGGCCGACACGGTCGCGACGCGCGCCACGTCGTCGCGGTTGCGCACCTGCTGCGATTGCTTGCGCAACTCCTCGACCACGACCACGACCGCGCGGTCGATGCCACGCTTGATCGCCATGGGATTGCAGCCGGAGGCGATCGCCTTGAGGCCCTCGCCGACGACGCTGTGCGCGAGCACCGTCGCGGTGGTGGTGCCGTCTCCGGCCACCTCGCCGGTGCGGGTCGCGACTTCCTTGACGAGCTGCGCGCCCATGTTCTCGAACGGGTTCTCGAGCTCGATCTCGCGCAGAATGGTGAGCCCATCGTTGGTGATGGTCGGCGACCCTTCCCTGCGATCGATGACGACGTTGCGGCCCCGCGGACCGAGCGTGACGCGTACCGCCCCGGCGAGCTGATCGACACCACGTCGCAGCGCCTCCCGCGCGGCCGCGTCGAACCGGATCTGCTTGCCCATGGATCCCTCCCATCGCGGTTCGGCGCAGGATTCCGACCGTCCAGGAGCGCAGGTCGGCGCTCGCGCGGGTTGCTAAACAGGTATCGGGCGATCGCGATCCACGCTAGAGGCTTAGAATCGACGGTGCAAGTGGCGGGCGAACCGCGTCGCGGTCTCCCGCACTTCCGCGTCCGCCCCCGGACGGGCGGCAGCGCGGCGATACCATTCGGCGGCCCGCATGGAGTCCCCCGCCGCTTCGAACGAGACCCCCGCATTGAACGCGGGATCGACGCTCAGGGAATCCGCGTGCGCCAACTTCGCGTATTCCCCGGCCGCACGCCGCCAATCGCCGCCATGCGCGAACGCGCCGGCGAGCACTTCGTGATCGCGCACCCAGCGCGGATTGAGGTGCCGGGCTTCGCTGGCGTCTTCGTTACCCGCGATCACGGGCACCCATCCGCCGGTGCTATCGAAGCGAAAGAAGTAGTCGGCTCCAGCCGGCTCGTTGCGCGCGCGCGGCCGGTAGCTCGGGTAGTAGCCGCCGCGCAGCGTTGGATCGCCGTACCAGATCCGCAACGCAGACCCGTTGTCAGGTAAGAATCCAACGTTGCTCGGGGCCATGACGAAATAGAGCCGGGAATGAGGCGGCAGCACGGGATGAAGTTGTTTGAGATCCGTGCGCATGTGGGCCAGAAACGAGCCGGCGCGCCTCGGGTACCACTCGCTCCCCCAGTCGCGCGACGGCGTATCGGCGTGCACGGCTCGCAGCACGACCAGCAGCACGACGGCGGCGACCGCTGCGGGCGGTCGGCGAGACAACGGCCCGGCGAGCGCGAGCCAGACACCGAGCGCGCCGAGCATCGCGTAATACGCGTGCCATCCGACTGCAGGTGTAAACAGCGGCGCCCACGCAATCGCGGCCCACGCCAGCCCGAACGTCATGGTGAGGTGCGGCGCGCGATCGAGCGCGCGTCCCGGCGTTAGCAGGCGCGGAACGAGCAGGATCAGAATCGCGGCGATCGCCGTCACCGGGAGGGCGCCCGCTGCGAGCGTCACCCAGCGGGACTCCGGCGCCGGCATCGCGTCGAGGTTGAAGGGCATCAGCAGCGTGCGCAGGAGCACGACACCGAACGGCGGATGCAGGCCCGGATCGAGAACCGGCACCGGACGCCACAGCCGCCCGCCGAGCATGGGATGCCACGCCGCCCAAACGCCGAGCAGGATCCACATCGGCGCCGTGCGCGTGAGCGCCGAGCGAAACGTCCGGCCCGCAACCCAGCGTTGATGGACGAAGGCGAGGGCCGGCAGCACCGCCGCCGATTCCTTGCTGAGCAGCGCGAGAACGAAGGCGCCGGTGGCGAGCCGCAGGCGATCATGGACGAGCGCGAGCAGCGCGAGCAGAACGAACAACAGCATCCACAGCTCCTGTACGCCCGCGATCCATAGGAGCGGCACACCCCACGCGGCGAGCGCGCCCACCGCCGCGGTCGCAACGGCCGCGGCGCGCGCTCCCGCGAGCCGCCGGGCGATCGCGAAATAGACCGCGAGGACCGCGATCCAGAGGGCGAAGCTCGCAAGATGGAACGGCGTCTCGCGGTTGCCGAACCAGCTCTGCAGGGTCCAGTAGTGGAGTTCGCGTGACCACGGGCGATACCAATGGAACGCCAGGTCGCGCGGCGCCCATACCGTAAGGAAGCTCAGACGTCGCGTCTTGTCGAGAAAGACGTAGTCGTCGTTGATGAACGGGATCGACAGCGCATCGCCGTACAGGAATGCGAGCAGCAGAGCCAGCAGCGCGAGCAGCGCCGCCCACCCCACCGCGGGGGGAACGTTCCAGGCGGCGGCTGGCGGTAGCTCGTGCGTCGCGCCGCTCGCGCCCTGAGGGCCTCGCGCGCGAAACGACTTCAGGGGCGCCACTCCGCCAGGAACAGGTTGGTCTCGCCTCGCGCTCGCGCGTTGCGGTTGGAAGCGAACACCAGCCAGCGGCCGTCGGGGCTGAACATGGGAAACCCGTCGAAGGTCGGGTCGCGCGTCACCGGCTTGGCCTCGCCGCCCGTCACCGGGACCGTGAACAGATCGAAGTTCCGCCCGCGCGGATTCTCCCAGTTCGAGGAGAAGATCAGCGCGGAGCCGTCGGGCGTGAAGAACGGGGCGAACGAGGCGCCCGGGAGCTGCGTGACCTGACGTTTCTCGGTTCCATCGGCGCGCATCGCCCACAGATCCATCTGCGAAGGGCGGACGAGATGGCGCGCGAGCAGCGCGCGGTATTCGGCGATCGCCGCCGAGTCCTTGGGCGCGCTCGCGCGGTAGCAGATCCACTGCCCGTCCGGCGAGAAGAAGGCGCCGCCGTCGTAGCCCGGCTGATCGGTCAGACGCGTGACCCCGCTGCCGTCGGGACGCATCTTGTAGAGGTCGAGGTCGCCGTCGCGCACGGAAGTGAAGACGATCCACTTGCCGTCAACCGAGACCGTGGCCTCCGCGTCGTACCCGGGCGTGCTGGTGAGCTGGCTGAGTCCGCTGCCGTCCGGTCGAGCGGTGAAGATGTCGTACTCGGGATAGATCGCCCACACGTAGCCCTGGGAACGGTCCGGCAGCGGCGGGCAACTGTCGCCGCCGAGATGCGTGGACGAGAACAGGATGCGCTGATCGCGGTCGAGGAAGTAGCCGCACGTGGTCCGCCCGGCGCCGGTGCTGACGCGTTGCACGGCGCCGGTCGCGAGCTCGAGCACGTACTGCTGGTCGCACGCGCGACCGTCCCGCGTCGACTGAAAGATCAGCCGACGTCCATCCGACGACCAGTAGGCCTCGGCGTTCTCGCCGCCGAACGTGATCTGCCAGAGATGCGCGAAGTGCGCCTCGCCGTCCCGGATCAGGCTATCGGCCACCGCCGCGCCCGGGGGCACGGGAACGAACGGTCGATTTCCGGGCGGCGTCGGGAAACGATCTTCTGAAGCCCTCGTCAGGCTCGCGCCCGCGATTACGAGCGCCAGACCGCTCACGCCGACGACGACGAGCGTCCGGACGAGCATCCGGGCTCGGCCATTGATCCCGCGCGCTGCGCTCATGGTCTCCGCTCCAAGGTCGCCAGCAGCTCCTTTTCGCTGCCCGCCCGTAGCAAGGTGATGCGCACGGTCTGGCCCGGCTTTCGCGAGCGCAGGGCGAACGTGTAGTCGTAGATGTTGTCCACGCGCACGCCGTCGAACTTCACGATTACGTCCTCCGCCTTGAGCCCGGCGCGCTCCGCAGGCCCGCCCGCCCTCACGCCGGAGAGCTTCACTCCGCCTTCGGTTTGAAGGTAGTCCGGAATCGTGCCTAGGTAGGCGCCATACCCGCCGCCGCCGGTCATGCGGCCGAGGCTCGAGTCCGCCTTCGCCTGGAGGTACGTCACCCGCGGCCGGGCCTGCAACGAATCGACGAGCGTGGCGGCGAACGCGCTCACAAGCCGCATGCCCTCGGCGTTGAGCTTGTCCGGCGTGTCAGTCGGCTTGTGGTAGTCGGCATGGGCGCCGGTGAAGAAGTGCAGCACCGGTACCTTGCGCTTGTAAAACGACGTGTGATCGCTCGGCCCGAAGCCGTCGCTCGCGGTCTTGAGATCGAAAGTCGGACCACCCGGATAGGTTCGGTTGACGTGCTCGAGAAGGCGGGGGAACTCGGCCGCGGTGCCCGCGCCCATGATCAGCAGCTTGCGGTCACGCAGGCGTCCCACCATGTCGAAGTTGATCATCGCTTCGATCGTCTCGAGTGGGCGCGTCGGCTGATCGACGAAGTGACCCGAGCCGAGCAACCCGCTCTCCTCGCCGGTGAAGGCGCAGAAGACGAGATTGTGGCGCGGCTGGATTCCCCAGCCCCTGAAATGCGCCGCGACTGTGAGCATCACGGCCACGCCGGACGCGTTATCGTCGGCTCCGACGTGGGGCTGCCGCGCATCCGGCGCGAGCGAGCTTTCGCCGCCGTAGCCTAAATGATCGTAATGAGCGCCGATGACGATCGTGCGCGACGTGTCCTGCCCGGGAATCCATCCCACGACATTGCTGGTCTTGGCGCGCGTGCGCTTGAGCGTGACCGTCATCGTCACGGAATCCCGCAGCGCGAGCGGGTGAGGACGCTCGTGACGATCGATCACGTCTTGCAGGCCGGCGAGCGTCGCGCCAGAGGAGTGCAACAGAGCGTCGGCGACTCTTCCGGACACCCGCGCCGCAAGCACGCCGCTCGTCATGTAACCGGCGCCGTCGGCGCGCGGCGCTCGCAACGGTTCTCCGACGTGATGACGCGGCCCGTCGACAATCAGGAGTCCCAACGCGCCGTGCTCTCGCGCGTTGATCGCTTTCGTGCGCAGCTCGGCATGTGCGGTGTTGACGTTGCCGTTAAACCGGCTCGTCGAGTCCATCTCTCCCGGCTCCTGCGAGAGGACGAGCACGAGCTTGTCACGCACGTCGATGCCGTCGTAGTCGTCGTAGTCGAACCCCGGCGCCGTGATGCCATAGCCGGCGAACACGACCGGCGTCTTGAGCGTTCCGTTGGCGGAGAAGCCGAGCGGCTGAACATCGTCTCCGACCGCGAACCGCTGGCGCCCCACGCTGATGCCGCCCGGCTCGCCGACGGCGACCCCGGTCGTGACCTCGAAAGATTGGAAGTAGCTGCCGTCGTCGCCACCCGGCAGCAAGCTCATGCTACGCATGAGGCCGGCGATGTAAGTGGCTGCGGAGTCGATGCCGGTCGTGCCGATACCGCGGCCCTCGAGCTTCGGATCGGCCAATCTCGAGACCGTCCGCATGAGGTCGGACCGTAGCCGCTCCGGTTTCTCGAATTGCTTGAACCACGGCTCAACCGACCTCGCCCCGCTGGTCCGTGGTCCCATCACGTGTTCGGTCGCGACTAGCGACACGATCAGCCCGGCGAACACAACCCAGGCCTGGGTCCTGCCTCGAATCACGCGTTCTCCTCCCAGAGCAGCGCCATTCCCTTCAACGTCAGATGTTCGTCGACCCGGTTGATGGTTTCGCATTCGGGCGCGATCAGCTTGGCAAGTCCGCCGGTCGCAATCACGTGCGGGGTGCCCTTCATCTCGAGCGCGAGCCGGCGCACGAGCGCGTCGACCTGCCCGGCGGCGCCCCAAAGCACGCCGGCCTGCAGCGATTCCTCGGTCGATCGCCCGAGCGCACGTGCGGGCCGCCGCAGCTCGACACGCGGCAGACGTGCGGCGCGCCGGAACAGCTCCTCCGACGAGGAGACCACGCCCGGCGCGATCGCTCCACCGAGGTACGCGCCCTGGAGCGAGACGCAGTCGAAGGTCGTCGCGGTGCCGAGATCGACGACGATCGCCGGCGTTCCGTACAGCCGGCGCGCCGCGACCGCGTTCGCGATCCGATCGGCGCCGACCGCGCTGCGATCGTGATAGCGGATCGGCAGGCTCTTGGCGGTCGTGACGTTGATCTCGACCGGCGGGCTCCCGGTCACGCGCTCGAGCGCCTCGGCCCACGCCAGGGTCAACGATGGCGCGACCGAGCACAGCACGGCGCCGCGCCGCGCGGAGCCTGCATCGAACAGTGCATTCAACTGCAACCCGACTTCGTCGCTGGTCATGCGCCCGCTGGTCAGTCGCCACGCGCGCACGACCTCACGGCCGCGCATGAGACCGACGACGGTCTCGCTGTTGCCGACGTCGACCGCCACCACTTCTTGAGGGCGGGCCGTGCGAGTCGGTCGGCGCGGCGCCTGTCGGGCTACCGCCTTCGCACTCGTTGCAGCGCGCGTCGCGCGTTTAGGCACTCGAGTCCTCCTCTCCGATGTCGCCCGCATCCTCGCGACGACGCCGGGCCACGAGCCAGGAGAGTCCCACGCTCAGGAAGTAAAGCGCCACCAGCGGAACGCCGAGGATGATCTGCGCCGTGACCACGTCCCCGGGGGTGATCAGCGCGCTCACCACGAACACGGCGACCACAGCATAGCGCCATTGCCGCAACAGGGCTCCGGGAGTCACCAGCCCGATCGCCGTCAGCGTCATGGTGACGAGGGGAAGCTGGCACACCAGACCGCATGCGAGCGCCAGGTTGTACACGAATCCGAGCAGGTCGCCCAACCGGATCTGCGATTTCATGCTCGGCGTCAGGAACTCCTGGAGCACGCCGATGACGAGGGGCGTGACGTACGTGTACGCGACCCACACGCCGACTCCGAACAGCGCCATCGACCCCATCACCATCGGCAGCACCAGCGAACGCTCGCGGCGCATCAGGCCGGGGACGACGAAGTTCCAGATCCGATAGAAGACGTACGGCGCGACCAGCATCAGGCCGAGAATCAGCGCGAGCTTGAAGCGCTCGTTGAACGCCTCGAGCGGCGAAAGCACGATCGCTTGACCGACCGTCCGCCGGATCATGTCCTCGAGCACCCGCGGCGCGAGCAGCCAGCCGCCGATCGCACCGATGGCGCACGCAGCGACCACCTGGATCAGCAGCCGCCGCAGCTCGCCGAGGTGCGCGAGAAACGGCATCTCGCCGGTTTGACGTGGATCCGCGCGCTCGCTCACCGGCGGCCCTCGACCGGACCCGCCTCGAGATCGCCCGCCCAAACCGTGACCCGGCGACCGCCGGCGAGCTCGAGCACTAGCGCGCCGCTGGGATCGAGGTCCCGCGCGACGCCGGTCACCGGGCCGCTCGGCGTGCGCACCGTCACGGCCTCGCCCCAGAACGCCGCGCGCTCCTTCCACGCGGCGATGACCGGCTCACGCCCACCTTCCTGCACGACGTGCCATAGCGGTTCGAGCGCGTTCAGGAATGCCGCGGCCACCGTTTCGCGGTCTGCCGCACGGCCTTCGATCGCGAGCGACGTCGCGGTGACGCGCAGCTCGGTCGGAAAATCCTCGTCCGACTGCGAGACGTTGACGCCGACGCCGATCACGGCGGCGTCGTCCCCGTTCGCGAGGCGCCGCGACTCGCACAGAATGCCCGACAGCTTGCGCCCGGTTGCGCCGGCCAGCAGATCGTTCGGCCACTTGAGTCGCGTGGCGACGCCGAGGCCGTCCAGCCCGCGCGCCAGCGCGAGCCCGGCGACCAGCGGCAGAACGCCGATCTGCAGCCGCTCGCAACCCTGAACCAGTGCAATGGACAGCGCCAGCCCACGACCCGGCGCCGTGTGCCAGCCCCTGCCCTGCCGGCCACGCCCACGCGTCTGGACGTCCGCGACCACGGTCGTGCCGTCGGGCGCGTCCTGCATCAGCGCGTCCCACGCCACGTCGTTCGTCGATTCGACTTCGGCGCGCGCGATCAGGGTGCGACCGAGCCGGCGGGTCGCGAGGTGAGCGGCGAAACGGGCGCGATCGAACGCGTCAGCCAACTTCCTCGATCTCCAGGCTGCAATTGAGCGCCGGGGCCGAATGCGTGAGCGCGCCGACCGAGAGGTAGTCCGCGCCCGTCTGCGCGTACGCGCGCACGTTATCGAGCGAGAGACCGCCCGACACCTCGACCTCGGGCCAGCGGCGCGCACCTTTGCGCATCGCACGCGAATCCGCCGGATGCAAACGGAACCAGCGGTCAACCTCTTCGACCGCGCGGGCGACTTCCTCGACCGGGCGGTTGTCGACCAGGATGCGGTCCACTTCCGGTCGCAGCGCTTCCTGGAGCTGAGCCAGCGACTCGACCTCGACCTCGAGCGGCACGTCCTGGCGCGTGCGCTGAATGCGATCGATCGCCGCGGTCAGGCCGCCGGCGGCGCGGATGTGGTTGTCCTTGACCAGGTACATGTCCCAGAGCGCGAACCGGTGATTCTGTCCGCCGCCCATGCGCACCGCGTACTTCTCGAGGTAACGCAGGCCCGGGGTCGTTTTGCGCGTGTCGAGAATCGTCGCCTTCGTGCCGCGCACGCGATCGACGTAGCGCCGGGTCAGGGTCGCGACTCCGGCCAGCCGTTGCAGGAAGTTGAGCGCCGTGCGCTCGGCGATCAGGATGCTGCCCGCCGAGCCGGAAACGCGCGCCACCGCGACCCCCGGCTCGACCGCGCTGCCGTCCGGCACCAGGGTCTCGAAGCGCAAGCCGGGATCCTGCTCGCGAAAGGTCAGGCGCGCCATCTCCACGCCCGCCACGACCCCCGGCTCCTTGATCACTATCACCGCGCGCGCGCCGACACCGGGCTTGAGCGTGTTGAGCGTCGTGATGTCGCCGCTGCCCACGTCCTCGGACAGCGCCCACTTGACGAGCGGCAGCGCGACGGCCTCGAGCATGGTCAGCGACCCGATCCGAACCGGCGCTTGGTTTTGCGTGGCCCGCGCCGCGCTTGGCGCAGCAGGTCTCCGGTCGCGGCGCCGACTCCCAATTTGGCGGCGACCGCCAGGGTCGAACGCACTTCGTCGATCCGGTCGCGCAACAACGCTGCGCGCTCGAACTCGAGCTTGCGCGCCGCGTCCAGCATCTCGCCCTCGAGCCGTGCCAGGAGAGCCTCCGGCCCTTCCTGATCCATCACATGAAGCAGGGACTGCAAGTCCGCGTCTTC
>DASQFU010000018.1:0-8371 GCA_035632955.1 Candidatus Limnocylindria bacterium
TGCTCGTCCAGCCGCTGACGCCCGAAGGCAAGCCAACTGGCCGCACGTCGATCGCGGTCGATGCGGTCGATGCGGGGGTCGGCGATCACGTGCTCGTCGTCGACGAAGGCAACAGCGCCGGGCAGGTGCTGGCGCGGCCCCGCGGCCCGGTGCGGACCGTCATCGTCGGGATCGTGGACCACGTCGAGCATGCCGCCCCGCCGCCGGCATGAGACAGCGGCGCGCGAGTCGTGTTAGATTGGCGGCGCCGACCCATCGGAGAACGAAACGGATGCCGATCTACGAGTATCGCTGCACCGCGTGCAAGGAGCACTACGAGGTTCTGGTGAACCACACGGAGCGCATGCTCCCGTCCTGCCCGCAATGCGGCGCGACGGGTGAGCGGCGACTGTCCGCGTTCGCGGTCGGCCGCACGCACGCGCCGGCGTCTCCGCCTGGACCTTGTGGCTCCGCGGACTGCGCGTGCCGCAGAGACTGACCCCAGCGTCTCAGGCGGAGGAGCGACCATGACCAAGGCTGACCTGGTGGAACAAATCGCATCCCGCACCGGCGTCTCCAAGAATCACACGGCGGTAATCGTGGATGGCCTGCTCGATGCCATCGGCCGCGCGCTCAGCGACGGTCAGCACCTCGAGATCCGCGGCTTCGGCACGTTCAAGGTGCGCGAGCGGCGGGCGCGGCGGGCCCGCAACCCTCGCAGCGGCTCGGAAGTGATGGTCCCGGCCAAGCTCGTGCCGGTGTTCAAGCCCAGCAAGGAGCTGAAAGCTCTGATCATGGACGAGGTTCCGACCCCCGAGCCGGTCGGGACCAGCGCCTAGGCACGAGGAGAACGGATGGGCTCAGGAAAGAAGCGCAAGCGCAAGAAGATCGCGACCCACAAACGCAAGAAGCGCCTGCGCAAGAACCGCCATAAGAAGCGCATCCGCTAGCCCCACCCCTCGACCCGCGGAGGAACCGATCCGGCTCATCGGCCGGGCGGAGTTGCTTCGCGGGCGATGGGTGTTCGATCCGGCCCGCCGCTGGCGTGGCGGACGGCGCGAGCTGGTATGGAGTGGCTCGCACGCCCCGGAAGACGGCGACTACTGCATCGCCGAGGTCCCCGACGACGGGCCCGCCGTTCTCGTCGAGGTCCTGGGGGCAGACGATCGTCCCGAGTGGGACGAGCACGCCGTCATGTCACAGTTCCGCCTGCGCGCCGCGTTTCCGCGCGCCGTCCAGACGGAGGCCGCGGCGTTCCAGGAGCCGATGGCGCGCGAGCGGCGCGGGCGGCTCGACCTGCGGGACCCGCTCACGTTCACGATCGATCCCGAGGACGCGCGCGACCACGACGACGCACTCTCGCTGCGGCCGATCGATCATGGCCGCCACGAAGTCGGCATCCACATCGCCGACGTCTCGCACTACGTCACTCCGGGCTCGGCCCTCGACCGAGAAGCGCAGAGGCGGGGAACGAGCTGCTACCTGCCGGGCGGCGTCGTGCCGATGCTGCCCGAGCATCTCTCGTCCGACCTGTGCTCGCTGCGTCCCGATCGCGATCGTTTGACGCTGTCCGTGCTGTGCGAACTGGATGCGAGCGGGCGGCTGCATGGCTGGAAGTTCGCGGAAAGCGTGATCCGCAGCCGTCACCGCCTGGACTACGGCCAGGTCCAGCGGGCACTCGACGGGAAGCAGAGCCTCGCGCCCGAGGTGCAGAGCACACTCGAGGTCCTGCGCGGGCTCGCGCGGGCGCTGCGCCGTCGTCGCCTCGCCGCCGGAGCGCTCGACCTCGACGTGCCGGAGGTCAAAGCGATCGTGGATTCGAGCGGCGTGGCGATCCGGATCGAGCGCCGCCCGCACCTGGAGAGCCACGAGCTGATCGAGGAGTTCATGCTGCTCGCGAACCGGTGCGTCGGCCTCGAAGGCACGAAGCGGCGGGGCGGCATCCTGTACCGGATTCACGACTCGCCATCCGGGCGCAAGCTCGCCGAGCTGGACCTGATGCTCAAGGCTCTGGGCCTGCCGCGCCTCGGCGACGTCTCCGAGCCGGCCCGGGCGCTGCAGGCGTTGCTCGCCGTCAAGCTCGATCCGCCGCGGCGCCGCTTGCTCCATCGTCTGGTGTTGCGCTCGCTGGCGCGGGCGCGCTACCTCGACCGCGACGTCGGGCATTTCGGGCTCGCCACTCGGGACTACTGCCACTTCACGTCGCCGATCCGTCGCTATCCCGATCTGCACAATCACCGGCGCGTGCGTGAATGGCTGTACCAGCGCCGCAGCGCGGCGTGGGATCCCGTGGCGCTCGAGCGTCTCGGGGATCTCTCCAGCGCCACGGAACAGAACGCGACCGATGCGGAGCGCGAGGCGATCCGCGTCAAGAGCCTGCGGTATCTGGAGGGGCGACTCGGAGAGCAGGCATCGGGTATCATCACCGGCCTGATCCCGCAGGGATTCTTCGTCGAGCTCGACGACGCTCCGGTCGAGGGCTTCGTTCGTGTGTCGCTCTATCTCGACGATCACTTCCTGCTGGACGCCTCAGGGGTTCGCCTGACCGGTCGACGCTCACGCCGCCGCTTCACGTTGGGCGATCGCATCCGGATCACGGTCGCAAAGGTGGACGTACCGGCGCGCGAGAGCGACTTCGCGATCGAAGGTCCCGAACGTCGTGGTCGTGGTCGTCGTCATCACAGGAGGAGATGATGCCGCTCAAAAAGACGGGGCGCCGGACCGAACGGCGCCGGGAAGCCCGCGCCGACGCGCATTTGAGCATGCGGGTGGAAGCACCGCCCGCCGACGGAGAGCTGACGCAGATCGTCACGGAGAGCGAGAACATCTCCGCCAGCGGCGTCTACTGTTACTCGCCCAACTACCTCGCCCCGCTTTCCAAGGTGGCGCTTACGATCGTGCTGCCGTCGGTCCCGGGTCGCCGCGGCGCGCAACGACTGCTCAAATGCGACGGCGTCGTCGTGCGCTGCATGTCCGCGTCATCGCGCACGAAGGAGCGTCAGTTCCAGATGGCCTGCAGCTTCATCGGACTCGAAGAGCCCGACCGGCGGCTGCTCGACGACTTCGTCACCTGGCGTAACCTCCATGCGCTGCGGCAGGCCGTGGCTCCGGCGCGCCGCACCACCCGGCGCAACGGCACCTCGCGAACCCGCACCACCACCGCCACCACCACTCGTTCGAGCCGGACCCCGGCCCGCTCCGGCACCCGCCGCAAGGCGGCCAGGACCCGCCGCACCGTTCACTAGGAGCGCGTGGGCGCCTCGTCCGCCACCGGCCGTGCCCGCTGCGCGACCGGCGGGACCTCGCCGTGAGGGAACGCCCGAGCGCGCAGCTCACCGTCCGGCCGGGCGGCCCGCTGACCGGCCGGTTCACGCCCCCCGGCGACAAGTCCATCACCCACCGCGCCTATTTGCTCGGCGGTCTGGCGGAAGGGGAGACTCGGGTCGAGCAGCCGAATCCCGGTCTCGATTGCGAGGCGACGCTTTCGTGTCTGGCCGCACTCGGCGTGCCGGTGACGCGACACGAGCACGGCGTGACTTTGCGTGGGCTCGACATGCGCTTGCGGGAGCCCGACCGCGTGCTCGAGTGCGGAAACTCGGGCACGACCCTGAGGCTGCTCGCCGGGCCGCTCGCCGCCCAGCCCTTCCTCTCCGTTCTGGCCGGCGACGCCTCGCTCCACCGTCGCCCGGTCGACCGCATCGTCGAGCCCTTGCGACGCATGGGCGCGCGTCTCTCGGCGCGCGATCAGGATCGCTATCCGCCGCTCGTGGTCCAGGGCGGCGAACTGAAGCCGATCCACTACGCCTTGCCGGTGGCGAGCGCCCAGGTCGCTTCGGCGCTGCTGCTGGCGGGCCTCTACGCCGCCGGCGTGACGCGTCTCGAGCTGCCGGTGCCGGCGCGCGACCACACGCAACGCATGCTACCGGCGTTCGGCGCGCCGGTTCGCGTCGCTGAGGGAGCGGATCGGGGCGTGACGCTCGAGGTCGAGGGGCCCGTGCGCCTGCGGGCGACCGCGATGCGCGTGCCCGGAGACTTCTCGGCGGCGGCGTTCTTCCTCGCCGCCGCGGCCGCGACGCCGGGCGCTTCGGTCACCGCCGTGGGCGTCGGGTTGAATCCGACCCGCACCGGTCTGCTCGATGTGCTCGAAGCCATGGGGGCCAAGGTGACGCGGCGTCCGCAGCCGACCGACTCGGGCGAGCCCTATGGCGAGGTGACGGTGACCGGTCCGGAGCGATTGCGTGCCTTCGATGTGCCGCGCGAATGGCTGCCGCGGCTGATCGACGAAGTGCCGGCGTGGGCGGTGGCGGCAGCGAGTGCCGAGGGCGTCTCCACGCTGCGAGGGGCGGAGGAGCTGCGAGTCAAGGAGAGCGACCGGCTCGCGGCGATGGCCGGGAACCTCTCCGCGCTCGGGACAGCGGCGCGGGAGACGCCGGACGGGCTTATCATCGCCGGTGGCCGGCCGCGCGGCGGCGTGGTCGCGGCGCATGCCGACCATCGCGTCGCCATGGCTTGCGCGGTGCTTGGAACCTTCTCGGAGGGCCCGGTGACGATCGAGGATCGCGCGACGATCGCCACGTCGTATCCGTTGTTCGCGGGGACCCTGGCGGCGCTCGGCGGCCACGTGGACGATCCGGCCCCGGCGAGCACTCGCACATGAGCTTCGTCGTCACGATCGACGGCCCCGCGGCCGCGGGCAAGAGCACGACCGCCCGCGCGGTCGCGCACGCCTTCGGGTTCCTCTACGTGGACACGGGAGCGCTGTATCGGGCGCTCGCCGTCAAAGTGCAGAACGGCGGCGTCCCGCCCGACGATCTCGACGCCGTGGAGCGCTGCGCGCGCGGCACGCAGCTTCATCTCTCGGGCTCGCCCGACCGCCATAAAGTGTGGCTCGACGGAGTCGACGTGAGCAGCGAGATCCGCACGCCGGCCATCAGCGAGCTGGCGTCCCGGCTCGCCGCTCAGCCCGCGGTGCGGCGCCGCTTGATCGAGATCCAGCGCGGGCTGCGCGGACGCGGTCCTCTGGTGGCCGAGGGACGCGATCTCGGCACCGTCGTTTTTCCCGATGCCGAGGTGAAAATCTACCTCGACGCGGATCTCGGCGCCCGGGCGCGCCGCCGGTATCGCGAGCTCGAGCGCCGGGGCATCCCGGTGCCGCTCGACCAGGTGACCGACGAGCTCGAGCGGCGCGACGACCGCGATCGCAACCGCGCCGAGAGCCCGCTGATGGCGCCCCCCGGCGCAACCGTGATCGACACGACGGGGATGGACGTGGAGCGGCAGATCGGCGCGGTGCTCGCTGTCGTGCGCTCGCATCCGGACTGCCCCCAGGCGATGCGGGACCTCGAGGCGGAGCGAGGTCAGGCGCCGCTCACCGGCCGTGCTCCCGAGGGTGGCGAGCGGCCAGGGCCAGGCAATTAGGAGATCTGGTGAGCGCGTACTATAGTGCCGTCCGGCATTTTACCTCCGGTTGCTTTGGGCTTACCGGATGGGAAGTGCGCGGCCGCCGTCACGTTCCCCGCAGCGGGGGATTGGTCGTCGCGGCCAATCACATTTCGTTCTGGGACCCGCCGCTGGTTGGATCCGCTCTTCCTCGGGACATGTATTTCCTGGCCAAGGAAGAGCTGTTCAAGGCTCCGGTGCTCGGCGCGCTGATCCGATCGGTGAACGCCATTCCGATTCGGCGCGGCGTCGCCGATTTGAGCGGAATGTCGAGAGCGATGGAGAAGCTGCGGAGCGGCGCCGGCCTTCTCATGTTTCCGGAAGGCACCCGGATGAAGGACGGCGAGCTGCATCCGGCGCGACCCGGAGTGGGGATGCTGTCGGTCAACGCCGACGTTCCCATCCTGCCGTGCTACATCTCGGGCAGCAATCGGCCGAGAAGCTGGTGGACTCGTAGGACCCGCGTACGGATCTGGTTCGGTCCGGCGCGACATTGGAGGGATTTGGCCGGTCCGGAGACCGATCCGACGCCGGGTCGCGCGCTCTACCAGAGCATCGGTGACGCGGTGATGCGGGAGATCGCGATCCTCAAAACCGGTCAGGAGACGGCAGCTTCATACGGGGCGGCGTCCGGCTAGGCGCGCTCCACCTCGATCACCGCATTCGATCGCCCAAAGCATCGACAGGAGGCTTCAGATCCATGTTGGACACCACTGAACGGACCCTCAACCCCGTGGCGGAAATGCCGGCGCGGGCCAAGACCCCGGCCAAGACGTTCTACGACGACGACGAGGAAGAAGGAATCAGCCCCGAGCTGCGCGCGGAGATGCTCGGCTACTACGAGGAGTCCCTGCGCTCGATTGGCGAAGGCGAGATCGTTCGCGGCACCGTGCTCGCTGTCGACGACAAGGAAGTGCTCGTCGACGTCGGCTTCAAGAGCGAAGGCGTGATCGCTCTCTCCGAGTTCCCTGATCCCTCCAGTATCAAGGTCGGCGACGCGATCGACGTGTTCCTGGAAAAGATGGAGAACCAGGATGGCTTGGTCGTGCTCTCCAAGCAGCGCGCCGACTTCGTGCGCGTGTGGGACAAGGTCAAGGAAGCGCACGATAAGGGCGAGGTGGTCGAGGGCAAACTGGTGCGCAAGATCAAGGGCGGCGTGGTGGTGGACCTCTATGGCGTGGAAGCCTTCCTGCCCGGCTCGCAGATCGCGCTCCGCCAGGTCCAGAACGTGGATCCGCTGCTCGGCCAGACGGTTCAGGTCAAGATCATCAAGCTCAACAAACGGCGCCGGAACATCGTCGTGTCGCGCCGCGCCGTGCTCGAGGAAGAGCGCGACCGGATGAAGACCGCGATCCTCAAGGATCTCGCGAAGGATCAGATCCGCGAAGGCGTGGTCAAGAACATCACCGACTTCGGCGCCTTCGTCGACCTCGGCGGCATCGACGGCCTGCTGCACATCACGGACATGTCGTGGGGCCGCGTCGGCCACCCCTCGGAGCTGGTCAAGATCAGCGACAAGGTGCGCGTGAAGGTGCTCAACTTCGATCCCGAGAAGGAGCGCATCTCGCTCGGCTTGAAGCAGCTCGAGGCCTATCCGTGGGAAGGCGTCGAGGACAAGTACAAGGTCGGTGACCGGCTCAAGGGCAAGGTCGTGTCGATCACCGATTACGGCGCATTCGTCGAGCTCGAGAAGGGTGTCGAGGGCCTGATCCACGTCTCCGAGATGTCGTGGACCCGCCACGTGCGGCACCCCTCGAAGATCGTCAACATCGGCGACGTGATCGAGGCGGTCGTGCTCAAGGTCGACAAGGCGAACGAGAAGATCTCGCTCGGCCTCAAGCAAGTGGAGCCGGATCCGTGGCTCACGCTCGACCAGAAGTACCCGCCCGGCATGCGGGTCAAGGGCAAGGTGCGCAACCTGACCAACTTCGGCGCGTTCGTCGAGCTCGAAGAGGGCATCGACGGTCTGGTCCATGTCTCCGACATGTCGTGGACCAAGCGCGTCGCACATCCGAGCGAAGTCCTGAAGAAGGGCGAGTCGGTCGAGGTCGTTATCCTGTCGATCGACAAGGAGCACCGCCGCATCAGCCTCGGCCTCAAGCAGGTGAGCGACGATCCGTGGCCGTTGTTGGCGGAGCAGTTCCCGCCGGGGATGGAGCTGAACGGAACCATCAATCGCCTGTTCGACCGCGGCGCGATCGTGGATCTTGGCAGCGGCATCGAAGGCTTCGTGCCGCTCTCGCAGCTCGGCATCGACGATCTCAAGCGTCCGAACGACGCCTTCGAGCAGGGCGAGACTCTGACCATGAAGGTGACGCGCGTCGACGTTCCGAACCACCGCTTGATCCTGAGCGTGAAGTCCTGGCTCTCGGAGCAGGACGACATCGCGCTCGCCGAATGGACCTCGCGGCGCAACCAGGTGCGCGCCAACATCGCGGCCAATCCTCCCGTCGAAGAACCCGAGCCGGTCAAGAGCTCGGGGAAGGCGAAGGACGAGATCGCCGACGAATAGTCGCCAGCGATATGCGAACCAGACCGGGCGGGAGCGATCCCGTCCGGTTCGTTGTTTGCCCGGTTGGCTGACAAAGTGGCCCGGCGCGCTTATTCTGGCCGAACCATGAAGACAACGAGGCTGCTCAGAGTCGTGACCCTGGTTGGGGTGTGTGCGATCGCGGCCGGCGCGGTTCCCGCTCAGGCCCAAACGCCGGCACTGCGCACGGTTCTCTCGACCGAGCCGACCGACAGCCTGCCACCCGTGCTGCAACGGCTGGAGGCCGATCGGACGCGCCCCGCCGAGAGCGCCGAGGCCGCAATGGCGTTGGGACAACTCCACTTCGCACGCGCCGAGTACCGGGAGGCGGCGAACGCCTTCGCCCGCGCGGCGGCCCGACTCCATCCGGCACGCAAGCCCGAGGCCCGGTACTGGGCCGGCGTCTCGTGGCTCGCGCTCGGC
>DASQFU010000019.1:0-5361 GCA_035632955.1 Candidatus Limnocylindria bacterium
AAGCCGGGCTGGTCGCGGCGCGCCCCTGGGAAGGGAGTTTCGGATGGGAGTAAGACAGGGCGACCCGCACTCGCTCTTCGAGCGAGGCGTCGGGAATGGTTTCGCACAGCGCGGCAGCACGTCGCGCTTCGTACGGAGCACCTTCGGCGGCCTTGTCAATGTCTCAACACGCCCCGGGGCGCGTTGCTCGGTGAATGCCTCAACTGGCCCCGGGGCCAGTTGCTCCGAGCTGTCCCCCAAGCCGAGTCCGGGTGCGAACGGTGATGAGATGAGCTGCGCCCGGGCCGGCACGTCGGGGGGCGGGAGCGCCCGGCCAGAAGTTTCTCGATCTCGGACTTGGTCTTGTGCGCCGTGGCCGCCAAGAGCTCGTCAGCATTCTCCTCGGTTAGGTGCGGCGTCAGCAGGACCACGGCGCTCAGATGCAGCCGGCCGTCGGCCAGAGCGTCGAAGACGGCAGGGAACTGCCGTGCCGTGCGCGCCGCGCGGATGCGCTTGAAGGCAGCCTCTTCGGACAGGCGCCTCAGCGCGACCGAGCGGCACTGGAAGAGGCAGAGCAGCTCGACGTCCGGTGGCGGTGAATAGACGGTGCTTAGGGAGTCCGCCCGAAGGTAGGGGTGCGAGTGCAGGTACGGATACGATCAGATGCCAAGGAGGGCCGGACTGGTCGCCGCGCTTGTCCTCGAGCGCTCAGTTCGGCGGCGTGAACACGAACGGGGCCTGGAACGTCGTCGCCCCCTCGGGGATCGGCGGGAACTTCCAGTCCTTGATCTGCGAGAGCGCGCAAGCCTCGAGCCGCTGCGAACGGACGGTGTTGTCGACGACCGTGGCTTCCTGGACCCGGCCCGATGCCGCCACCGTGATCGCGACCACCAGCTTGCCTCGCAGGCTGACGTCGCGCTTGAGCTCGTTCTCGTAGCAGTACTGGATGCCGGCGGCATACTTCTGGATGACCGCGAGGAGCGAAGCATTGGTTCGGTAGATGCCGGGTGCGGCGCCGCTGCCAACACTCGTAGCCGACGGCTCGCTCGACTCCGCCGCCGGCGCCGACAGCGTGCCGATCGCGAGCCGCGCGCCCTGCACGACAGAGCGATCCAGGTCGACGGAGGCGCCGCTGCCGGCGGAGCCAGTCGGAACGGAAGCCAGCTCGCCGTCGGACCGGCCGGAACGCACGTCGCGGGACCGCCGGCGATTGGGCGCCGGTGCACTGGGAGCGGGCGTCTGCAGCGCCGACGACAGTCCGCCGAGTGCCTTATCGAGCGATGCGGTGGCGGCCTTCAGCTTCGCGGCCGCAGCCTCGGCGCGCTCGCGGCCTGCCTTGCCCGCGTCGGGCGGCAGCTCGATCGGCTGGTGGCGGCGGCCGGGAAGGGCGGGCTCGGGCGGTGGCTCGTAAGCCGGCGCCGGACGAACGTCGAGTTGCTCTGGCGCGACCATCGTTGCGTTCTCCGGCATCTGCTCCGGAATCACTTCGGGCTCCGGCTGAACGACGATGGAAACCTGCGGCGGCAGGATCACGTGCGTGACCGCGCGCTTGCCGATCGGCACGAGCGGGATCGCGATCAGGAACAGCACGCACAGCAGCGCCGAGGCCACGACCAGCGCGCGCAGCAGCAAGCGGTCGGTCGTCCGGTGGAGCGCGATCCGATCGAGCACAGGCGCCGCGATCGACCGCAGCAGACGTCCTTGGGTCCCCTGGACGACGGAGAGTTGCACCCGCGGTGGGGGGTTCAGGGTCGGCACGGGGGTCGGCCGCTGCGGCGGACGATGCGTGCTCGTGTCGCCACGTGGAGGCGCGGGCGGCCGAGCGCCGATCGCTCCGTCGCGTTCGGGTGGGGGCGGCCGAACGCTGGGCGCGCGGGGCGCGGGTTCGCGACCGCCGAGATTCATCGAGAGCCTTTGCCAGGCTCTGGCGCTGTGTTCCCGACCACGGCGATGCGGGAGGGGAGCACCGTGCTCTCACCGATCGCGCGGCCGGTCTTCTGGAAGCGCCGGTGCTTGAAATCCATGATGCGCCGTTGCTCCCGGGCGGTGATGAACAGAACCTGCGGCACCGGGATCTCGCCTTCGATGTGAATCTCGTCGAGCCTGCGGGCGCCGGCGTCGCCGGACCGCGCCGGTTTCCGCGCCGCGGTCGAGCGCGCCGAGTCTCCCTTGGCAGCGCGCGCCCCTGCACGCGGCGTCGCGGCACGAGCGCGTTGCGCTCCAACACCCGAATCCGCGGCCGCCGGCGCAGCCGGTGATGGCGCAGGCTTCGGATTGCCCTCCTTCGCGGATGCCGCCCACACGACCGACGCGAGGAGCAGAGTCGATAGCCCGATGCTTACGAGGCGCCGTCTCATGGTGCGTCCTTCCTGCCGGCGAGCGAGCCGGGACCCGCCTCTCCTTCGTTCTCCACCAGTCCATCGGGATCGTCCGTGGCCCGCTGCCGGTAGAGCGCCAGCCACCGTGCCGAAGCCTGATCATCGAACACGTAGTACTTCTCCAGAATCGCGAGGTTGTAGTAGGGGCCGGGCAGCCCCGGGTCCAGCTCGATCGCCTTCTGGAACGCACGCCGCGCCCCGTCCGCGTCTCCCGCGCGCAGGCGCGTGATGCCGTAGTTGTTCTGATTCACGGCGCTGTTCGTGCCGCGGCCGAGTGCCGACTTCGCGAGCCCGGCCGCCGTATCGGGATTCGTGCCGCGCAACTCCAGATAGACGAGCGCGGAACCGACGCGCTCCAGGTCCGGGCGCGCCATCTGTCCGGCGAGGGTGCGCGCGCGCTCCGTCTCTCCCATCGCCTCGTAGTGCAGAGCAAGTCCCGCGAGCAACGTCGCCGGGAAGCCGTCCGGAAACGCCCCGGGACGGGCGCGCGCCGCTTCCAGCATTTGCACCGCTTCCGTATGGCGCCGAGCCTTGAAGTGGAGCTTGGAGAGCAACGCGAGTGCCGGCGTGTAGGACGGATTTCTCTGCAGCGAGGTTTGCAGCGCGGCTTCCGCGCTCGCGAGCGAATCCGTCGCCACCTGGAGCTCGGCGAGCCGGTAGGGCCAGTACGGCTCGGCCGGGGCCAGCGCGGACTGCTCGCGCGCCTCGGCGAGCCGGTCCGGAGCCGGCGCCGCCGGCTGCGAATCGGAGCGCGGCTTCGACGAGCGTCCGAAAGGATCGAGCCGATGCCCGACGACGCTGAGACCGCAACCGCCGAGCGGAAGCGACGCGATCAGCAGCATGGCGAGCGCCGCGCCGCACAGCGCCGGGCCGCGCAGTCCGAGCGCCGCGCCGCACGCAACCGATAGGGCGCGGGCCGATGCGGACGGATGCGACGCCTGAGGGTTCATCACGGTTGGTGGGCTCCAGGTGTGCGCTCCGGCGCCGTACCGAGGCTTTCCCGGGCCGTGGCCGATTCGGTGTCCGAGGCTTTCGAGTCGGGACGCAGGCGTCCCGGCGGGCTCGCGGCGGCCAGAGGGAACTCCACTTCCGGACGGAAATAGAAACGATTGGCGAGACGTCCCCACAAGGACGTCCGCGTGCGTGCGATCCACTCGTCGGCTTGCGCTTCCCGGCTCTGGCTGCGAAGCAACTCCATCCACACGCCCTCGCCGCGGTCGAAGAAGCCGTCGCGCTGCCGGTACAGGACGTCCTCGTAAGCGACCAAGTCGTCCCCTGTCAGATCGGCCGGACGCTGGCTCTTCTCCAGCGCCTCCCCGAAGGCCACCAGTGCCTCGCCGATCCGGAACGCCGAGGCGTGCGCCCACTCGGGAACGCCGAGATCCACGGCCTTCCGGTACGACGCCAGCGTTTTCTCGAGCAACTTCTGCTTGGCCGGGATCGACCTCTCCAGCGGTTGCGGAAGGCGCGCGGCCGAGTACGCCGTGTTCGCCTCTTCGCCCTCGAGGAATCGCACCTGTGCCAGCAGGCTCGGCGACGCCAGCTTCGGGTGAGCCTCGGCGCGGCGCAGATAGTCGGCGAGATGCGAGGATGCCGCCGCCGTTTTGGACGAGCCCGAAGCCATCAAGAGGCTGGAGATCGGCCGGCCGGGTGCGATGCCGGCGAGCTCGCGGCGCCCGAGACCCTCCAGAATCTCCATCGCGTTTTCCACGTCGTTCGGGAAGGTTCGGATGTAGGTGAGGCGCAGCGCGTCGGCTTTCGGCTCCGATCCCGCGGCGGCGAACAGGTCGGCGGCCTTGAGCCACGCGTCTCCGGCGCTCGCGTCCTTCGGATAGCGCTCGGCGAAGTCGGCGTATGCCTGCGCCGCCTTCTCGCGCTCGCCGGCGGCTTCCCAGGCGTGCGCGATCTGAAGGTGCGCGTCCTGAACGTATTCGCTCTTCGGATGGTCGCGGATCAGGGCTTCCAGAACGCGAACGGCATCGCGGGCCGATCCCGCACGCAGGTAAGCGAGCCCGGCGCGGTAACGCGCCACGTGCGCATGCTCGTACTGAGGCCAGCGCGTGGCCAGCTTCTCGAACAGCGCGGCATGCTGCGCATGGTTCGACGAGTCGGCGGCGACGACCGATTCGGCGTGCCGGTACCAGGAGATCGGAATCGCGGCGGCCGCGTGGCGCTCGAGCGAATCGAGTCCGGCGCGCCGCGCCGCGGTGAGCGCCTCTTCATAGGCGATTCCCGCCGCCTCGAACCGCTCGGTGCGGAACAGAGCGTCGGCGCGTAAGCCGGCCGCCACGGGACTCCGCGCGTCTTTCGGGTGCTCGACGATCATGCGGCCGAAGTCGCTCGCGGCCCGCTCGAACCAGCCATGCCCGAATGCCAGGTTCGCCTGGCGCCAGAGAATGCTGCCGCTCTCGGGATGGTCGGAGAAGCGGTCGAGCAGCTCGTCACCGGCCGTGATGACGGCGCGTCCCAGCGAGTCGCTGCCGAGTCCGGTGCGCTCGCGGCCACGGGCGGCACGCGTGCTCTGATACCAGGCGTCCGTGACGGCGACGCGCTGCCAGAGCGCGTGGGACGCCACGCTGTCGCGGCCGGTGGCGGCCGCGGCGGCGTAGTGCTCGAGCGCTGCCGGGTACTCGCCGAGCTGGGCGCTGGCCTCGCCGGCGTTCAGCCGCAGCGCCGGAGCCTCGGCGTCCTCGGGCCAGGTCGAGAGCAGCTTCTGGTAGAGCTGCAACGCCTCGCGCCAATCGTCGCGCGATCCCGCGTCGCGCGCCTTGCGATGGTGCTCCAGCGCGACCGTCTTCCACGACGCTCGGGCGAACTGCGAGCCGGCCGAGCGCACCGAATCCGACGCCTGCGCCTTGGCCCAGGCGCTGGCCGGCACGAACCGCGACGCGACCTCGAGGCGTGCCCGGCGTGCCTGGTCGAGTCGCCCGCGCCGTTGATGCGTCTCGATCAGCCGCTGCGCTCCGATCAACGCGTCGGGATGGAGCGGATACCGCTTCAGGCC
>DASQFU010000020.1:0-4426 GCA_035632955.1 Candidatus Limnocylindria bacterium
GGGGGACGGTCCGGAAGTGCCGGACGTCCTCGCAGACCCGAACCAGGAACTGTGCTGCCACCAGGACGCGACCGGGGCATACATCTGCGAGCCGCTGCCCGCCGGTCAGTGCTCGACGCTCGGAGGAACGATCATCGCAAACTGCAGCAACTGCCCTCCGATCACGTCGACGGACAAGAAGAGCTGGGGAAAGGTCAAAACGATCTACCGCTAGATGACGCCAAGCCGAGCGTTTAGGAAACGCGGGGGCCACCTGCCGGTGGCCCCCGCACTTGTGGCCGCCTCCCTGGCGTTGCTTGCGTGTGCGGGATCCCACGGGTGGGCGGCACCAACACCCGGGTCGCCCTCTCCTGCATCGACCCTACGGCCAGACCGCCAAGATCTCGAGAAGTCCTTCGTTCGGATTCCGGTGACGGTGCCTCTCCGCGCGATCCGGGAGGCAATCGACCGAGAGGTTCCGGTCGCGGCGGGAACCCGAGACCGATTCGTGCCGTTCGAGTCGGAGCTGGAGATTCGCTATTCCGTGCGGCGCGATCCGATTCAACTCGAAGCCCGCCGGGATACGCTCGTGGCCCGCGCCGCGGTGCACTACTGGCTCGACGCACGCGGCCCCGGCTTCAAACCGGTCGCCTGTGGGTCGAGGACGGAGCCCTTGGACGGCGAGATCGGCTGTTGGACTCGGATCGGCTGGGGGGACGACTGGCAGCTCGACGCCCGATCCGCATCCGCGCCAACGATTCACGCGCGGCGATGTAAGCCCGTACCGCCGGGGATCAACTTCACACGGGTCATGAGCGATACGATCAGTCGCGGGATGGTTCCGGCGCTGGCCACGGCCGTGGAAGCGACCATCGTTGGGAGCGACCACGTACGCCGTGTGGTCGAGACCGGATGGCGCGCGCTCCAAACCCCGCTCGATCTAGGTCAAGGACTGTGGCTCGACTTCGGAGTGCAGCGAGTGCTGGCCGGACCATTGGTGACAAGGGGGGATTCGATCGTCGCCGAGGTCCATGCGGTGGTTGCCCCTCGAATCCGATCGGGTGCTCCACGGGCGGCCGCCGCCTGGCCGCTGCCCGACGCGCGCGTGCGACTGGCGGGTGACGACTTCCAGGTGGCGTTCGACTGCGAGGTACCGTTCGAAAGCCTGAGCGAGGACGTCATGGAGCGTTGGGCGTCGGAGAGCGTGGGCGGGGACGCTCTCGATCTTCGGCGCGTTCGCATGTTCGGCAGGGGACACCGGATCTTCGTGGCGCTCGAGGTCACGGGCAGCGCCCATGCAACCCTGCAACTGAGTGGCACGCCCGCATACGATCCGCTTTCGCACACGCTCGCGGTGCCCGATCTTCATTACACACCGGAGACCGCTCGAGCGCTGCGCGATCGCCTGGGGAAGGTCCCGCCCCAAGCGCTCGAGCGGCTGCGATCCGCGGCCAGCGAGGCGCTCCGAGTCCCGATCGGCCCAGACATTGCCGCCGCCGTGGCTCCGCTCGGTCGCGCGCTCAACCGCCGCTGGAGCGCTGAAGTCTCAGCCCGAGGGGGCATCAACGAGCGTCGTCTGCTCGGAACCTACGTGACCGCCGAGGCGATGGGAGCCCATTTCGTGGCCGTTGGCAGGGCGACGCTCATCGTGGAATGATCGCCGTGAGTCCGAGCCGAGATTTCGAGAGGTCGACCGCCATGTTCATACGGCATTCGCATGTCTTCTGCGTTGGAATGCTCTTGCTCACTTGCGTCTCGTGCGGGGAAGGACCGTCTCCAGTCGCTCCGACCGGCCATCCCGACATGGAGTTGATCGCCCTTGGCGCCTTTTCTGTAGACGCTGGTCCTTATGCAGAAGGCGACACGTTGTCTTTCGACCATGACGCGATGATGCTCAGCAACATCGGTCAGGCGACAGCGGACACCGTCCTATTGAAATTGGTGCTGTCGCCCGACTCGACTCTCACCCCGAGCGACCATGTCGTCGCTGTGAGAGTCTTTGCTCCCTTCCCAACCGACTACCTACTGATCGGACCGATTCTTCCCAGGGAGCCCCGCGTTCCCCCCGGCGTAACCCCCGACACCTACTATTTCGGCGCTTGCGTTGAGGTCCGCGGCAGCACGCCCGAGATCAACACGGCGAACAATCAAGTGGATGCGGATACGGTGATCATTGAGTGATTCCGCGGGACGCGGACGGGCGGAGCCTCGAGGCCCCGCCCGCCGTTGTGTCGTGGCGGTCGCGAACGCTTACGAACAACCCATCGAGTTGCCGCAGTTCATGCACTTGTAACAGGTCGCGTTGCGCACCGTGATGTGCCCGCAGATACCGCACAGCGGCGCATCGCCCGAGAACTTCGCATACAGGGCGTCCGCTCCGCCTTCGAGCGGCGCCCGCTCCGATTTGGCGCGACCTGCAGCTGAATCGGTTCCCCCGATCCGGTTCGTCTCGGTCGCGGGCGTCCCGGCGGTTCGGCTCGTCTCCCCGGTCTGCGTTCCGGGCGTGGTGCCCCCGTTTTCACCGATGGCTCGGTGCTCGCGGCCGACGGGATGTCCGGTCGCGTGCATGGACGTCGCCGGTGCGCCTTTGAGGTCCTCCGTGACGATGTGCGCGAGATCGGTCCGGCTCAGGTACTCGATCCCAAGCACGCGGAACACGTAGTCCACGACGCTGGTGCAGGCGCGCAGGTTCTCTTGTCCGTCGACTCGCCCCTGGGGCTCGAAGCGCGTGAACACGAACTGATCGACCAAGTCTTCGAGCGGCACGCCGTACTGGAGGCCCATCGACAACGAGATCGCGAAGCAGTTCATCATGCTGCGGAACGCCGCACCCTCCTTGTGCATGTCGATGAAGATCTCGCCGAGCGTTCCGTCTTCGTACTCGCCGGTGCGCAGGAACACCTTGTGCCCGCCGATCCGCGCCTCCTGAGTGAAGCCGTGGCGGCGCTTGGGCAGCCGGCGCCGGCGGAGCTTGGGCGGGTTCGGCGCTTCGACGGTCTCGGTCTTCTTGCCGGTCGCGAGCGGCTGGCTCAGCTTGCTGCCGTCGCGGTAGAGCGCGACCGCTTTGAGGCCGGCCTTCCACGACTCGAAGTAGATGTTCTCGACCTCTTCGACCGTGGCTTCGTGGGGAAGATTCACGGTCTTGCTGATCGCGCCCGAGATGAACGGCTGCACGGCCGCCATCATGCGGATATGGCCGACCGGAGGGATGAAGCGCGTCCCGCGCGGGCCGCAGCGATTGGCGCAATCGAACGCCGGCAGGTGCTCCGAGCGGAGCTCGGGCGCGCCTTCGACCGTCAGGCTGCCGCAGATGACTGCGTTCGCTTCTTCGATCTGGATGTCGGTAAACCCCATATAGGGAAGCACGTTGAACGTCGGCTTCTCGCGCTCGGCCTGGCTCACGCCGAGCCGCGTCAGCGTCTCGTCACTGATCATGCCGCGGCTGAACGCGAAGCGGATGTCGAGCATCGATGGCAGCGCCCGCTCGATGTGATCGATCTCGATTTCGGTCAGGCCCTTGCGGAACAAGCTCGAGCGGTTGACGTGGGGTGCCCCTTCGAAGCTGCCGATGCCGATCGCGTGCCGCACGATCCGCTCGATCGCCGGATCGTCGTAGCCGAGCCGTTGCAAGGCCGTCGGCACCGATTGATTGACGATCTTGAAGTAGCCGCCGCCCGCCAGCTTCTTGAACTTGACCAGCGCAAAATCGGGCTCGACCCCGGTCGTGTCGCAGTCCATGAGCAGCCCGATGGTGCCGGTCGGCGCCAGCACCGTCGCCTGGGCGTTGCGATAGCCGTAGAGCGCGCCCATCGCCACCGCACGATCCCAACCCTCGATCGCGGCCGCCCGCAGCTCGCGCGGCGAGTGCGTCGTATCGATCGCGCGCGCGGCGTCGCGATGCATGCGCATGACGTCGAGCATCGCCTTCTCGTTGACGGCGAACCCCGCGAACGGACCCTTGCTGGACGCCATCTCGGCGGACAGCGCGTAGGCCTCGCCGGTCATGATCGCGGTCAGGCACGCGGCGTACGCGCGCGCGGCGTCGCTGTCGTAGGGCAGGCCCTGCACCATCAGGACCGTGCCGAGGTTGGCGTAGCCCAGACCGAGCGGCCGGAACTCGTACGAGCGCCGCGCGATCTTCTCGGTCGGATACGACGCGAACGTGACCAGGATCTCCTGCGCCAGGAAGAAGATTCGATTCGCGTGCCGGTAGCCCTCGACGTCGAACCAGCCGTCCTCGCGCAGGAACTTCATGAGATTGATCGACGCGAGATTGCAGGCGGTGTCGTCCAGGAAGACGAACTCGGAGCAGTTGTGGACGAGGAGGCCGTTGGCCACGAAGTGATGCGTGTCGGGCTCGGTGAGATCGAACACGTCTTCTTCGCCGAGGGGGGTGAGGGATGCGAACGTGTCCGTGATATCTGGGCGGTGTTCTTCGAGGCTCAAC
>DASQFU010000021.1:0-1644 GCA_035632955.1 Candidatus Limnocylindria bacterium
CTCGGCGCCGAGGAAGCCGTAGAAGCGCTCGAAGCCGCGGCCGGTCGGCCAGTTGCGCCGCGTCGAGGCGAGGTTCATCTCGGCCTCCGGGCACAGGTGCCACTTGCCGACCATGTAGGTGTTCCAGCCCTGCTGGCCGAGGATCTCCTGGATCTGGCCGTTCTCTGGCGGGATCACCCCGTTGGCATTGGGAAAGCCGCTCGCGCATTCGGTGATGCAGGCCATGCCGTTGCGGGTGTGATTGCGCCCGGTGAGAAGGCAGGATCGCGTGGGCGAGCACAACGCCGTCGTATGCCACTGCGTGTAGCGCACGCCGTCGCCGACGATTCGGTCGATGTTCGGGGTCTCAATCGGTCCGCCGTAGCAGTCCATGGCCGAGAAGCCGACGTCATCGAGCACGATGTAGACCACACTCGCCGCTCCTTCGGGCGCCCTCGGCGGCTCAAACGGTGACCAATCCGGCACCGAATCACGGATGTCGACGTTGACGGTGCCTTTGAATGGCTCGGTCATCTATATCTCCTTGGCCGGTGGGAAGACGGTGGCCCAGTCGTTCTTGACGCTCACGACCGTCCAGCCGTCGGTGTCGGCCTTCTGCAGTGCCTGCTCGGCACCGCTGGTGTAGTCGAACTCCCGCTCGGCGTCATCGTGCAGGAGGAGCAGGGGTAGGAACGGCTTGTCCTGGTGGTGGCTGAACTCGAGCATCTGGATGTCGCCGTTGGAGTTGCCGGCGGCGAGCATTGGCCGGCGGCCGGTGCGGCTCCAGATGCGGACCGGCTTCTGTGGGCCATCGTCGAGGTAGTCGGCCTCCGGCTTGTGGGTGATCGTGCCGCCGCGATCGTCGCCGGCGTACTCCAGCGTCGACGCGCTGCCGATCACCCGCTCCCGCGGGATGCCGTACACCTCCTGGCTGATCGGGCGCATGAAGTCGCGACCCCCGCCCGAGGCGATGTAGTTCGAGAAGCCGTTGACTTCCAGGTAGCCGAGCAACTCGAGCATCGGCGCATACGCGCATGCGAGATAGGGGCGACCGAGCGTCGGATGCTGCGCCGTGCGCAGAAAAGCGTCGGACTTCGCCTCGAAATCGTCGACACTGATCCCCGCATAGGCGGCCAGGACGCCGCCCAAGAGCGTGCGCACGTTCGTGTCGTCGCCCGCGTAGTGCTCGGCCATCACCCTGCTCAGCCACGCATAGTCGCGCTCGTGAGCGGACTTCCAGGGCTGGCGCTCGCGTAGCTCGGGATCGGCTTCCGCCATCTCGAACAATCGGCGCAGGATGAAGTCGGCCTGGATCGGCAGCGGCTTCTCGCACCACAGCGTCCCGTCGTTGTCGAACGCCGCCACGCGCTCCTCGACCGGCACCCGCGACACCGCTTGCTCGACGAAGGCAACTACCGCCCGCTTCGCCGGCCCGTCATTCCAACTACCCAAGACCCCGGTCATGGCGCCGAAGCTACAGCGAGGGGCGCGACCACGCATCGCCCCAAAGGGATGAATCTCAGTCGCCGATCAAGCTCGGATCACGCGATGAACCAGAGGAAAGCGATGCCCGTAATCCGTCAGATTTCATGCCATCGGGGTGATGACCCAAGCGCTAAGTCCCGCTTTGATCGCATCCGGTCGCGGTCAAGCGGCCGAAATAAA
>DASQFU010000022.1:0-37757 GCA_035632955.1 Candidatus Limnocylindria bacterium
CTGCACCAGGTCGACTACGAGCACGCCTGCGGTCCCTGAAGACCGCTTGGTTCGCGTGTCTTGTCTGGCTCAGGCGACACCCGCCACCGGCGAGGCGAAAAAGCGCGACGTCGACTTCGAGCAGTTCTCCCGTCATGCTATCGGCGAACCCTCCGACCGAGACGTTGTGGTGGTTTCGGTTCTATGACGCGAACCAGGACATCGTCGGCAAGGCCTTGGTCTCTGTCGCAGGCGAGACCGCGAAGCTATCGGAGTGGAGGAAGTAGGGGGCGGACAGTTGAGAGCTGGATGCGCCCCATGAAGACGAGGAAGAATCCCGCGACCACACCTGCGGAGAGCGCCGGAATCAGTACGCGGCGCGGATCGCCGTCGTGCGCGGCATCATCGGCATTCCCGCTCCGACTCAGCAACACGATCGCGATCGGCGCCAGTACCAGCCCCGCCACCGCGACCAGCGACGGACGCTCGCCGAGCGCAGCGCCAACGATTACCGGCAGCGCGAGGCCGGTGATGCCGAGCACGGGCGACGCCACGCTCACCGGTCCGATCGCGAGTGCCCGGTAGATCAGCATCGCGCCCAGGCCGCCGAACGCACCGGCCAACGTCGCCCAGAGAAGATCCGAGCTGCGCGTCTCCCCCGCCACGAACGGGACGCCCGCTAAAACGACGGCGAGCGCCGCGAAGCCGCTGAAGAACGTGACCACCAAGGCACTCGCGCGTCGCGCGGCGATGCCGCCGAAGAAGTCCGCGCTCCCATAGAGCACCGAGCCGAGCGCGGCGAGCAGCAGGATCGGGTTCAGCGGCGATCCGGATTAGCGGCCACCATCCACCCCTCGCCTTCGCGCCGGGCGCGACCTTCGCCCTCGAGCTTCAGCAGGTGCGCGAGCAGCGAGCGCTCGGCATAGGGCCACAGCTCCTTCGCCGTGTCCTGGTACGCACGCTCGACGAGTGCGGCGAGCGTATGCGGCTCCGCATCCAACGCCGCCAGAACCTGCGCCTCACGCCCCTGCCGGTGCTTCAGCAACCAGCGAAAACTGCGTTTCGCGGCGCCCTGCGGCGGACCGTGCCCGGGGAACATGACCTCGACCGGCATCTCGATCACGCGCTCCAGCGACCGCACATAGTCGGCCATATCGCCTTCGGGCGGATCGATGACGACGGTGCCGCCGCCGCCGACCACGTGATCGCCGGTGAACAGCGAACGCGTGCGCCCGTGGTAGAAGCACAAATGGCCGCGCGTGTGGCCGGGCGTGTGCACGGCCTGGAGATTCCAATCGCCGACACCGGGGACCAGCGGCACGAACTCGCCGTCCTCGAGGCTGAAGTCGAGCCGCACGTGCTTGCCGGTCTCCGCGTGGCCGGCGACCAGCACCTGGTATCGCGCGCGCACGGCTTCCACCGCTCCGATGTGGTCGGGATGATGGTGCGTCAACAGCACGAGCTTGAGTCGGCGCCGATCCTCCGCCAGCAACTCCACCAACGCGAACAGTCGCTCTTGCTCCTCGGGGTCGGAGCAGCCGGGATCGATCATCGCCATCTCCTGCTCGCCGACGAGATACACGTTGGTGTGAGTCGCGGGCGGCAGCGGGCGCGTCTTGGCAGGATGCAAGACGACGCCCCATTTGAGCTCGATCCGGCGCGGGCTGCCGGCTCGCTCCGGGCCCGCGATCATGCGCGGCACGAGGTCCTGCTCGCCTTCGGCGAGCGCGATCAGGTTGTAGAGGATCGGCGCGGCGAACGTCTCCTGCCCGAGCTGCCAGCGCTCGAGCGCCTGCAGCGGGCGCACCCACTCGCCCTCGGCCAGCTCGCCGAACATGATGTGAGGCTCCTGCCCTTGCGGCACGCGCGCGAGGAAGTACCAGGTGTCGAAGCGCCGGTACGCGAACGGCGGCGTCACCCAGCGACCGCAGTACTCGAGACCGTCGGCGCGGAACTGCCAGCCGAAGTCGCGCGCCAGCTCGGGAAACGTGACCTCCCCGGCGAGCAGGCGCTCGCGCGCGGCAGCGACCCGCTCCGGCGGACCGGGATCGACGACGCCGATCAGCACGCCGGTCTCTTCGAACGCCTCGCGAATCGCGCACGCGCGCATCACGCGCTCGGGCCCCGCGGCGACGCCCTCGATCTCCAGGGCTTCGTCTTCGCGCGCGACGGCTCCGCCGACGAACGCGCGGAACCCGGGCATGAACTCGACCGCGTCGCTGCGCTTGACCCAGTAGGCCTCGAGCGCATCGCCGTGGCCGCGCACGAACACGACCGCGGCCGAGTCGCGGGCGCGAGATGGCTCGGGAGTCTGCACGCGGCGATGGTACGACGAACTCAGGCGCTCTTGCGTGCCGCGGCCCCCACCGACCGCCGGATCAGCTCCAGGCCCTCGTTCAGCTCCTCACGGGTGACATCGAGGGGCGTGCGGAAGCGCAGGCTGCGAGTTCCGCACGGGAGAATGATGGCGCCGAGCTCGAACACCTTCTGAGCCACGGCGTCGCGCGTCGCGCCATCGGGCAGGTCGATCGCGCACATCAGCCCGAGGCCGCGGACGTTGCTGACCTGATCCGGACGCTCGGCTTGCAGGCGTTCGAGCTGGCCGCGCAGGTGCTTGCCCATCTCGGCCGCATGCTCGACCAGACGCTCTTCCGCAATGATCTCCAGGTAGCGCTGTGCGCGCACCATGTCGACCAGGTTGCCGCCCCAGGTCGAGTTCAGCCGGCTCGAGACCTTGAACACGTTGTCGGGTTCGTCGTCGAGATGCCCGCCGGCCATCATGCCGCAGATTTGCGTCTTCTTGCCGAACGCGAGCAGGTCGGGCCGCACGTCCCAGTGCTGGTGCGCCCACATGCGGCCGGTCAGGCCCATGCCGGTCTGCACCTCGTCGAAGATCAGCAGCGCGGCGTTCTCGTCGGCGACTTGGCGCAGCGCCCGCAGGAACTCGGGCCGGAAGTGATTGTCGCCGCCCTCGGCCTGGATCGGCTCGAGGATGATGCAGGCGATCTCGTCCTTGCGCTCGGCGAACGCCTTTTGGATCTGCGCCAACGACTCGGCTTCGGCGCGCTGGACGCGCTCGCGCTCGGCGCCGTCGACCGGGAAGCGCAGCTTGGGATTGTCGACCCTGGGCCAGTCGAACTTCGGGAAATACTGGTGCTTCTTGGGATCGGAGGTGTTCGTAAGCGAGAGCGCGTAGCCCGAGCGGCCATGGAACGACTCGCGGAAATGGAGCACCTGGTGGCCGCGCTCCTCGCGGATGCCCTTGCGGAAGTTCTGGCGCACCTTCCAGTCGAACGCCGCTTTGAGCGCGTTCTCGATGCCGAGCGTGCCGCCGGCGACCAGGAACAGGTGCGGCAGGTACTCCGGCATCGCGAGCCGGCCGAACGCGTCGACGAACTCCGCCATCTCGACCGTGTAGATGTCGGAGTTGGTCGGGTTCGTGAGCGCCGCCCGCGTCAGCCTGGCCAGGAACTCGGGCTCCTGCATCTTCGGATGGTTGATCCCAATCGGCAGCGTGGCGAAGCACGAGAACAGGTCGAGATACCAGCGCTGGCCGCGCGCATCCCAGAACCTGCGCCCCTGGCTCTTCTCGAGATCGAGCACGATGTCGTAGCCGTCCACGAGCAGGTGGCGGCCGAGCACTTCGTGAACGTCGCCCGGAGCGATGCGCGGCGTCTGCGTCGGCTTCGTCATGGGATCTCTCCTTCCGCGCCCGTTGGCACGTAGCTCTCTTCTTTGCTCGTGGACAGCACGATCACCGTCCGCGTTTGGCGCACGCCTTCGGCGGCGTTCAACTGGTGCATGAGTAACTGCTGGAGCGATTCCATGTCGCGCACACGCAGCTTGAGCAGCAGCGAGAACTCGCCCGTGATGTGGTGGCACTCCTGGACTTCGTGAATCTTCAACGCCCGCGCCACGAATCCCGCCTCGAAGCGCGGATGCTCGATGAACACCTCGACGAACGCCGTCACCGACGCGCCGACCGCGCGCGGATCGACGAGCGAGACGTGCCGGCGGATGACGCCGGAGTTTTCGAGCTTCCGCAGCCGCTCGTTGACCGCGGCCGTGGACAGCCCGACGCGGCGGGCGATCTCGGCTTGCGCCAGCTTTGCGTCGCGCTGGACTAGGGCCAGGATCTTTCGATCCTTATCGTCCAGCGGCTGTTGAATGTTCAGCCCATTGATGGCCATAACCATATTGTATTCGGCAGATCACGTGTTTCGCCATACGATTTTCCGCGTGCGGCCAGCCAAGCTCGCGACCCCGGATGAAACGGGGTCCCCGTGGCTGCCGTGACCACCTCCGGTGTCCCTCGGGCCGGGGGTGTCGCCTGTCGGGTCGGATGACACTTCCCTCGGCGTCTTTCGGCCCTGATCTGGCTTCCTTGGGCCGCAGGAGCAGGCTTTTCAGCGTTTTTCGACGCTGGACAGTGCTGGATCTGAATATGCTGGTCGTACTCCTTTCCTAGCTCGCCGCATTACTCGACAGGCCCTGACGGGGCCGGAGGCTCAGCATGCGCTGCTCGAGATTCTTCCGTTCCGCGCGCTCATTTCTGCTCTCGGCGGTCGCATCTCTGATTGTCGCGAACTCCGAGGTCGTCGCTGATCCGCAGGATGGGACCTGGAGCGAGATCCCGCCCGTCCCCCGCGTCTGGTCACACACGGCGGTTCACGACCCGGTTCGGCATCGAATGCTGCTGTTTGGTGGAGTCGCCGAAGGGGCGGGGTCGAGCCAGGTGGTTTTAGACCAGGTTTGGGCACTGTCTCTGTCGGGCTCTCCAGCGTGGACGCGAATCGAGACTCAAGGCTCGGGTCCCGGTCGTCGTTCCCGTCATAGCGCCATCTACGATCCGGTTCGAGACCGCCTGATCGTCTACGGCGGGGATTCCGACATCCTCTACGACGGACTTGACGACACGGCGATCTACGCCCTGACTCTCTCGGGCACTCCGACCTGGACCCGCATCGCCCCCGCGGGCGGCCCGGCAGGAGGCCGCATCGGCCACACGGCCATCTACGACCCGATCCGTGACCGGATGGTGGTCTTCGGCGGGAGCTACTCCGACGAGTGTTGGGCTCTCGAGTTGGCAGGCGAACCGACCTGGACACCGATCATCGCGACGGGATCCGCAGGGCATCGCCAGGCCCACAGCGTCATCTACGATCCGGTCGACGACCGGATGATCGTCTTCGGCGGCTGGGTCACGGAGATCCCCGGGACTTCCAACGACGCGTGGGCATTGTCCCTAGCCGGCGCTCCGGCGTGGCAGCCGATTCTCACCTCGGGCCTCGCCCCCCCGGCACGGGGGGGGCATCAGGCGATCTACGATTCCTCCAGCCACGAAATGGTGATCTTCGGCGGTGGGGCCCCCAACCCCAGCAACGACGTGTGGAGCCTCTCGCTCGGTACCACGCCGACGTGGCGATCCTGGTCGCCGCAGGACCAGTCGCCTGAAGAACGCCAGGCACACACAGTGATCTACGATCCTCTCGGTCCACGGCTGGTCACGTACGGTGGCTTTGGGGCCAGCTACATGATCAACGAGACCTGGGAGCTGTCTTTGGGATCAGCGCCCGCATGGGGACGTTTCCGAGTCGAGGGCGAGCGGCCGGCCGGCCGGGAGAGCTTCACCGCGGCGTACGATCCGGCACGCAGGCGCATGGTCGTCTTCGGCGGCCAGAACACAAACCAGGTCTACGGAGACTTGCACGCGTTGAGCCTGGACGACTCGCCGAGGTGGGCCCCGATCGCGACCGGCGGAACTTCTCCGGCGCCGCGTCACTCACATACGGCGGTCTACGACCTGAACTCGGATCGGCTCGTGATATTCGGCGGGGATTCCGAAGGCTCTCGGAACAATGATGTCTGGACGCTCGAGCCAGGGACTCCGCCCACCTGGTCTCAGCTTTCGCCGGGGGGGGTGGCTCCGACCCCTCGCCGCGGCTATTCCGCCATCTATGACGAGTTGCGGGACAGGATGATCGTTTTCGGCGGCGATTTGTCGGGTGGTTTGTCGGAGATCTGGGAGCTCTCCCTCGGGCCGATGCCCATCTGGACCCAACTTCTTCCGCAGAATTCGGGGCCTTCGGGGCGATTCGAACACACCGCGGTCTATGACGGGGCGGGCGATCGAATGATCGTCTTCGGTGGCAAGTTCTTCGTTCCGGCGACCGACAATACTACCCTTCTCAGCGACTCATGGAGCCTGGATCTCGGGTCGCTCACATGGTCTCTGGTCGCGCCACCCGGATCCGGTCCAGCCGCTCGAATCGAGCACTCGGCCGTGTTCGATCCGGATCGCAAGCGAATGCTGGTCCACGGAGGGCAACCGGACTTCGGCGCCCCCTATGATGACACCTGGTCCTTGGACCTTTCAGGGGCATCTGGTTCTTGGACCCGGCTCGAATCCGCTGGAGGATTTCCCGGACCGCGTTACCGACACGCCGCCGTCTACGATCCTCGGGGCGGCGCAATGGTGGTCTTCGCCGGCAACTCCGCACAGGACGACACCTGGCGACTCGTCTGGGACGACGTGCTCACCGCCACGGTCGTCTCCGTGGCGCGCGCCGAATTTGTGGGCGACCGAGTTCGCCTCGAGTGGCACTTCGCGCAACCGGTCGGGACGACGAGCGTGCAGCGCTGCACCCCCGGAAGGACCTGGGAGGATCGAGGCCTCGTCGACGTCGTCGGGCCCGATCGCGTGACGCACGAGGATGCCGAAGTCGTTCCTGGCGCTACATACCGCTACCGGCTCTCCTGGAAAGAGGGTGGAACGCATCTCACCGGCGGGGAGACCGAGGTGGCCGTTCCGGCACTCGCACGGCTCGGCCTCTCAGTCCACCCGAATCCCGCCCGGGGGCGAACCGCCGCAGTAAGGTTCAGTCTGATCTCCGACGCTCCGGCCAGGCTCGAGGCATTCGACGTTCGGGGCCGCCTCCTATGGTCTGCCGAGGTCGGCGCGGAAGGCCCGGGCACTCACGAGTGGCGGATCTCGTCCAGGGACCTGTCCGGCATGGGGCTGCTCTTTCTTCGCCTGACGCAGGATGGACGGAGCGTCATCACGCGACTCGCCGTGGTCGAGTGATGCTCCTCCACGTTGCGGAGAGGGACCCGACGGGCGTTGCCGTGGGCTCCCCTCGCTCAGATGGCCTTCATGCCGGTCAGGCCCCGAAGCTTGCTGGCCAAGGGGAGGACATTCCCAGCAAGCTCCCCATACGTCGCCAAGAACAGGTCCAATGAGTTCTTCATTTCGTCCATAGCTTTGCGTCGCGCGATTCCATCCCTAACGCCGACGATGACAAGGCCGTGTGGGGCCAAGCCGCCGCTGACGCATGGGCAGCCGCCACCAACCGCCATGGTACAGTGCTCGGCCCATGATCTACGCGATCGACCTCGAGGGCGTGCTCGCGCCTGAAATCTGGCCCACGCTCGGCACCGCGTTCTCGGTCCCCGACCTCCACCTCACGACCCGCGATCTCGGCGACTTCGACGACCTGATGCGCCGCCGCGTGAGCGCCACACGGCAGGCCGGGTTGAGCTTGAAGCAGCTCCAGGGGATCGCCCACGCCATGGAGCCGTTCTTGGGCGCGCGCGATTTTCTCGCGCGCTTGCGCTTGCTGGGGCAGGTGGTCGTGATCTCCGACACGTTCCACGAGCTGGCGGAGCCGCTGGCGCAGAAGCTCGGGGGTCACAGCCTGTTCGCCAACCACTTCGAGCTGGACGGGGACGGGAGCATCCGTGGCTTTCGACTGCGCATCCGGGGCCAGAAGGAGCGCATCGTCTCCGGATTCCGGAGCGCGGGTTTCGAGGTCGCGGCGATGGGCGACAGCCTGAACGACCTGTCCCTGCTGCGCGCCTGCGACTACCCGGTGCTCTACCGGCCGGTGACGGCGTTGCTCGAGGCGTTCCCGAATGCGCCGCATGCCGTCAACCTCGACGAGGCGTTGGTGCACCTGGAGAACGCCGCGCGCGCGGAGCTGCGCAAGCAGAACGGGGAGTAGCGGGGCCTACCTGAGCGTCAGCGCTTCGATGACGGTGAAGCTCAGCGTCGTCCCCTGCCCGAGCGTGACCTGGAAGTCGTTGGCGGTCGGCCCCGCGTGGGAATGAAGAGCGGCGCCGAGAATCCCGCCGACTGCCACGGCATGAACTCCAGATCCGTGGGCGCCCCCCCGGGATGGATCGGCATCCGGATCGGTGCCGAGATTCTGTGCGCGCAGTGAACCGGCGATAATGGGCTCGCTATCGGCGCGCATCGACGTCGGATTGCCGGTGACCGAGATCGAGGTGATCGAGAGGTCGAGCAACCCACGCAGCCCGTCTCTCGCGTCCTGGACGTTCGTCACAACGCCTTCGACCTCGCTGCCGGCCGGGATCGCCACGCGATCGTCGATCAGGATTTCGCGGCTCACGGTTCCGCGCCACCGATCGCCGAGCCCGGTGATCGCCGACGAGACCGTAGTGCCCAGACGCACATCGACGAGCGTTCCGGCTGCCACGCGCAGGGGCGATGGCCCGAACGTCGCGGCGACGGCGGACGTTTCTGAGACCCGCGAGCCGCCGGTATCACATCCGGCGAGGCCCGCGGACGCGAATAGCGCGATAACCAAGACGGCGTTTCTCACTATTGCCAGCCCCTCCCCACCAAAGACCAGAGACTGGACTGCGTGTCGGCCTGTGCCACTTCCGTCGCGGACGCCACGCTCACGCCGACGAGAATGGCCAGGAACAGGAGTAGGAAACCAACCATGAGACGCGAACCGGCATCTCGCAGGAACTGCTGGCTCTGGGCGGTCATGACTTCCTCTCTGCGCCGGCCACTGGCCGGGGAATCGGGGGGAACGTTGGGAACGGCGCACCTTCCCATCGCAAGCCTCGTGCCCGCCGGACGCAGCCTGCAAGTTGGCCTGAATCATTAGTTGTGGCTCCGGCGGGCGGCGACAGGGAGTGTTCAGCGGCGTTTTCGTTCAATTGGCGTGTAACGCTTTCCACGCGTTACCGTTCGGTCTCGTGCTCGGGCGGTCAAGCAAGACCTCGAGACGTCGGCGATCAGGAACCCGTCCGATTGAAGCGCCATCCGGAACCTGTCACCATCTCCCGACCGCCGGAGGTGCCATGGCAAACGCAGTGAGCTCGGCCATTCGCAGTTACGGGTTGGCGACCCTGCTTGTGCTCGGGATGTTCGCGGTTTCATTGGTCTTGCGACCGATCTCCGAGCCATTTTCCTTCATGCTGTTCTTCCTCGTCGCCCTGGTCGTCGCCCGGCTCGCGGGTCTGGCGCCGGGGCTGTTCGCGACGGCGATCGGCGCCTGGGCGGTTCATATCGTGGTGGCCTGGTCGGAGCCGAAGCTGTTCGAGTTCTCGGACGTCCTGCGACTGGCAGGCTTCATCATCGTCTCGGGCGTCGGCTGCTGGGTGGTCGCGTCGCTGCGCAGCACCAAGCAGCGCATGAGCCGAATCCTGGATGCGATCTCTGAAGGATTTGTCGTCGTGGATCGCGATTGGCGCTGCATCTACGTCAACCGCAAGGCGGCGGAGTTCGTTCGCAGACCGCGACAGGAGCTGATCGGCAAGCCGATCCTGAGCTTGTTCCCGGGGATTGGAGACACGCCGTTGTTCCTCGAGGTTCGAGGCGCGATGAGCCGCCGGGCGTCAGCGCGAATCGAGGCCTACCATCCCGGCGTCGATAAGTGGTTCGAGGCCAGCCTGATCCCGACCGCCGACGGGCTGACCGCCTTCATCCGCGACATTACGGAGCACCGGCAGGATCAGGAACAGCTCCAGAAGACGATGGCCGATCTATCGCGCTCGAACGCAGAGCTGGAAAAGTTCGCCGCCATCGTGGCGCACGATCTGGTTCAGCCGGTGGCCGCTATGAGTAACTGGGCGACTCTGATACGCGATGCAACGTCCGGAAAAATTCGCGATTTTGCGAGCAGGATCTGCGACCGAGCGGCGCAGATGGCTGAACTCCTGAAAGGGCAGCTCGCTCAATCATCCGTGAACGGAAACCGAGACACGTCCACCGAGCCTACCGTGGCTCCTGCGGAGCGTGCCGAGGCTGCGAAGAGTCCCGAACAGGAAGCCAGCGGAACCGCTCGCTGAGGGCTCGACGGCGGGCTATGCGGTACTACGGCGCCGGTCAGCAATCACCAGCACGATGCCGGCGATCACGGCTCCGCCACCCACCAGCGGTGAGAGCGGCACGGTCTTGCGCTCATCGACCTTGGCCTCGATCGGGCCCACATCGATGAGGGTCCGTTCTTTCGTGTAGGAGAAACCCTTGTACACGAGAGCGACCAACCCGAGAACGATGAGAATGATTCCCAGGATTCTCATTTGACTCCTCCTGCGTACGCCCGTTGGGGGCCGGAGCGGACGCGGGCTTCGGGGGCGAGCCGACGTCCGGTCTCCGGCCTCACAACGAGCGTGAGTTAAACCACTTCCCGCGTGACTGGGGTTTCCTGCGGGCCCCGGCGATACGCGTCGCGCCCGGCCGAGACTGCCGCACCGACATCCTTGGCCGTGCTACGAACGGACTCCTTCACATCGTGGATCTTGTCCGTCATGCCTTCCAGCCTGTGGCCTGCTTCGCTCTTGAGCTTGCGAGCCGCACCGCTGATCTTGCTGCGGGTTTCCTGGCCGGAGCAAGGCGCCAGCAGCAGCGCGATTCCCGCGCCAACCGCGGCACCGAGTACGAAGCCTGCCAGCCCCTGACCGCCGTTCTGGTTCTCATGCATGTTCAGGTCCTCCTTCTTGGGGTCCGATCCGTGAGTAGTTGTTGTTGCTTGGAGCTCGGCGTGTCCACCGCTGCATCAAGAAATTCGTTCCCGCCTTGAGTCCGCGTACGAGTGAGGCCGCTTGATGGACGGGCCGCTCGACCTCGTCCAGAAGCTCGTGGCTGATGGCGGACGCCCGCTGCGTCACGCCTTCCACGTTGCCGGCGACGGTCCGCAGCGAATGCGCAATCTGCCGCGTCGTGCCGATCAGCTCGTGGATCTGTGACGAAGCGCGGGTGCTCTCGATCGCGTCTTCGAACGCCTTGACGCCCTCGGCCACCGACTTGGTCAAGCCGTCGATCCGCACCAACAGGCGCAATGTCATGATCGCCATAACGACCACGGCCATTGTTACAATGACAACGCAGATCTGGATGATGGCTGGCATGGGGCTACCTCATTGGTTCGGAACCGCTTCGCATTGCGGCAGCGGTGTCATTTGTGAGCCGATCTGAATGGAGTGGGTCGCAATAATCGGACCAGCCGGAACTGGACGGGAGAGGCGTGCGACGGCGAAGCCGTCAGGCCGCGGCGTAGACGTTGAGGCGGTTGTAGAGCGTCTTGAGGCTGATGCCGAGAATGGCCGCGGCCTTGCGCTTGTCGCCGGCGCAGTGCTCGAGCGTCGCGAGGATGAGCTGGCGCTCGACATCCGCGAGTGAGGCGCCGATTCGGATCGAGCGCAAACCGCCGTCGGCTGCGGCCGGCTCGTGGGAGCCGGCCGAGAGCCCATCGAGCTCGATCACGTCTTCCGACATGATATAGGCGCGATGGACCTCGTTCTTGAGCTCGCGGACGTTACCGGGCCAGGCATGCGCGAGGATTCGCTCGCGACTCGTGGGGCTGAACCGCTTCGACGTCTGCTCCGCGTCGTTGAGCTGCTGGAGAAAGTGGTCGGCCAGCAGCAGGACATCATCGCGCCGATCCCGCAACGGCGGCAGCGCGATCGGAAACACGTTGAGCCGGTAGAGCAGATCCTCGCGGAGCTTCCCCGCGCGCACGGCTTCCTCGGGCGACCGATTGGTGGCGGTGAGAATCCGCACGTTCACCGTGATCGGCTCTTCGCCTCCCACCCGCATCAGCGCATTGTTCTCGAGCACACGCAGTAGCTTGACCTGGAGCTCGATCGGCATCTCGGTGATCTCGTCCAGGAACAGCGTGCCGCCCGAGGCGCGTTCGAAGTGACCGCGGCGCAGCTGGGTCGCGCCGGTGAAGCTGCCGCGCTCGTGGCCGAACAGCTCGCTCTCGATCAAGGTCGCCGGCACGGCGCCGCAGTTGAGCGGCAAGAACGGCTGCTTACGGCGGCGGCTGAGCTGGTGGACGGTCTGGGCGACCAGCTCTTTGCCCGTGCCGCTGTCGCCGGTGATGAACACCGACGCGTCGGTGGGCGCGACCTTGGTGATCAGGTCGTAGACGCTCTGCATCTCGGGAGAGCCGCCGATCAGGGGTCCGAAGCGGCCGAGCCGGCGCAGCTCGTCGCGCAGCGAATCGACCTCTTCCTTCAGGGCGCGGCTGCGCATGATATGCGCGAGCACGGTTTTCAGCCGTGGCATGTCGAGCGGCTTGATGAGGAAATCGAGCGCCCCGAGCCGCAGCGCGTCGATCGCGGCGTCGACCGTGGCCTGGCCCGACATGATGATGACGTCGGACTGAGCGATGCCCTCGACGTCGCGCAGCAGATCGATTCCGCTCCCGTCCGGCAGGCCGAGGTCGGCGACGATCAGGCTCGGAATCCCCTTTTCGAGCTGCTGCCGGGCCTCCGCGACCGACCCCGCGGTCGCCACGGAGAACCCTTCCCGCTTGATGAGCTCGGCCAGGCTGCTCAGGAAGTCGGTGTCGTCGTCGACGATCAGGGCGTTGGGCATCGGCGAGGTCGCGTGGGTGGAATGGAACGTGCCGTGTGCTTCGGAGTCGGTACCGCGGGAGTCATAGACCGCCGCAGTATGAGGACAATGCAAGAGACGTGCAAGGCGTCGACCGATCCACGACGGTGCGGTGGAGTAGGGACGGAACGAACAACGCGGTGCGCTGTCGCACCGCACGCCTCACGTGTCGCCTCGGGAACCCGATCGGCGCCGGATGTCCTGCCGCGTTCTGCCCATGTAGCCACTACAACGCCGAACAGCAAGGCTTACACGAAAAACGCCGCATTCTCGCTGCGGTTGTCTTCGTAACGACAAGGTGCACAACGCCCGGCACGTGACCCAGGCGGCTGGCATGGAAGGTGCGATTCGTCGGCAGCACGCACGGGTTCTGCGATGGCAGCAGATCCGGAAGCAGTTCAAGAGAAGGAGGCGACGATGCTCTGGACCATCTTTGTTGTCTTGCTCGTGATGTGGCTGCTGGGAATGGTGACCTCCTACACGATGGGAGGATTCATCCACCTGCTGCTGGTGTTGGCGCTCGCGGCCGCGTTGATTCGGGTCATTCAGGGCCGGCGCGCGCTGTAAGTCCAGGGAGGCGAAGTCCAACATGAGAGAGCGGTCATGAACGAACCCAGAGACACGCAGCGCACCCCGGATCAGCAGCCGCGCCGCGAGGACCCGGTGCAGGCGGATGACCCGAAGCGACGCGATCAGCAGAGCACTCCCAACGATCCGAATCGCGAGCGCCAGGGTGGCCAGAAGGGTTCACCGGGATCGCGGAACGACGAGAGCCAGTCTCGCCCGGGACGCGAGGATGACGACGAGCAGTACACGCCTCGGCGTCACGATCAAGAGCAGAGCCCGATCGAGCCTCAGCAGGAGCCGTACAGCGGCAAGGAAAAGAACCGCTAGTTCAAGGAACGCCCCAATCATCCTGCGCTGAGTCGAGCACGGGATGAGACAGCCCACGGGGGCGCGCACCGATCCAACGGATCCCGAGCGCGCCCTCGGGGCAAGGGCGATGATCATCCGCTCGCGATATCCGAACACCCGACTGTGAGGCGCCATCCGGCAAGGAGGACGACCGTGTCGACATTGGTCACCGGGATATTCAAATCGCGAATCGCCGCGGAGCAAGCGGCGGATGACCTGAAGCAGGCGGGATTCTCCCCCGCGGACGTCAGCCTCCTCATGTCCGAAACGACCCGGGGCCGCGAGTTCGCGGTCGAAAGGTCGACGAAGGCTCCCGAAGGCGCCGCGGCCGGGGCAACGATTGGCGGCGTCATCGGCGCCATCGCTGGCGGATTGGCGGCAATCGGCACACTTGCCGTGCCCGGTTTGTCGCTGGTGGCGGCCGGACCGATCGTCGCTGCGTTGACCGGCCTGGGTGCAGGCGCGGCGACCGGCGGCGCGACTGGCGCTCTGATCGGGCTCGGGATACCCGAGCACGAAGCCAAGTTCTATGACGAGGAGATCAATCGCGGCGGCATCCTGGTCGGCGTCTATTCGCACAAGGATCAGGTGAAGAACGCGAAGGAGATCCTCGACGCCGCGGGAGCCGACAAAGTCACCTAGTATTCGCCACGAGTACCGGGCCAAGCCATACCGGGGGACGACCGGTGGCTCGTTCGGTCATCGGGCGGGACCACGGCTCATCGAGCGCGGTCTCGCCCAACGTGGCTCCCCAGCGAAAGCCTCTTGCCGATAACCCCCGTTTCGAACCCCCCGGAACTGCTTCGTCTTTCACCACGAACGCGGACGAGATTGCTGGACCTGCCGGAAACGGCTCGTGGTTTGCTTGAGCTCCGGCGGGCATGCGGAACGATGGTGAGGCGGTCCAACTGACCGTCGCCAAAGCTCCACACTGCCAGCCGATTACGTGAGCGATCCAGGCGTTCAAGGAAAGCTTGGGTGTAAACGGAAGGGTGGAACGGAGTGACTATTTCATTGGCCGCGATGAACGATCTACATTTTGAAAGGTCTCGAGGTCCGTGCGCGCTCGACTCGCGTTTGCCGCCGCCCCATTCCGAAGAAAAAACTGGAACGGCCAGCGAGCCGCGGGAGGATTGGCGATGGCACGGTGCCAGACGTGCGGGAATGACCACGACCAGGCTTTTCTAATCGTCGTCGGTGGCGAGACACACACGTTCGATAGCTTCGAGTGCGCGATCCACGCGCTCGCGCCCTTGTGTGAGCATTGCAGCTGCCGAATCATTGGTCACGGTGTGAGCGTCGAGGGCCGAACCTACTGTTGCGAGCACTGCGCCCGCAGCGACCGGATGGCCCGAAGCAGCGTCGCCCCTTAGGTGTTTTTAAAGCGGCACAAGGCGGTAGTCACCGTCTAGAGGGGAATACTTGAGCCGATTCTGGTCCTTCGACCGAAGTCTGACCGGCGGCTTCATCGTGATGGGCGCACTCGCGCTGGTCACGAGCACGCTGGCAATCGTCACAGCTCAAACCTTCCTTCCGCGCGATCTCATGCGCGACGAATCGCTTCATCTGGTCCAGGCGCTGCAGGTCCGTGACGCTCTGCAGCGCGAGATCTCGACGGTGCAGGCCTTCTTGTTGAGCGGCAGTTCCGAGGCGCGGACCGAGCTCCAGGGCGCCCGGCGCGGGCTGCTCGCAGCCACCCAACGCCTGCGCTCGGGCCCGCGCAGCCAGGATTTCACTCGCGGGCTGGCACGGATCGAGCGGCTGGAAGCCGAGCATCATGGCGCCGTCGAAGGCGTGCTCTCGCTCCGAGGCCGGGGAGGAAGCGCGGAGCAGATCGCCGGTCTCCACGAATCCAACGTGCTGCCGAAGCGAGGCGAGCTCAGTCGCGCCGTCGAGGCGATGATTCTCGGCGAGGAAGCCGCCCTCACGAGCGCTCGGAGCTCCGAGCGCCGGAACGCCGAGAGCGCACAGCGCTGGGTTCTGGTGGTTGCCGCCACGACGTTCGCGCTGTTTGGAGCGATGGTGATCGCACTCCGGTCCACGTTGCTCCGGCTCTACCGCGTCGAGGCGCAGCGCCGCTTCGCGGCCGACCATGCCCAGAAGACGGCCGAGGCGCTGTCCGTCTTTCAAGCCGAGAACCTCGAGGCAACACGCACCAGTGAGCAGGAGTTCCGCGCCACCTTCGAGTTCGCCGGCGTCGGCCATGTGCAGCTCGAGATTCCGACCGCGCGTTTCCTGCGGGTGAACCCCAAGATGTGCGAGCTCACGGGTTACCGCACCGCCGAGCTCAACGAGATGACCTTGCCGGCGATCCTGCAGGCGGAACACCGAGGGCGCATGGCGGGCGTGATCGAGCGGCTCGCACGTGGCGAGATCGGCGAGCATTCCGTCGAAGCCCAGCTCGTCCGCAAGCACCAGCAGGTCATCTGGACCCACATGACGCTGACATTGATTCGCGATCCCCAGGGGCGCCCGCTGCGCATTCTGGCGGTGGTTCAGGACCTCTCCGACCTGCGCCGGGCGCAGTCGGCGCTCCAAGCGACCGAGCGCCGCTTCCAGGATATGGCCGACAGCGCGCCGGTGTTGATTTGGCAAAGCGGGCCGGACAAGCTCCACACTTGGTTCAACCGCGCGTGGCTCGAATTCACGGGTCAGACGATGGCTCAGGAGTTGGGCGAAGGCTGGATGGATTCCGTTCACCCCAACGATCTCGAGCGCTGCCGTATCGACTATCACGCCGCCTTCGATGCCCGCCGGCCCTTCACGATGGAGTACCGCTTGCGACATCGAGACGGCGAGTGGCGCTGGATGCTGGACAACGGGGTCCCGCTGCGCAGCCAGTCGGGAGAGTTCACCGGCTTCATCGGCTCGTCCGTGGACATTTCCGACCGCAAGCGCGCCGAGGAGCAACGGGAGCAACTGCTCCGCCGCGAACGTGCGGCGCGCAACGAAGCCGAGCGCACGAACCGCATGAAGGACGAGTTCCTCGCCACTCTCTCGCACGAGATGAGAACACCGCTCCAGGCGATCCTCGGCTGGTCGCGCTTGATGGTGAGCGAGCGCTTGGATGCGCACCACTTGCGACGCGGCCTCGAAGTCATCCAGCGCAATGCCGCGGTCCAGACGCGCCTGATCGATGACTTGCTCGACATGAGCCGGGTCGTCCAGGGCAACCTGCGGCTCGACGTGCGGCGCGTCGAGCCGAGCACGGTCGTCGAGGCGGCGGTCGAAGCCGTCCGTCCGGCGGCCGACGCGAAGGAGATCCAGCTCAACACCCACCTCGATCCCGACGCGGGGCCGATCCTGGCGGACCCCCAGCGCCTCCAGCAGGTGGTGTGGAACATCTTGTCGAACGCGATCAAGTTCACCCCCAAGGGTGGCCGGATCGACGTGAGCCTGTCCCGCGATGGACAGGGCGTGCGCATCGTCGTCGCCGACACTGGCCAGGGCATCAGGCCGGAGTTCCTCCCCCATGTCTTCGAACGCTTCCGCCAGGAGGACGCCTCGACCACGCGGCGCCAGGGCGGGCTCGGCCTCGGGCTCGCCATCGTGCGCCAGTTGATCGAGCTCCATGGCGGAGACGTGACGGTCGAGAGCGCAGGCGAAGGCCAGGGAGCGACCTTCACGATCCTGATGCCGATCGGTGCGCATCGGGACCTCGCCCTCGAGGGGCCGAAGAGAAACGGGCACGCTCACGCGCCGGACGCCGTAAAGGCCGAGGGGCGCCTTTCCGGCGTGCGCATACTTGTCGTCGACGACGAAAGCGACACCTGCGAGCTACTCAAGCACCTGTTCGGGAAGTCCGGAGCCGAAGTGCAGGCCGCCAACTCGGTCGCCGAGGCCCTCGAGGCCTTCCACCGGCACCGGCCGCATGTGGTGGTGAGCGACATCGGCATGCCGGAGCAGGACGGGTACGAGTTGATTCGGCGCATCCGCATGTTCGGGCCCGAGCACGGCGGCTCCGTTCCCGCGATCGCGATGACCGCGTTCGCGAGAGTCGAGGATCGAGCGCTCGCGATGCGCGCGGGCTACCAGATGCATCTGGCCAAGCCGGTCGAGCTCAGCGACCTGATGGATGCCGTCGCGAGTCTGGCCCCGAGCCCCGACGCGCGCTGAGTCTCAGCGCGTTGCCAGCGCGATGCGGTAGAGCATCCTCGCTTCTTCCGGTGTGCGGAGCCCTCGCATCACTTCGACGGCGAGCTGCGCACCCAGGGCGCTCAGGATCCGGTTGCGGTCGGTTCTGGCCCGCGGGACGGTTTCTCGGAAGGCGGCACGCGGCTCGAGCCCGGCAGCGAGCCAATCCTCGTTCATTCGATCGCCGAAAGCGTCCGCCGCCACTTGGGGCTCGCTGGAACACTCGAGCAGGTCGGAGGGAGCTTGGTCGATGGGATCTCGGTTCATGATCGTCCTCCCTCCCCCTCCGTCATCCCGTCACGCGGCCTTCTGCCGCAACAGCTTCAGAAGCGCGGCCTCGCAGCGCTCGAGCCGGCGCGAACGCTGGGACGCCAGATCGGACACGATGTCGAAGTACGGGTTCATCATCCGACCACGCTGGTAGTGGGCCAGAATCGACCCGTCGATGTACGAGCTTCGGCACACGGCGGGAGTGTTGCCGAGGTGTCGCGCGGTCTCCTTCACCGCGTCCCTCACTCTCCGCTCGCGTTTCCGTGCGGACGTTGCACCTTGCGTGCCACCATTCGCAGCCGCGTCGCTCGTCGCATCGCGGGCCAGCACGCAGGCGCAGATCAACGTGCCGGCCCAGGTTCTGAAGTCCTTGGCGCTGAAGGAATCTCCCATCACCTCCTTGATGTACGCGTTGATGTGCCGGCGCCGGACATCGACGATCTGGCCGTCCTCGCCGATGAACTTGAACACTTCGTGCCCCGGTATCGCGATTAGCGCGCGGACCACCTTGGCGACGCGCGCGTCGCGGATCTCGCGGGTCTGGCGTTGCTGCGATTTGCCCTCGAAATCGAAACGGACCTGCGTTCCCCGCACGTCGACGTGCCTGCGTCGCAACGTCGCGATGCCGAAGCTTCCGTTCTCGGTCGCGTACACCTTGCTGCCGGGCCGGAGGAAGCAGGTGGAGAGAACCCTGACGATGCAGGCGAGCACGCGCTCGCGAGGAAGACCGGTTGCCTTCAGGTCATGATCCATGACACGGCGCAGGTTCGGGAGTGCTTCGATGAAGCGCACCAGCCGCTCGAGCTTGCGCTTCCCCCTCTTTTGGACGTGCCCCGCGTGATAGAGGTACTGCCATCGGCCGGCGCGATCTCTTCCTGCCGCCTGAACCGCCGCCCCCGCGTCGGCGCTGACGACAACGTCGCTCCATCCGGGAGGAATCTTCAAGACCGCGATGCGCTCCCGCGTCTTCGCCGAGATCGCCCCACCCTGAACCGCGCGGTAACGAAAGCCGCGCGGCGCCGAGCCGCTGCGACGAATCCCGCGTGTCTGTAAGCGCTCGAGAATCGTCATCGATTCGGACACGCGATCCACTCCCTCCGTGACGGGAAATCCTGCAAGCTTTTGTAAGTCCTTCCCCTTCGACGCATGGCTGGATTGCGCCCTCCGCCAGCGTCACGGGCCCAACCCATTCCAAAGCCGGCTAGCCGGACTCCGCCGCTCTCGTCCAGAGCGCGATCTCCTCCCGGGTCATGCCGCCGAGCGGCGCTTGCCGCGCGTCGCGATATCCCTGCGCGAGATCGGCGAGGTATTGCAATCGGGAGATCAGCGTGCCCTGACAGAGACGCTCCTCGGCCGGCGCCGGGCGTCCGAGCGACCGCTCCCAAAGCTCGCGGATCACGGGTTCGGGCACCCGATCCCTCTCGGCGGGGAAGACGAACCCATGGAGGAGCAGGTGGGCCAGCAGTACGCGCGGATAGGGGCGATAGCGTCGCATCAGGCGAAGCCAGTCGATGCGATCCGCCTGCGCGTGGATCAGATGGATGACGTCGGCGCCGTCGTAGCGCTCCCGCTCCATCACGAATCCCTTGGACCAGATCATCTCCTCGACCGGGATCAGCCGCACCGGGATGCCGATCACGTCGGACGGCTGCGCGTGCGCGAACCACTCGTCGTCGACGACCGCGACTCCGTTCCCGGAGCTGAAGATCAAATCGACGTAGCGGTCGCCTTCGTGGATCTTTCCCAGCCAATGCGGAAACGTCAGCTCGCTGCGGTACCCTTCGGCGGCGAATGCGCTCAGCACGTCGTGTACGTCCGAGCGGCGCAGGAAGACGTCGAAGTCGCGTGTGTCGCGTTCGATTCCGGTGTAGCGGGCGAATGCGTAAGCGCCGCCAACCAGGAACGGCTTCTGCGTCCGTTCGAGCAGCGCCAGCGCCCGTGAGTAGAATGCGTGTCCCGCGTCGTCTAGACGGTCGCTGGTCATGTGCGAATCCTCGTCATTGGACTCGCCCGGCCGTGACCCTGGTCGGGATCGGAGCATCACTCTGAAAGGAGGTCCCGTGCGTCTCGCGGCCCTCGCGGATCTTCACCTCAATCGCATGTCTCACGCTTCGCTCGCCCCCCTATTGTCGCAAGTCACCGAGCGCGCAGACGTTCTGCTGATGTGCGGCGACCTGACCCATCACGGCCTGGCCGAGGAAGCGAGCCTGCTCGTCAAGGAGCTGGCCGTGGCGCGCCTGCCGATCGTCGCCGTGCTCGGCAATCACGACTATCACGGCGGGGAGCAGGAGACGATCATGCAGGTCCTGAGAGACGGCGGCGTGCACGTGCTGGACGGGGACAGCGTGGAGCTTCAGGGCGTGGGTTTCGCCGGTGTCAAAGGCTTCGCCGGCGGGTTCGGGCGCCGGGTGCTCGAGCCGTGGGGAGAGGACATCGTCAAACAGTTCGTGCGCGAAGCGGTGGACGAAGCCTTGAAGCTCGAGTCCGCTCTCGCCCGGCTGTCGACGCCGCAGCGCATCGCCGTGACTCATTACGCTCCGATCGCGGGCACCGTCGAGGGCGAGCCGCTCGAGATCTACCCGTTTCTCGGCTCCAACCGGCTGGAAGAACCGATCAACCGCTACAAGGTGACGGCCGCATTTCACGGCCACGCTCATCACGGCAAGCCCGAGGCCGGCACCAGCACGGGCATTCCCGTTTACAACGTGTCGATGCCGCTCATGCGCCTCACGGCGCCGGACGATCCTCCGTTTCGGGTGCTGGAGATTGCGGTCACGGCCTGAGAATGCGCCGCGCGCCGGCCCCAAGGGTTACCGGCGCGCGATTCGAATCGGCCTCGCAGCCGCGCCCACAAATGGTCACGGCTGAAGACTGCGGGTTCTCTCTAGGCGCCGCTGCCGCGACCGCCGCGATTCGTCAGAGCGATCACGATGATCAGGAACACCGCGACGCCGACGGCCCACACCCACCACTGTCCGTACCACATCTCGGTCGTCGTCGTCGTGACCTTGACATCGGTCGCCGGTGGCTGTTGCGCCAGCGCCCATGCGCTCCACACCATCACGCCCGCCAGGGACGTCGATAGCGTGCGCGCCCATTGCTTGACGTGCTGAGTCATTTTGAAGTCCTCCGAGCCCGCCGACCGCTCCGATGCGAGCCCGTGTGGCTCGGGCATCACGAGCAGGATCACGATTCGCGTTGGGGCGGACCGTGCCGGCTATGTCTTGCAACCCATGTGCCGCGGGCGCATCCCGGATAACAGTCTGGGGCACAATGGGGTCGCAGGGCGGGTAGTGGTCGGTACGCTAAACGAGGCGCCCGCGCTTGTAATTACGGACGGCTTGCCTGGTATGGATTGCAGCGTTTTCGAGCACGCCGGTCAGCCAGCCAGGCTCGAGAACAACGACGCGAGCGACGCCAAATCGATGGGCTTCGCCAGGTGGGCGTCGAAGCCCGCCTGCAGCGCGAGCGTGCGGTCCTGTTCGCGATCGTATCCGGTCATCGCGACCAGATAGCTGCGGGGGTGCGAAGCGTCGCTCTTGAGCGCTCGCGCAATGGCATAGCCGTCCATGTCGCCGGGCAAACTGATGTCGCAGAGCACGATGTTGGGAAGCAGCAAGCGGGCCGCGGTGAGCGCAGCATCTCCGTCGTGCGCGACCGCGACCCGATGGCCGCCGAGCTCGAGGAAAATACGCAGGCTCTCCGCAACATCCAGGTTGTCTTCGATCACGAGGATGCGAAGCGCGGGCGTAGCCGGATTGTCCGGGGGGACCGAGGGGGACGTCATCGCGCTGAAGGCTAGCACGCGGCCGACCACTACCTATAAAGAGCGCGCCCAGGCCAGGAGCCGCTGGCGCTCCTCCAAGCTCTCGAGAAGCAGATCCGGCCGGTGAGCGGCCAGCTCCGAGAGGGACCGGATGCCGGTCGCCACGGCGACGGCGCGCGCTTGGGCCGCGCGCGCGCACGCGATGTCGTGCTCGGTGTCTCCGACGACGATGCACTGCTCCGCGCGAACGCCGAATCGGTCCTGCGCGTGCGCGACCGCCCTGCGCGCCAAGGCATTCCGGTCGGACGCCTCGTCGCCGAACGCTCCGTACGAGAATCGGTCTTCGAGACCGTAGTGCCTGAGCTTGATCGCGGCCATGGCGCGCTGGTTCCCCGTCAACACCGCGCACCCCCAGTCCGGCTCGCGCGCGATGTCGTCCAATAGCTCGGTGACACCGGGCAGCACCCGCCCGCGACCGGGCGTCAGACGCGCCGCCATCTCGGCGTAGGCCACGCTCCAGAAACGTTCCCGGGATGCCGCATCGAAGTCGCGGCCGTGGCGAGCCAGGATGTCGGCGAGAATGAGCGGGTCGGTGCGTCCGGCGAAGGCGATGCCTTGCAGGTCGTCCGCGACTCCCAGGCAACCGAACGCGGCCGCGGCAATCGACTCGCGGGCCGCACCGTCAGTCGTGAGCAGGGTGCCGTCGATGTCGAACAACCAGACGATCCGAGCCGCCATAGAGGGTTGTGGAGGCACATGGTACCATGGCGTCCCGCCGGCGTGCGCTGCGCCGGCCTTTGCACGCCGGTGAGCGTCCTCCCCGCCTGACCGTTGGTCGTGCTCGTTTCCGAGGAGTCCCCGCTCATGCGCTTCCGTTGGTTCGCGATACACAGGATCCTACCCGCACTCGGGATCCTGACGATGGCCGCCGGCGCCGTGCGCGCCGGCACCGAGCCCGAGCGACCGACGCTCGTGATTCCCGAGGCGCGGATCGCGGCCAGCGAGCACCTGTCCTGGACCGTGCCCGTGCACATCCTCAATACCACCGGCGCCGGCCTCTACGTCGACAGCGTGCGTTGCGAGATCGAGGATCTGGACGCGGGCCAGACGCGAGCCGCCCGGAAACACACGGTCCGGCTCTCGATGGGCACCCGCACGTTGACCTCGATCTCGAGCGGCGACACCAGCGTCTCCATCTATCAGTTCGCCGCAACCGCCGAGCGCGCCCGCTTGACGTTCCACGTGCATGCGCACAGCGCCGCGGGCAAGAACTGGGCGATCTCGGCGTCGACCGAGGCGGCGCCGGGCCCGCTCTCTCTCGCCCATCCGTCGTCGTTCGTAGAGAGTGGCGGCCGCAAGGTCGAGGTGGTGCTGGTTCGGGCAGAGACCGAGTCGGCGCCGGCGCCCGGTGTCCTGCTCGTCCATGGTCATTCGAGCCACGCGCGAAGCCTGCTCGGCCTCGGCGAGCGCCTGGCGGCGCAAGGCTTCCACGTCATGCTCGTCAGCCAGCCGGGCTATGGTCTCTCGGAAGGAACCGCGGACCTGATGGGCCCCGCGACGACGCGCGCGCTGGAGGCCGCCTTGAACCAGCTCAGGCACAGCCCCGGGGTCGACTCGACCCGGATCGGCGTGTGGGGAATCTCTCGCGGCGCCACCGCCGTGACGCTGCTGGCCGCGCGCCGTAACGACGTTCGCTCGGTGGTTTCGCAAGCGGGCATTTACGATCTGTGGGCGACCTACCGCGGCACCGGCTTGCCGAACTTCCAGGAGACCATCGTGAACGAGGCCGGCCGCGACAGCGCGGCCTGGAAGGAGCGATCGCCGGTGAAGATGACGGCGAGCCTCGGGCGTCCGCTGCTCGTGCTCCACGGCGAGCAGGACCAGAACGTTCCTGCATCGCAGGCCCACGCTTTCCATCAAACGCTCGAGCGCCAGGGCGGCCCGGTCGAGGCGCGGTTCTTTCCGAACGGCGCGCATCAGCTCGGCAACGACGCCCAGCGCGTTGCGTTCGAGTTCCTGAAGCGCACGCTGGCGCCCTGACGGGGCGTGATAGCATGGAAACTCTGCTAATTACCGATCCCGAACCCCGGAGCGCACCTTTGATCCGTTCGCTGGCTCTCGCCCTCTTGCTCGTCTGCCCAGTTTTGGCCTGGTCGGCCGAGCCGTCGCCGCAGCTCCTGAAGATCCCGGTCGGTGCGGACGTCACCGTCGGACGCCTGTTCGAAGCCGGAATGGACGTCATCGAAGTGCGCGGAGACGTCTGCCTGGTGCTGGCGTGGCCGGGCGACGTCGAGCGACTGAAGGCGGCCGGAACGCGCTTCGAGCTGCTGGATCCGGACCCGAGCCGGACGGCGGCGTTGCGCGCCCAGGCGGAACGGAGCACCAGGCCAAGGCTACCGGGGCGGATCGTGAGCAGCGCCACCGAGGCCGATGGCGTGTTCCGTACGGCGGTGCTGCCGGCGTTCGGCGACGGCAGCATGGGCGGCTACTGGACGCTCGACGAAGTGAAGATGAAGCTCGACCAGCTCGTCGCCGACGATCTCGCCGACGTCGTCGCCGACGCGATCGACACGCTCGGCTACTCGCGCCAGAACCGCCCGATCTGGGGTCTCAAGCTCGGCAAGCGGGTCGAGGGCACGGACACGAGGCCGGTGGCGTTCTACAACTCTCTCACTCACGCGCGCGAGCCCGCGGGCATGCAGGCGCTGCTCTACTTCGCGGATGATCTGTTGTCGAAGTACGGAACCGATCCGACCGCCACCTACCTGCTGGATCACCGCGTCATCTATATCGTGCCGGTCGTGAACCCCGACGGCTACGTGCGCAACCAGACCACGAACCCCGCGGGCGGCGGCCTGTGGCGCAAGAACTGCCGCGACAACAACGGCGACGGCACCATCAACAACGCCGACGGCGTGGATATCAATCGCAACTACGGCTTCCAGTGGGGTCTGGCCTCGGGGGCGAGCTCGACGCCGAGCGCCCCGGACTACCGCGGGCCGATGCGGTTCTCCGAGCCCGAGACCCAGGCTCAGCGCGACCGCATCGCGCTGTCGCGGCCGGTCACCGGGCTCTCGTTCCACACCTATAGCGACTTGCTGCTGCATCCGTGGGGCTACACCGCCGTCGGCGCGCCGGATTCCTCCAAGTTCCACGAGTGGAACGACGACATCACGCTCGGCAACGGCTACCACGGCGGGCAGGGGCCGCGGATCCTGTATCCCGTGAGCGGCGAGTTCAACGACTGGTGCTACGGCGACACGCTGCTCAAGCCGCGGGCGTTCACCTGGACGCCCGAAGTCGGCGGCCCCTACGACGGCTTCTGGCCACCGCCCTCCCGCATCCTCCCGCTGGCGCTCGAGAACCTGCGCTCGTGCCTCTACGTCGCCGCGATCGCCGGCCCTTACGTGCGGGTCGAGAGCTCCACGGTCCTCGCAGGCGTCCTCAACGCCGGCTTCTCGGCGCAGCTCGCCGTGCGCGCGCGCAACAAGGGGATGTCCGGGCTCGCCGGCCCGGGGCTGACCGGAACGCTGAGCCCGCTCTCGCCGGGGGCGCGCGTGCTGCAGAGCAGCGTCGCCTACCCCGATCTCGGATCGATGCAGAGCGCCGACGCCCAGAGCGCGGGCGTCTTCCAGGTCGCGGCCGACGACACGGTGACGCCGGGACGCCTGCTGCGCTTCCAGCTCGACTTCACGGCACCCGACGGGTTCTTCTCGCGCGACACGGTCGAGCTCGTGTGCGGGACGCCGACCCTCCTGGTGACGGACGGCGCCGACGCGGGTGTGAGCGCGTGGACGACCTCGGCGTGGGGCACCGAGAGCGCCGATCCCCTCCACCCCGGCCCGTTCTTCGTCGACAGCCCGAACGCGCGCTACGCGTCCGGGACCGATCAGGCGATGACGCTGACCGCGCCGCTGGATCTGTCGAACGGGATTCATGCGTACGCGCTGTTCGACACCCGCTGGGAGTTCGAGGGCAACTACGACTATGGCTCGGTCGAAGCGAGCCGCGACGGCATCGCCTGGACGCCGCTCGCGAGCACCGGCACCTCGCTCGGGCGCGAAGCCGACGGCGTCCAGCCGGTCGGCGCGCCGATCTTCGAAGGCGCACGCCGGCTCTGGAGAGCGGAGCGCGCATCGCTCGACGGTTTCACGGGCCAGGGCGCCAATGCCGTGCGATTCCGGTTCCGAGTCCGATCCGACACCGGCCTCGAGTACGACGGCTTCGCCATCGACGCGGTGCGGATCGCCCTCTACGATCCGGCGCAGCAGCCGATGCCGGTCGCCGTCGACACGGCCGCGCCCGGGCGCCTGGCGCTCGCGGCGCCGTTCCCCAATCCGGCGCGCGGCACGGTGCGGCTGGCGTTCGACCTTCCGGCCGCGGCCGCCGTGCGGCTCGAGGTTCTGGACGTTCAGGGCCGTCACGTCCGCACGCTGAGCGACGGTCTCCTGGCCGCGGGACGCTACGCGCACGGCTGGGACGGGCGAGACGACGCTGGACGGCCGGTCGCCGCCGGCCTCTACCTGGCACGGCTGACCGGAGGTCCGGGCGCGGTCACGCGCCGCTTCGTCGTGATGCGTTAGCACGTTGAGCGCCGCGATCACCTCGCTCGACGCTCCCACTCCGAACCATCGCCGGCTGGAGGCCGCACTCCGCCTGCACGCTCATCTCGCGGCCCACCACCGCACCAGCGCGCGCCTCGAGGGTCCGGATCAAGGCGTGCGCTGGAACCTCCGGGTGTGGCGTTTCTGGCGCAGCTACCTGCCGGCGCTGAGCCCGCGCGAACGCCACTTCTTCATCCAGGGTCAGGGCTACTGGGCACTCGCCAACTGGACGCTGTTCGATCTGACCGGCGACGATCGCTTCGCGTCGCACGCGCGCGAGGCCAGCCATGCGGTCGCGACCGCACAGCGGGCGGACGGAGCGTGGACGTATCCGCTCCGCGAGCGCCGCCATCTGGTCGCGACGGTGGAAGGCAACTTCGGCGCCGTGACGATGCTCGCGGCGCACCGGCGCGGGCTCGGCGAGCACTTTCTCGACGCCGCCCGCCGCTGGCACGAGTTCGTCGAGCTGCGCATCGGCTATCAGGAACACCGGGGCGGACTGGCCGTCAATTATTTCGACCGCCCGCGGGGGCTGGTGCCGAACAACACCGCCGAATGGATCTGGGTTCTCGGCCTGCTCCACGACGCCACGTCGGAATCGCGCTACCTCGCGCGGGTCCCGGACCTGCTCGGCTTCCTGGAAGCCGTGCAGCTGCCGAACGGCGAGCTGCCCTACGAGCGTCCGAGCCCTTCCGCCGCGAGCGTTCGCGAGCACTACCTGTGTTACCAGTACAACGCCTTCCAATGCATGAAACTCGCATGGTACGGGGCCGTCCACGCCGAGCCGCGCGCCCGCCGGCTCGCTGAGCGCCTCGCCGCATTCATCGCGGGCGGCGTGACGGCCAACGGAGCGGTGCGCGCGTCGTGCCGGTCGCGCTTGCCGGAGGTCGTGTACTACGCCGATGCCGTCGGCATGGCGCTCCAGACCGTGTCGCGACTCGGCTGGATGTCGCATCAGGCAATCGCCGACCGCGCGTTCGTGTTCGTGATGTCGCGCCAGCAGCCGGACGGGAGCTTTCCGTTCTCGCGCGGCGACTACTATCTGCTCTCGGACCGCAACGCGTATCCTCGCTACCTGGCCATGACCCTCTTCCACCTGGCGGAGCACGCGCGACCAGCGCCATGAAAGTCCTGGTCGTGACGAACATGTATCCATCGCCCGGACGACCCGGCTGGGGGACGTTCGTTCGCTCGCAGGTCGAATCTCTCACCGCACTCGGAATCGAGAATCGGATCTACGAGATCGAGGGCTGGCGCGGCGCCGGCCGCTACGCTCGGGCGCTCGCCGAGCTGCCGGGCGTCGCGCGCCGCGAGCGCGTGGATCTCGTGCACGCGCATTACGGCCTCTCGGGGGCCGCGGCGCTCGGCGTGCGGGGCGTGCCTTTGGTCGTGTCGTTTTGCGGCGACGATCTGCTCGGGCGGCCGGAACGCAACGGTAGGATCACGACGATGAGCCGGTGGCTGGTCGAGCTGTCACGATTGGCGGCGAACCGAGCGGACGGCGTGATCGTCAAGACGGCCGAGATGCGCGGGCGGCTGCCGGGGATCGGCGATGTGGACGTGATCCCCAACGGCGTGGACCTCGCGCGCTTTCAACCGCTACCGGTGGCCGAAGCGCGCGCCGCGCTCGGCTGGGGCTCCGAGAGCAAGGTGTTGCTGTTCGCCGCTGACCCGAAAGAACCGCGCAAGAACTTCCCGCTCGCACAGGAGGTGGAGCGCCGGCTGCGGGCACGAGGCTGGGAGGTCCGGCTCGTGGCGTTCCATGGCCGGCCGCAGGAGGAGATGGCGCTCGCGATCAGCGGCGCCGACCTGCTGCTGCTCCCCTCGTTCCACGAAGGCTCCCCGAACGTCGTCAAGGAAGCGATGGCGGCGGCGCTGCCGGTGGTCGCCGCACCGGTCGGCGACTGTCAGGAGCGGCTCGCCGACTGCTCGCCGGGAGCGGTCGTGCCGCGCGATCCGGAGGCCTTCACGAACGCGGCCGAGGACGTGCTGCGCGCCGGCCGGCGCTCGAACGGGCGCGAACGCATTACGCCGCTCGAGCTCTCGGCGGTCGCACGGCGCGTGCTCGCGGTCTACCAGCGCGCGCTCCAGCGCCGCGGAGCCCGTTAGATGTGCGGCATCTGCGGCTGGTACCGGCGAGATCGGGTTCCGGTCGAGCGTGCGGTGATCGAGGCGCAATGCGCGACCCTGGTCCACCGCGGGCCCGACGATCAGGGCGTGCTCGCCGACGGCGACTTCGGCTTCGGTATGCGACGGCTCAGCATCATCGATCTCGCCGGCGGACATCAGCCGATGACCAGCGACGACGGGCGGCTCTCGATCGTCTACAACGGCGAGATCTTCAACTTCCCCGAGCTGCGCCGCACGCTCGAGTCGGAAGGGCACCGCTTCCGGACCTCGTGCGACACCGAGGTCATCCTGCGCGGCTATCAGAGCTGGGGCGGCGACGTGTGGCGGCGGCTGGAAGGCATGTTCGCGGTCGCGATCTGGGATCACGCCAGTCGCATGCTGGCGCTGGCCCGCGATCCGCTCGGCATCAAGCCGCTCTTCTATACGGTGCAGCAAGGTGGGATCGCGTTCGCCTCCGAGCTCAAGGGTCTGACGCCGGTTCCGGGCCTGCGCTTCACGCCGCGCGCGGAATCGGTCGATGCGTTCTTCGCCTTCGGCCACGTGCTCGCTCCGCACACGATCTACGAGGAAGTCCAGAAGCTCGAGCCGGGCACGGTGCTCATGATCGGCCCGGAAGGCGCGTCGCAGACGGATCGATTCTGGCGTTTCACCTACCGCCGCGAGACCGAGACCACGGAACGCGAGTGGATCGAGCGCTTCCGCGACGTCTTCACCGCGACCGTGCGCCGGCACCTGATCGCCGACGTGCCGCTCGGCGCCTTCCTCTCGGGCGGCGTCGACTCCTCGGCCGTGGTCGCGGCCATGACGCGCGTCTCCGAGGCGCCGGTGCGGACGTTCACGATCGGCTTTACGGACCCGCGCATCGACGAGTCGGCGGTCGCACGGCAGGTGGCGGCGCATCTGGGATGCCGGCACACCGAACGGCAGGTGCAGATCGAGGACGCGTCACGCATCCTGCCCGAGCTCGCCCGCAGCTACGACGAGCCGTTCGCGGACCCTTCGGCGATCCCCACCTGGTACGTCTCGCGGCTGGCGCGCGAGCAGGTCACGGTCGCGCTCTCCGGCGATGGCGGTGACGAGCTGTTCGCCGGCTACGAGCGACATTTGAACGAGCGCTGGGTGCAGCGCCTCGGCCCGCTGCGCGGCGCGCTCGGCGCGGTGCGGGCGCTGCCGCCGCTGCCGAACGCGCGCTGGAACACCCTGCGCCAGCGGCTTCGCAAGATCGCGAGCGACGCGGCCCTGCCGTCCACGTTCGAGCGCTTCTTCTCGAAGTATCAGCTCGCGCCGCGGCCGGTGCGGGTCGGCCTCTATCATCGCGACTTCGCGGCGCGGCTGAGCCGTGACGGCGAGCTGGCGCGTCTGGCGGCGGCCTACTTTCCCGAGCCCGTGTCCGCCGACCCGCTCGAGAACCTGCTCTACGCCGACACCGTCGTGCGGCTGCCGGACGACATGCTCACCAAGGTCGACCGGGCGAGCATGGCCCACTCGCTCGAGGTCCGGGTGCCGTTCCTCTCCCACGTGTTCGTGGACTGGTCCGCGTCCGTGCCCGCCGGCCTCAAGCTGCGCGGCACGACCGGGAAATATCTCGTGCGGCGGGCGATCGAGCCGTGGCTGCCACCCGGCGTCCTGGATCGTCCCAAGCAGGGCTTCGCCGTGCCGCTCGGAGCCTGGGTGCGGGACGACCTCGGCCGCTACGCCGAATCGCTATGGCGCGACTCGGGGGCGGACCGCGCTGGGTTCCTGGCCCCCGAAGCGGTGGCCGCGCGGTTCGCCGAGCATCGCTCGGGGCGCGCCGACCGTTCGCAACTGCTGTACGCGCTCGCGATGTTCGCGCTGTGGTGGGCGCAGCGGCCGGGAGCGGTCGCGCCGGCGAGCGGCGCTATGGGCCGCCGGTGAAGAACCGGTTCGGCTTGGCTTCCGTCCACGGCTTGTAGCTCAAGGCGCGGCGGATGCGCTCGCCATCCGGCGGATGCGAATAGAGCCAGATCTTCACGAACTCCGAGGGCTCGGGGTTGGATTTGTTCTGGGAACCGAGCTTGACGAACGCCCGTGCCGCCGCGTCGTTGGCGCGGGTGATCTCGAGCCCGTAAATGTCGGCTTCGGTCTCCACGCCGCGGGTATGGGCGTAGATCATCGGCTGGGTGAACAGCACGATCACACTCAGGACCAGCGAGAGCAACGGCAGCGACGCCACGTCGTGCAGCTCGTGGAACCCCCAGCGGTCGCCGAACCGGTCGGTGGCCCGGCGCATCAGGCGCGCGCCGATGAAGAACAGCACCAGGCTCAGCAGCGAGAAGAAGGCGATCCCCTTCCAGATGTGGCCGAGCTTGTAGTGGCCCATCTCGTGTCCCATCACGTAGAGAATCTCGTCCTCGCTCATCCCCTGCAGCGTCGTATCCCACAACACGATCCGCTGCGACGTCCCGAAGCCGTTGACGTAGGCGTTGAATTTCTTGGTCTGCGTGCTCTTGTCCACCTCGTACACGTTGCGACCCGGGATGTCGGCTTTCTCCGCCAGCTGGAGGATCTGCTGCTTCAGGTGCTGGTTTCGCAGCGGCGTGAACTTGTTCGTCAAGGGATCGATCACGAGCGGCTGGATCAGGGTGCCGATGATGATGACGGGAATAGTGCCGAGCCCGAGCCAGAGCCACCAGCGTCGCGGGCTCTTCTCGATCGCCGTATACGCGAGCGCGATCAGGGGTACGACGCCGAAGAACACCAGTCCGACGACGAGACCGATGCCCTCCTCCCGCAACCAACTCCAGAAGGTCTGATTCGACAAGCCGTATTGATGCTCGATCGCGAAGCCGTTGTACCAGGCGAGGGGAAAGCCGAGCGCGAAGCCGAGCAGGCTATAGAGCGTGAGGTAGACGAGGACGCGCACGTAGCGATGCGGCCCCATCTGATGAGCGATATCGCGCATCCGCGCCGAGAGGCCGGAGAACAGAATGCCGAGGCCGATCAGGATGCCGTAGAAGGGCTCGACGAAGCGGATCAGGGTCTTGGTGTCGTTGTAGGCGCGACTCTCGGGAGTGAAACGCGCCCGCGCCTCGGCGAGATAGTCCCGTGTCGCGCTGCCCGCGGCCGGCGGGGTCGGCGGCGGCGCCGCCGTCACGGTGTCGGTCGAGACCGGCGGATCCGCGGTCTGGGCCTGCGCCACGGCACCGCACGCGACCCACGCCACCACGAGTCCCACCACGAACCGCGAACGATTGCGGGCGCGAGCCGGCATGTTCGGTTCCTCCGAGAGCCTTCGAAACTGGAGTCGATTGCGGCGCGACTATCCGACGATCCCTTCGACTTGGCAAGACGAGGACGGATAGACTGCGGCCGCTCGGGCCGGGAGCACTCGCGACGAGCCCGTGCCGGTGCGGCGCGAACCGGTTCGTCCGCCACCCTGAGGAGATCTCCGCTGGCTCGGTCGCGCTCCCCGAAGTCGAAACGAACGTCGCGTGAAACGCGATCCGCCGCGCCGCGGCGAGGCTGGTCCGGTCTCTGGGCCGGCATCGGCTTCTTGCTGGTGCTCGCGGCGGCCGCCGCACACATCGTCTACTTGCGCTTCCTGTGCGACGACGCGTTCATCACCTTCCGTTACGCGCAGAACCTCGCGGGCGGCCACGGCTTCGTGTTCAACCTGGGCGAGCGCGTCGAAGGCTATACCAACTTCTCGTGGCTGCTGCTGTGCGCCGCGATGATCCGGCTTGGCGTCACCCCGGAGCTCGGAACGCAGTGGCTCGGCGGTGCGTGCGCGATCCTGACGCTCGCGTGCGGTCTCTATTATCTCCGGGAACATGGCACGAGCCCCTGGTGGTTCGCCCTCCTGCTGGCCGCGAACGGCGGCTTCGCGGCATGGGCGACCGGCGGCCTCGAGACGGCGCTCTTCACGCTGTCCGTCCTGCTCGCGTTTCTCGGCGCCGCGAGCGCTCTGGAGCGCCGGGATCGGGAGCGGCCCGAGCCCGCGCGATTCGACCACCGGCTGGCGCTCGGTGCCGCCGGCGTGCTGCTGGCCGCCCTGACGCGCCCCGAAGGTCTGCTGGTCGCTGGACTGCTATCGGTCGCTCTCGCCACGCTGGCGGTCGCGCGGCGGCTGACGTTCCGGGCGCTCGCGGCATGGGCCGCGCTATGGGCGCTGCCATACGCCTGCTACTTCGCCTGGCGAGTCGCGTATTTCGGCCATCTCCTTCCCAATACGTTCGCGGTCAAGAGCGGCGGGACCTACCTGCTTCCGATCGGCCTCGCCTATCTCGGGACGGTCGCGCAGCGGCTGCACCTGGTCGGGTTCGTGATTCCGCTCCTGGCGCTGGCCATCGTGCGGCGCCCGCTGGGATTTCGCTCGGGTCTCGGAGGGTTGGCGGCGCTGCTGGTAATCCCCTATCTCGCCTTCGTGGCGCTGGTGGGCGGAGATTTCATGGACCTGGGCCGCTTCGTCGTGCCGTTGCTGCCGATTGTGGCGATCCCGGCGGCTTTGGGCTGGGGGGCGCTCGAGCGTTTCCTCGCGGAGCGCATGTCGCGGCCGGTGGCGATCGGCGTGGTCGCGCTGCTGCTCGCGACGTACGCCGTCCTCAACCTCGCGACGTCGCGCGACTCGACGCGCGCCTGGCATCGGGGCGTCGACTCGATCGGCCTGCTACGCGACTACCGCGCGGACTGGACCCGGGTGGCACGGGTCCTGACCAAGGCCAGCACGCCGTCCGACACGCTGGCGATCACGGCGGCGGGAATCATTCCCTACTACACGGGCCTCTACACCATCGATCAGCTCGGCCTGGTCGCGGACGACCTCGGCGGCTACCGCGCACGCCGCACGACGAACTTGCCGGGACACGGGAAGATCGCTTCGGGCGAGCTGATCATGCGACTGCGGCCGCAGTTCCTGATCGGCCATCCGGTGGTCGTCGACTCGATCTCGGAGGTCCGGCCGAGCTTGATGACCGAGCCGGGATGGGCAGACAGCCTGAATCAGATCTATCGGGTCATCGGCGCGGAAGCCTCGATCGACCCGCCGCGCTACTTCGCGCTGGCGGTGCGCATCGATCGGCTGGGCGCGTTCATGGCGAACGCGCAGCTCCTGAACCCGGCGCGCCGCCAACCCAGTCCGTGAGCGCCGGAGCGAGGACCGCGGCGAAACCGCGGCGGTCCTCGCATGAAGGCGCGATCGTCAGCGGGTGACGATCAGGCGTTTGACGAAGGTTCTGTCTCCGAGCCGGCCGAGCACGAGGTAGATGCCGGCGTGGACCGGACGTCCGGCGTTGTCATTGAGATCCCAGATCATGTCGGCGTGACCCGCCGGCATCATGCCACGACCCAGGGTGCGCACCAGGCGCCCGGCGATGTCGAACGCCTGGACGTGCACTTCGGTGTCGACCGGCAGACTCAGTTCCATGCGCGCCGAGGCGCGGGCTGGATTGGGCCAGGGCGCCGACATCTCGAGCGTGATCGCCGCGTCCCCGGCGTCGACCGTGCCGCTCGAGGAGCGCACCACGACATTGGAGATGCGCGCGCAGTTGTTGCGCTCGTCGCAGGTCTTGATCGCGAAGTAGTAGTTCGTGCCGGGCGCCAAGCCATTGACGGTCGCTTGCTGGTGCGAGCCCGGAGTCAGCGGCGACGGCAGGCCCGGCACCGCGATCGAGTTAATGAAGTTGGTCGCGGTGATCGGCGTGAGCGAGTAGCGGAGATCGAAACGGGTGGCGACGCCGCTGAGGCTATCGTCGCCCGGAGTGGTCCAGCTCAGAGTGATCGAGGCGCCGGTGCCTTGTGCAGCTTGGCCCGGCGCGGCCAGAAACGTCAGTGCGAAGGCAAGCGCATATATCAGCCAAATTCGCAAAGAGTCCTCCGTTGTCGAGCGGGGCGCGCGAAAGCGCCCCGCATCACGGCCGTGATGTCGGTTCTACCGAGTGTCGGGTTTAAGCCCGGGGGGAACCGGATGAACCCGTTTCGTGAAACTCGGGGATCGAGACCTACGGGGGCGACGTCCCATTGCTCGGAGGGTGGCAGCCCTGCCGAGCAGTCTCGCGCGGTCGCGGATAACGGAGGGGGATTGCGACCGCAAATCCGAGCGTGATGCCTTTAGCGAAGCAATCTCTTGCCCGGCCCGGACGCTTCTTCATAACGATGCAGCGCAACAACAGTCGAGTTCATATCAAGCGCCCCAGTCGGTCGCAAGCAAAAGATTGCGTTGCACGGTTTTGTTTGATGCCCAGACGCGGAGCTCGGCGCCTCACGAATCGTCAATTCAAGAGCTCCCTGAATCACGAGTCCGCCCGCATCGTTGCTGCTGAAATCCTCTAGTCACTTGCGACAGAGAATCGTCGGGTGGCGACTGCGCCACCGACTCGCAGTCGCACGAAGTAGACGCCGGCGACCAGCGCCACACCGTTGGCGTCTTCGAGCCGCCAATCGATCCGCGTCGCCCCCGCCGGGTAGCGACCACGCGCGATCTCACGAATCCGGCGCCCGGCGACGTCGAACGCCTCGAGCCGCACCTCGCCCTCGCGCTCGAGCGTGAACCCGAGTCGCGCGACGCCGCGGGCCGGGTTTGGCCACACCGGCGCCAACGCCAAACCGGCCGCCGCGCTGCCGACCTCGGTGACGATGTCGGTCGCCTGATCGAACGTGACGTACACCGGCGGCAGGCCGGTGCCGATCGCCTGGCCGATCAGCCCGTCGTTCGTGACGTCGATCACGAGCAGCCCCGGCGGCTCTTGTGGGGTGATCGTGTTGCGGCATAGATAGAGCTCGCCGCGGTCGTTGAGCTCCATGTCGGGGAGGCTGAATCCTCCGCTCGCGCTCACCACGGTCGCGAGCTTGGCGCCGGTGGTGGGATTCCAGGTGACGAGCTGGTTCGTATTCCCGGAAAAGATGGTCGCGTAGGCATGCGTTGGCGTGTGCCACACGACGTCGGAAGCGTCGCCGCCCAGCGCCGCCGACGTGGCCACGATTCCGAGGCTACGAAGTCCGATCGGATCGATTGCCTCGATGCCGCCGTCCGGGACGCCGAAGAAGCCCGCGTTGCCGATCAAGAGCCGCGACTGCGCGCGATCGAACGCGAACGTGGTGGTCGGGTTCCTCCCCGCGAGCAGGATCGCCTGCTTGCCGGCCTGCTGTGGATCGACGTCCACGACCGTGTCGGCCTGGGTGTCGACGACCACGATCATGCTCGGATTGTTCGGCTGGAAGTTGACGTCGAGACGCTGGCAGGCGACGAACAGCCAGCGGTCAACGCGGATCATGCGCGCCATTTCGGGTTTGCCGTCCGCATCCGCGAACGCGGCGAGCGAGATGGTCGAGAACGGCTGTCCACTCGGCGACGACGGATCGACGATCAGCAGATCGCTGGACACATAGCGCGTGACGTAGGCCTTGGTGCTCGAGACGAACGCGATGTCCTGAGGATTCGAGCCGTTGCCGACCGAGAACTGGCGCACGGTCGAGTAACCTTGGGCCGGATCGATGACCTGAATGTTATCGGCGCCGAACCGGTTGACGACGTAGAGCAGGCCGTCGTGCCAGCGCGCGACCGCGTCCGGACCCACGCTCGCGACGTCGATGGCGACCGCGCGCGTATCGAGATTCACCACGCTCAGACTGCCGGTCGAGAAGTCGCTCGTCAGAGCGAACGCGCGCGTGCTCGCAGCCGAAGCGGAGATCGGGAACGCCAGGGCGAGCGCGGGGACGAGAGCGGCGAGTGGGAATCGCATGCGGGCTCCTTCATGGGTGTACGGGATCGGGTGGGCCGAGGCGCCACTCGCACGCCACGGACAAACTGCGCCCGGGCAAAGGGAAGCCGGCGACGTCGGACACCTGGCGATTGCCGAGGTTCTTCGCCTCGAGCACCACGCCGAAGCCGCCGAGGAACGGGGTGACCGCCAGCGACGCGCCGATCAACGTCCGGCTCGTCACGCGCTGGCGGTTGTAGCGATCGAGATAGTTGTCACCCAGCTCGTGCAGCGTGGCGCTCGAGCGCAGCGGACCTCGGTGCCACTCGAGCCGCACCGTGCTCTCGCGTCCGGGTCGTTGCGGCAGGCGCTTGCCGGTCCAGAACGGCACCGTGCCGGCATCCACGGCGGTCTGCCACGTCAGCGCGCCCGCCAGCGACAGCCCGGCCGGCGCCGCCGCGCGAACCGACAACTCGTCTCCGTGAATGCGCGCGCGCGTGATGTTCTGCGCGCGCACGCTGCTCTGCGAGCTGCGCACGTACAGCACCAGGTCGCGGGCGTACGAGTGGAAGTGAGCCCACTCGACGGCACCGGTCAGAGGCCACGCCGCCGGCGCGGTCCAGGCCGCGCCCGCGTCCCAGCTCTCGATCCGTTCGGGCCCGAGCGCCGGATTGCCGAGCACGCCGCCCTGGTTGCCGAACAGCTCCAGGAAGTCCGGCGCCCGCTCGGCACGATTCCAGTTCGTGCGCACCTCGACGCCGAGCGGCCCGCGCAGCGCGAGGCCGAGCTGCGGCGTCTGGATCTCGAGGTCGCGGTCGGTCTGGGGAGTGGTTCCCGCGACGCCTGTGCTTCGCAAATGGTCCGAGAGCCGCTCCCACCGGCGCGCCGCCGTGGCCACGACCTGATCGACGGGACGCCATTCCAATCCGATCGCCGCCGCGTTCGTGCGGCGACGGCTGTGCGGCGGATCCGGATAGCCGTCCGCCTGATCGCCGAGACGCGCCTGATCCGCGCGCAGGTCGGCCGCGAATCGAAGCGCGAGCCTGGCCGGCAGACGCGGCCACTCGACCTCGAGCCCCAGGCCGTCGCCGATCACGCGATCGTCGGTTTCGTGCCGCCCGAGGCCGAGCTCCGCTTCGCGGTCGCGGAATCGAGTGCGCTCGCGTGTCAGCGCCCCCTCGAGTCTCACGCTTGGCCAGCGACCGGATGCCGAGCGGGTGAGATCGACCTGCGTCAGTGAACGCTGAACGACGAGGCGGGGGTGCCGCGCGGGTACCGCGCCGAGCCCGGGAACGCCTTGCGCCTTCTGAAACAGATGCTCGCGGACGCCGATCTGCAGTTGCGCGCGCGGGCGCCAGGTCAGGGCGGCGATGGCGCTGGCGCCGTCGAAGCGGTTGTTGAGCCGGCGGCTGAGGCTGTCGTCGCCCGGGTTGAACGGCGTTCCGTTGTCATCCGGATAGAAGAAGTCGCCGCGCGAGCTCTGATAGCCGGCGTGGAACATCCCCGCCAGCGGGCCGCGCGAGCCGGAGAGCGACGCTCGGCCCTCCCACGTATCCCACGCGCCGCGGGCGCTGCGCACTTCGGCGCGGGTCGTGGCCGAGAGCGTCACGACGTTGATCGCCCCGCCGGGCCCGGTGCCGAAGCCGAAC
>DASQFU010000023.1:0-6328 GCA_035632955.1 Candidatus Limnocylindria bacterium
CCTCCGACGATTAGCTGGCCATCCAGATCCAAGAGTTGCGTGGCAAACATTCCCGGCGGTCCTGCCGCCAGGCAATGCCATCGGTTGCCATCCCAAGACAGAACGGTGGAGCAAGCTCTGCCGTCGAGCACAGCGTCGAAATAGCCGGACACGATCAGGTCGTCGCCGAAGACCGTCAGGTCGGTTGCGAAAAAGTCGTCGACGCCGAATCCCACGACCAAGAAGCACGATCTTCCGCCAAGCGTCCGACGCCACGCCACCCCGTCAAAACGCGCCACTAACCCGTGACACAACGAATCGCCCGGAATCGTCAAATCACCGCAGGCGATGAGCTCGTCGGCGTATATGGCGAGGTCGTAAACACCACCACGAATGGTGTCGCCCACTGAAGTCCACGTCTCCCCATCCCAGCGGACCACCAGAGACGACCGATCCCCAACCCTGCCGGCGGCGACCAGCTCATCATCGGTCGCCAGGAGAGCTGTGACGTCCAGCAGTGGGCATACCCCCACTGGCGTCCACTCGGTCCCATTCCAGCTAGCCACGCCGCCGAGGCCGCCTGCGTGAAGCTTCTTGCCCTGGATGGCCAGCCGCCGCACCGGCCCGCCAGGCCCCGAGCCAAGCGGATGCCATTGATCGCCACTCCAGATCGCAACGTGGTTGGCGATTGCTCCGCTCGCCTGGGTGAACCAACCAGCCGCGACCAGTCGCCCATCGTAAGTGGCCAGGTCATAGATTGGACCGTCGAAGACTGGCAGGCCAAAGCCGTTCCACCAGTAGTGATCTTTGGGGTCAGGCGAGGCAGGAGCGCCCTGAGCAGACAGTCTGGCGCCAATCGGGATCAATAACGAAAGCAGCACCAGGCTCAACAGCCGTCTGAAAATGGGGAACGATTCCCAGAGAAATTCCAATAGCGTCTCGCTTCTTCCCGGTCGGGAGAGAATACGCACGCGTCTGAGGGAATCGACGCAACCAACCCTATCACGCTTCGCCCGGTGGGCAACGTGAAGTTCCGGTGATTGCTGTCTACAGACCGCTCTCGGTCAGCGCTTCGTCGTGGCCCAGGCCATGCCGTCCGGCTCGTTGCCGGTTGTGAACGTCCGCAAGACGACGCGCTTTGCCACGTCGATCACCGTGACCTTGTCGCCGTTCGTGTTGGCGACGAACGCACGAGCGCCGTCTGGCGACATCTGGATGCCGACGGGCACGGCTCCGACTTCCACGGTTCCGATCCGCTCCGTGGTCTTGGCGTCGAACACGACCACGTTGTTGCTCTCTGCGTTCGACACCCACACCTGCGAGCCCTCGGGCGTGAACTTGGCGCGAATCGGAAACTGGCCGCCGCTCTCGAGATCGGCGACGACGCTGTCGGTCGCGACGTCGATCACCGACACCGTATTGGCGCCGCCGTTCGTGACCCACACCCGCCGTCCATCCGGCGAGACGTCGATCCCCTCGGCGCCCGCACCGGTCGGCAGGCTCGTCACTCGCCCGCTCGCCCGTTCGATGACCGTGACGCTCCCGGAGCCAGCGTTGGCAACGTAGAGCTTCGCTTCATCGGGCGTCGGCACCAGCATGTGGCTCAAGTTCTGACCCGTGGTCCAGGTCTGGAGCACTTTGCCGTTGGTCGCGTCTAGCTCGAGCACCGCTTTGGCGCCCTCGCACGTTACCCACACCCGGCGCCCGTCCCGACTGACGGCGATGCCGTGCGGCTGCCGGCACTCTCCCAACTCCCAGGTGCGATGGACGCGCCGGCGCTCGAGATCGAGCACGGTGAGGGAGTGTCCCGCCTCGAACGACTGCTGGGCCACGCCGCGAAAGACACGAACGGCGCCGTAGTTCGCGACGAACGCGTAGCGGCCATCCGGCATCACGGCTGCTTCGTGCGGACCACGACCGGTCCGGAGCTTCGCCAGCACCTGGTAGGTCTTCGGGTCGACCAGGGCGGCCTGGTGATCGAACTTGTTGAGGACGAGCAGCAGCTCGGCGTCAGCGCACACGGGGATCAGGCACGCGCCGACGAGCAGGACGAGCAGAGTTCGATTCATGGTCACCCCTTTCGAAGCGCGTTCGTCGGGTTTGCCGTCACGTGATGCCGTGCGCATGGAGTCATCATAGACCCGGCCGCGGAGCGCCGCACCGGTTCCCGACGGACGCGGCCGATCACGCGCCGAGCAACCGCTCGACTCCGGAGTACACGTTCATCCGGCCGTTGCGGAGGAAACCGATCAACGTCATGCCGGCGGCCTCGGCCAGCTCGATCGCCAGCGACGAAGGCGCGCCAACGGCGGCCAGGATCGGGAGCTGCGCGCGCGCTGCCTTGAGCACGATCTCGGCCCCGGCGCGGCCGCTCACCCACAACAGTCCCCCGGCCGCCGGGTAGCGGCCGTTCTGGAGCAGCCACCCTGCGTTCTTGTCGACCGCGTTGTGACGACCGACATCTTCACGCACCACACGCACAGACAGATCGTCGTCGCAAAACGCCGCGGCGTGCAGACCGCCGGTGGCCGCGAACGTCGGCTGAGCCGCGCGCAGCCGGTCGGGTAGCTCGGATAGGGCAGCCGCGTCGAGACGCGCGGCGACCGGTTGGGGGCGTAACCCCGCGCGCAGCGACTCCAAATGGGCGCGCCCGCACAGGCCGCACGCCGCCGTCGCCGCGAAGTGGCGCTCGAGCTTCGCCCAATCGAGGTGGACACCGGGCGCCAGGGATAGCTCCACCTCATCGGGCTGATCCGTACAGGCGGCCGCGCGCACCACGAGCTCGGTCACGTCGGCGCGCGAGGCGATCAGTCCCTCGCCGGCCAGGAAGCCGAGCGCCAGCTCGTCATCGTGGCCCGGGGTCCGCAGCGTCACCGCCAGCGGCCTTTGGTCGACGCGAATCTCGAGCGCGCGCTCAACCGCGACGTGATCGTCCAGGCGCTCGATCGTTCCGCCGCTCACGCGATGGATCGGCCGGAGCGCAACCTCGACTTCGGACATGGCGGGTGTCCGCCCGGCTAGACCCTGGGATGTTCGGTGTGAACGGCGGCAGTGCCATCGGCGAGCTGGACCAGCCGGTAGTCCGCGAACAGATTCGGCGCTTCGCGCTGGAGGATGCGCAGCAGCGCCACCGCCACTTTGCGGATCTCGAGGTCGGCATGCTCGCTGCCGCGCAGCTCGACAAAGTGTCGGAGCGCTCGCGCATTGCCGGTGACGAAGATCTTGGTCTCGGTCGCGTTGGGAAGAACGGAGCGGGCCGCCTGACGTGCGAGCTTCCGGCGCAGCGTCGCCTCCGGCACGTGCGCGTAGTGCTTCTGCAATCCGGCGACCAGGCGGTCGTAGGCCGAGCGGGCCGCGTTCACGGCCTCGCTCCAGGTCGCGTGCAGCTCGGGATCGGCGGCGATCGCGTCGGGCTCGATGAAATCGGAGTCCGACTCGTCGACGTAGCGCTGCGAGAGTTGCGAGTACGAGAAGTGGCGGTGACGGATCAGCTCGTGCGTGAACGAGCGGGACACGCCGGTCACGAGGAAGCTCCAGACGCCGTGCTCCAGCACCGAGCCGTGCCCGACCTCGACGATGTGGCCGAGGAACTCGCGATTGGTCTTGCGGCCTTTGCCGTAGGACATGTAGCAGACGCGCCCCGCCATCTCCGCCAGCGCTTCGGCCCCGACCTCGGTGTCGGTGCTCCACGTCACGCCGTGGTCGCTCAGGAAGCGATCGACGCCATCTGGGTCGAGCGTCTGGCGGCCAACCAGGTACACGTTGGGCTCGCGCACGATCTTCAGCGGCTTCGTCGGGCTGAGGGCGGCGGCTTCCATGTCGATCTCCTCGTCGGTCGGGGTCGGTCGCACTCTAACAGATGTCGGCGCCGCTACCCGGCGCGCTGCGCCGCTTCCTGAATCCGCTTCATCACCAGATCCACCTCGTCGTCACGAGTATAGAAGTGCGGGCCGAGGCGAAGACCGACCCCGGGGCGATGATCGAGCAGCACGTCCGCCGCCAACAACGCCTGACACACGGCCTCGGCGTTCGGAACGTCGAGCACGACGGTGCCACCTCTCCGCTCAGCCTCGCGTGGCGAGACGACCGGCATGCCCATCTCGTCCGCCCAACCGATCATCCGCTCCGTCTGCCGCAGCGATTTCGCCCGAATCGCCGGCACGCCGATCCTGCCAACCGTTTCGAAGCCGACTCGCGCCGCGACCAGCGCCGGAATCGCGGGCGTTCCGGTCCAGAACCGGCGCGGGCCTAGGTCCCGCCGCATCGGGCCGGGGTCGAAGTCGAAAGGCCGCTCGTGCGCGAGCCAACCCGTGACCGCGGGCTCGAGCCGGGACGCGACCTCCGGGCGGCAGTAGAGAAACGCCGCGCCGGGCCCGCCGCACAGCCACTTCACCGAACCTCCGCACAGCAAGTCCACGCCGAGCGCTCGCACGTCGACCGGCACCGTGCCCACCGCCTGATAGGCGTCGATCAGCGTCAACGCCCCGACCGCGTGCGCGCGTGCGACCAGCGGCGCCAGATCCAGCACCTGCGACGTCCGGAACAGCACACTAGAAACCGCGACCACCGCCGTCCGCTTATCGATCGCCGACACCACGTCCTGCTCGTCGATCCGGCGCCCCGCGCGCGCCGCCACTCGAACCACTTCGACCCCACGGCGCTCGAGCCCCTCGTAGAGATGGAGCACGGACGGAAAGTCCTCCGCCGTGCACACGAGCCGGTTCCGCGGCGGTCGGAAGTCCACGCCCGAAAGCACGACCGCCTGGGCGAGCGTCACGTTCGGGTGCATCGACACCGTGCCGGGCTCGGCGCCGATCAGCGAGGCGATGACGTTGCCCACCTCGACCGGCAGCCCGAACCACTCGTCCTCCCATGCCCGGATGCCGCGCGCCTTCCAGATCTGCGCATAGCGCCGCAGCGCCTCTTCGACCCCGCGCGGCATCGCGCCCAACGAGTGCGAGATGAAATGGAGCGTCGCTTCGACCGTCGGGAACTCCGGTCGCCATTCGACCAGCGGGTCGTGCGCTGTCGCGCTCGTTCGCGACATGGCTACGCGCGCTCCCGCTCGGGCACGCCCGCGAGCGCGAGGCGAGCCGCCACGACCGGGTCGGGGGTCGTCCGCACGTGGTCGAAGAGACCCGGGGTGACGAGCTCCGGGTGGCGCAGCGCCTCCAGCATCGGATCCCACGGGTCGCCGAGCAGGATCAACGGCGCCGCGGGCCGCGCTTCGACGCTGAGCAAGGTCCAGGTCAGGAACAGCTCCGTCAGCGTACCCAAGCTGCCTGGCACGGTCACGAATGCGTCCGCGCGCACCAGCATCGTGCGCAGCCGCTCGAACAGATCCGCCGTGTGCACGCGCTCCTTCACCCACGCGTTCACAGGGCTGCGTTTCTCGAACAGCTCGACGGTCACGCCGATGATGTGGCCGCCCGCATCGTGCGCTCCGCGCGAGCACGCTTCCATGACGCCGCTGTAGCCGCCGGTCATGACCGTGGCGCCGGCGCGCGCCAGCTCGCGCCCCAGATCGTACGCGAGGCGGTAGGGACGCTGATCGCGCGTCACCGTGCTGCTGCCGAACACCGTGACGATCGGAGAAGAACTGGACACGCGAGACTCCGGGGAGCGCAGGGCCCGGACGCCCTGCGACATCGACCCGAGCAGTGTGCCACGCTCGCCTTCCGCGGCGCCACCAATCTTCAGAACGCGACGCTGACGCCCATGCGCACGTTCCGGCCTTCCTGGAACACGCGTGGGTCGTGGAGCGGCACCCAGTCGAGAACGTCGTCGCCATTGCGGTCCTGCAGATAGCCGCCGCCCGCCCGGCCCGTCTCCGTGTAGTAGATCAGGTATTCGTCGCCCGACTGGTTCAGGAATGGATTCGGGAACGTCGAGAACGTCAGCGCGTTGATGTTCTTCGCGTTCAGCACGTTTCGCGCGTCGAAGAACAACGTCACGTCCTGGCCCCAGATCCGGTAGTACTTGTCCCCGTCGATCGTCAGCATCGAGTTCGAGGGCAACCGCCGCGAGTTCTCCAGCACCGGATCCGGCCGCCGGTCGTTACGGTACGTCGGTGTGAACGGGAACCCCGAGCCGTAGCGCCAGAGCGCGTGGATGCCCCAACGCCCCGGCTGGCGTGCCGTCAGCTGCAGGCTCAGCGTGTTTCGCTGGTCCCATCTCAGAGGCTGCTCCGAGATCGGCAGATAGAGCTGGCCACCGTTGAAGAACTGCAGCGCCTGGTTGGGATCCGATGCCACGCCCGTGGCCAGCGAGTAGGTGTAGTTCATCTCGGCCGAGAACTTGTGGCTGAAGCTCTTGATGATGCTCGCCTCGAACCCGCGCGCGCTCGCGT
>DASQFU010000024.1:0-40649 GCA_035632955.1 Candidatus Limnocylindria bacterium
GGCCGATCCGGTTCGCGAACCTGGGGTCGACCGGAATGCCGGTCACTTCGATCCGATCGCGCGCGACGCCGAGCTCGCCGAGCTCCGCCGCCACGCGGTCGCTCGCCACGAAATAACGATCGACGTCCGCAAACGCCCAGAAGGGGTGCGCCGTGAAATCCGTGATCACGCAGTAGAGCGGCACCGTGAGCCGCCCGCGCTGCCGCTCGGGGGCGAGTGCTTCGACCGGCAGGAAGTGGGTGCACACCACGGCGTGCGGCTGCTCGCGCTCGACGACGAGCACCAGCCGCCGCAGATTGAGGCGATCCAGGGCGAGCCGCACGGGCGCCGTGCCGCGATGGACCGGCGCCTGCGCCCACGAATGGTAGAGCACGCCCCACAGCGCCGGCGCGCGCGCCGCCATGGCGTTGTACGACGCGGCGTAAGTACCCCGGTAGAGGCGCGAAGCGAACACGAGCGTGTCGACCTCGCGCACCGTCGCCCCGGGCGACTGGCTCGTGATCGACGCCGCCAGCGACTGAGCCGCACGCTTGTGGCCGTTGCCGGCGGTCGCGTGCAGGATCGCGATGCGCGGCCCATCCGCGCGCCGGCCGGAGGCAAGCGTCTGAACCGCGACCATGCCCTTGCCCGCCGCGGGGAACAGGACTTCCCCGTTTCCCGCGGCGCGAAAGCGGGCGCGCCACCAGCGACGCTGCGCGCGCAGGCGCGCACGCCACCGATGCGTCAGACGCGTCGGGATACGCAACCGACCGATGCTCGGAACCCGCACCATTCCCAGTTCGTCACCTCGCCGGCTCGCGCCGGCCGTTCTCATTCCGTAACCGCATTGCGGTAGTGACGGATCGTGGCGCCGTCCAAAGACAGCTCCACCGTCACCACGTCGATCCGGACCCGCGCTGACCCCGACTGGAGCAACGCGCGCGCGGCGCGTAGTAGACGCTCGCGCTTGCGCCGATCCACCGCCAGCGCCGCACCTCCATAGTCCGACCGGCCCCGCAGCTTGACCTCCACCAGCACGGTGGTGCCGGCGTCGTCCGCGAGCAGGTCGACCTCGACTCCGCCCACTCGATGATTACGTGCCCGAACCGCCTGGCCGGCGAGCGTCAGATACGCGGCCGCCAGCGTCTCGCCGGCTTCGCCGCGGGTCTTCGCGATCCCCATGAACGTCTCCACCGGGGGCGCAGACACCGGGAGCGGAGCAGCGATACTACCGCAGGAACGGAGCCCTGGCATGTCGGGTCGAAGTCGCGAGCGGCCGGCGGCTCAGCACTCGAGCGGCAGCTCGATCACGCATACCGGCGAGAACGAGTAGCGGTGAATCGGGCACGGCCCCAGACGATCGAGCGCGTCGAGGTGCTCGGGAGTGCCGTAACCCTTGTGGCGCGCGAATCCGTAGTCGGGCCATACGCGGTCCAGCCGCTGCATGATCCGGTCGCGGACCACCTTCGCGACCACCGAAGCGGCGGCGATCGAAAGCATGCGCGCATCGCCGTCGACGACCGCGTGCTGCGCGTGACCGACGCCCGGCACCGGATCGTTGCCGTCCACGAGCACCACGCTCGGCTGCACCGGCAAGCCGATCACTGCCCGCCGCATCGCCTCGAGGCTCGCCCGGCGGATGTTCGCCCGGTCGATCGCACGCGGGCCAACCACCGCCCAACGAATCGCCCGGGCCTGATTCCAGACCCGGGCGAAGAGATCTTCTCGCGTTTTGGCGTCGAGCTGCTTGCTGTCGTTCAGTCCGTCCCAGCGCCCGCCGCCGAGGATGACGGCCGCCGCCACCACCGGTCCGGCGAGTGGGCCGCGACCGGCCTCATCGACCCCCGCGACTGTCGCGCCCTCGCCCGTCATGCGGGCCTCGGCGCGCGCGAGCCGGCGCCAGACGGGTCGGGTCACTTCGCACCCGCGTCCCCCTTGGGCTTCGATTCGGTCAGGCGCGCGGCCTTCCCGGTCTTCCGGCGCAAGTAGAACAGCTTCGCACGGCGCACCTTCGAATGCTTGAGCACCTTGATGTCGCCGATCGAAGGGCCGTGCAGCGGGAACGTCCGCTCGACGCCGACGCCTTCGCTGATCTTCCGCACCGTGAACGTGCTGCGCGTGCCGCTGCCGCGCACGTTGATGATCTCGCCGCGGAACTTCTGCTGGCGCTCTTTGTCGCCCTCGATCACGCGCACCATGACTTCGACGGTATCGCCGGCGCGGAGCTGCGGCCGGCCCTCTTTGAGGTGCGCCGCTTCGAGCTTGTCGATCAGGCTCATGACGGTTCCTTTCCTGTGCAACCCAGGCAATGCGGACACGCCCGTGGAACCGGTGCGCCGTCCGACGGGTCGGATGGTTTTAGCGGTCGGGCAGTATATGGCGAAAGCCGGCGTCGCTCAAAGCTCCGAATTGGGCTAGCTTTCCGCTCATGCAACACAGCTCGACCCTGCGGCCGCACCTCGCCATGCGCTGGAGCCTCGCCCGCTAACGATGTTCGCGCGCAGCCGGCAGTTGATGGCGACCGCGATGTTCGCGATGGACGGAGTGATCGTCGGCGGCTCATGGCTGCTCGCCTACTGGCTTCGCTTTCACGCGCTCGGGCTGCCCGCGCCGCTCGGCGTCCCGCCACTCGGTTTCTATCTTTGGGTGGACGCCGTGCTCACGCCGGTGGCGCTGCTCATGCTGCGCACGTTCCGCCTCTACCGGTCGGCGCGCACGGCCCGGATGCTGCCCGAGATGATCTCGCTCGCCCAAGCGGTGGTGCTGGTGACGGCGCTGCTCGGCCTCGGCTCGTTCTTCGCCCGGGGCGAGCTCGCGCGCTCGGTGGTGCTGATGTTCTCGGGCCTCGCAATCGGCCTGCTGTGGACGAGCCGGATCGTGATCCGCACCGCCTTGCGCTGGCTGCGGCGCCGCGGGCGCAACCTGCGCCACGTGCTCGTGGTCGGCACCGCCGATCCGGCGGTCGCTCTGCTGGAGACGATCCACCGCCATGCCGACTTCGGCCTGGTGGTGAAGGGCCTAGTCGCGGCCGATCCGGCGCGGGTCGGAACCATGTTCGCGGGCTATCCGGTGCTGGGCGTGATCTCGGACCTGCCGGCGCTGGTCGAGCAGACCGGAACCGAGCTGGTTTATCTCGCGCTCGCGCGAACCGAGCATGAGGCCGAGCGTGAGGCGCTCGAACGCTTGAGCGACTCGACCGCGGCGGTGCGGCTGGTGCCCGACCTCGGCCGCGCGTTCACGATCAACGCCAGCGTCGAGGACTTCGACGGCACGCCGGTCGTCCTGATTACCGAAAGCCCCGAGCAAGGCTGGAACGCGGTGCTCAAGCGCGGCTTCGACGTGTTGTTTGCGGCGATCGGCCTGATCCTGCTCTCGCCCTTGCTGCTCGCGCTCGCGATCTGGGTCAAACTCGACTCCAAGGGTCCGATGCTCTACGTGCAGGAGCGTGTCGGGCTCAACGGCCAGCGCTTCCCGATGCTCAAGTTCCGCACCATGCGCGTGGACGCCGAGGCGGCCGGACCAGGCTGGTCACGCCCCGGGGATCCGCGGTGCACGCGTGCCGGCGGCATCCTGCGCCGGCTGTCGCTCGACGAGCTGCCGCAGCTCTGGAACGTGCTCGTCGGCCACATGAGCCTGGTGGGCCCGAGACCCGAGCGTCCGATGTTCGTGGACCAGTTCCGCGGCACGATCCCGCGCTACATGCTCCGCCATCACGTGAAGGCGGGGATCACGGGGTGGGCCCAGGTCAACGGCCTGCGCGGCGATACGCCGCTCGACCAGCGCGTCCAGTACGATCTCTACTACCTGCGCAACTGGTCGCTCGCGTTCGATTTCAAGATCATTCTGCTGACGCTGGTTCGGGTCTTCCGCGACGCCAGCGCGCACTGACGCAGATCGGGCGCTTCGCCGCCTCGTCTCGGGGCCAAAGCTCGGAGGGCGGGTCCGCCTCGTGCGACTCAGGGAAGGGGCCTCATGCCGTCGGTTCCCGCTGCCTCCAGCCGGCTCGCGCCCAGGCTGCGAAGCCGCGTGAAACCGAGCAGGTAGGACCAGACGAGGACGAACGGGACCAGCAGAAACACCGGCAGCCTTCGAACCTCGAACCGCCACTTCGCCCACACGGGGAGGAACGCCAGGCCGGTGAGCCCGAAGCAGAGCCACGCCGGCTGGGCCTGGCGGGTGAGCGCGCAGATCAGCGCACCCGAGAATCCGGCGACGTAGGCGAAACAGGCGCGCACGATGGGCCGCCGGATGCGGAACGGTCCCAGGAAATGGACCTCGATCCGCTCGCGGAAGCGATGCGGGAACCGCGTCCTGAGCAGGGCGTCCATCTCGTAGCGTTTAGCCCAGCGCAACGGATCCAGGAACCGGGGGTGCTCGATCGGGTGCTCGACCACGACCGACTCGTCGCGGCCGATCCGCGCGCCGGCCAGCTCGAGGCTGTAGCCGAGGTCGGCATCCTCGCGGAAGAAGGCGCCGTTGCGCGCGTCGTAGTAACCCGTCTGGAAGCCACCGATCTTTTCGAACAACGAGCGCCGGACGAACAGGTTGCAGAGGATGTACTGGAGCGACTCGTCGCCGCGGATGCGCACCGGCTGCACGCCGGGCTTCTTCGTGATGCCTTCCAGCACGTCGAGGTGTGGTTCGACGGCGAGCCGCCGATCCGCGTTGGCGAGCCAACCCGCTTCGGGGACGATGTCGTCGTCGGCCGAGACCAGGAACTCGCCCCGGGCGACGGCGGCTCCACGGTTGCGCGCGATCGGGGGACCGCTGCGAGGCTCGAGCCGGACCGCGCGAGCCCCGAGCGATTCCATGCGCATGGCCACCGCCGGAGACGGCGCCGCGCCGTCGAAGACGACGATGATCTCGAAGCACGAGCGTGGGAACGCCTGGCGCGCGAGACCGTCCAGCAGCGGTAGGAGCTTGGCTTCACTCCCCGTGGTCGGGATCACGACGGAGAAGCGGAGCGTCGGCGTGCTCATGCCTCGGCCGCGCGCGCCGTCGCGTGCGTGGACATCGCATCCGACCGCGGCTCAGCGATGAGCGGGCTGCACGGAGCGCTGAGCCCTGTACCAGGCGATGGTGCGCTCGAGGCCCTGCTCGAACGGCGTGGTGGCCGTCCAGCCGAGCAGCTCCCGGGCCCGGCTGGTATCGAGGCAGCGGCGTGGCTGACCGTCGGGCTTGGTGGGATCCCACACCAGGCGGCCCTCGAAGCCGCACAGCCGGGCAATCATGTGCGCGAGGTCCCGGATTGAGATCTCGCGACCCGCGCCGATGTTGACCGGCTCGCTGCTCTCCAGCTTCCCGAGCGCGAGCACGATCGCCTCGGCGGCGTCATCGACGTACAGGAACTCACGGGTTGCGTTGCCGGAGCCCCACACGCCGACCTCGGACGCGCCGCTCTCGACCGCCTCGACGCACTTGCGGATCAGGGCCGGAATCACGTGCGAGCTCTCCGGCTCGAAGTTGTCACCCGGTCCATAGAGGTTCACGAGCATCACGTTCACGCCGTCGAAGCCGTATTCCTGGCGGTACGCCTGCGACTGGACCAGCAGCATCTTCTTCGCGAGCCCGTACGGCGCGTTGGTCTCCTCGGGGTAGCCGTTCCACAGCTCCTCCTCGTGGAACGGCACCGGCGTGAACTTGGGATACGAGCAGATGGTCCCGATGCTCACGAAGCGCTTCACGCCGGCGCGGCGCGCGTGCTCCATCAGCAGGCAACCCATCATCAGGTTCTGGTAGAAGAACGTGCCCGGGTGCAGCCGGTTGGCGCCGATGCCGCCCACCACGGCCGCCAGGTGGACGATCATCTCGGGGCGGCGCTCCTCGATCATCCGCTGCGACTGCGCGGCCTGCGTGAGGTCGTAGTCGCGCGAGCCGAGGCCCGTCACATTTGCGAGGCCGCGCGCGGCCAGCGCGCTCGTCACGTGACGGCCCAGGAAACCGGTACCACCGGTGACGACGATGCGTGTATTCTTGTCCAGCATGCCCTCCTCCGGAGACGAAGGCGCCAGTCTGTGGTCCGTCGCCGGTCAAGTCAAGCTTCCGCGGGCCGAGCCGAACGCGGGGGAGCGGAACGGTGACGACTTCGCGTGTCCGCCGGTCCGCACCGGCCACGATGCGCCGGTGTCGCGGCCGAACACGATGCAATTCTATCCAGTGACGATCGCTTAGGCGACCAAGTAGCGCTCGTGCGGATCTTTCTCGCTATCCCCTTCAGCCCGCACCCCGGCTTCAGCTCGAACCTGTGGAAGGCGAACCTTCACGATTCGCTCGTGGCGATGGGCCATGACGTGGTGCTGTGGAAGGAAGATCTGCTCCCGCTCTACGACCTCGATCCGGATGCCCCGGGGACGGTGCCGGTGCGCGACGCCTTCGGTGGCCGGTTCGTCGCCGCAGTCGAAAACGCGCACCGGCAGCGCCCGCTCGATCTCGTGCTCACGTACTTCAGCGACAGCCATGTCCTGCCGTCCGTCGTGGATACCGTGCGGGAGCGCGTGCCGGTGTTGAATTTCTTCTGCAACAACGTGCATCAGTTCCATCTGGTGCGTCGCATCGCTCCGCGCTTCAGCTTCTGCCTGGTGCCCGAGCGCGAAGCACTCGCCAGCTACCGGGCGGCCGGCGCCCGGCCGGTCTTCTTTCCCATGGCGGCGAACCCCGCCGTTTACCGGCCGCTCGGCCTGCCGCAGACCCTCGACGTGGCCTTCGCGGGCCAGCGCTACGCGGATCGCGCCCGCGGACTGCTGGCACTGCGGGAGGGCGGGATCGACGCGCACGCCTTCGGCATGGGCTGGCCGTTCGCGCGACCGGGCGAGCCGACCCCGCCGGGCGTCCAGGGCTCGGGACTCGGGCCGATCGGCGAAGCCGCGCGGCTGCTGGCAGCGGCGCTCCGTGGCCGCAACCCCTTCCTCGCGGTACGCGACCGGCTCGCCTGGCGGACGCTCTGCGCGCGACACCCGGCCTCGCTGCACGGGCCGGTGGCGGATGACGAATACGTCGCGCTCTTCAGTCGCAGCCGCATCAGCCTCGGGTTCCTCCTGGTCGGCGACACGCACCGCACGCGGCGGCCGCTGCGCCAGGTGCGCCTGCGCGAGTTCGAAGGCCCGATGGCCGGCGCCTTCTACGTCACGGAGTGGTTCGAGGAGCTGGCCGAGCACTACGAGATCGGTCGCGAAATCGTGTGCTACCGCTCGCACGAGGAGCTCGTGGATCTGTGTCGCTATTACCTCGCTCACCCCGACGAGCGCGAGCGCATCCGCCGCTCCGGCCACGAGCGAGCGCGGCGCGACCACACCTGGCAGCGGCGCTTCGAGAACCTCTTCGAATCCCTGCGGCGCGAGGGTGTGCCGAGCCGCCCTTAGTTCGGCCTACTTCGCCAGCATCCACGCGAGCAGCCCGAGCCCGCTGACCGCCACGACGAGCAAAGCGAAGTCGCTCGCGCGCAACGCGACCCCGTGGCGGCTCATGAGCGCGCCCGTCAGGCCGAGCTGGACCAGCCCCGCCGCCGCCGTTGCCAGCGGCACGGACAGGGCTCCGCGCCCCGGCGCGAGCAGCAAGTAGGCGGCAGCGAGCGCCACGGGGTAGGCCAGACCGATCGGCATCCAAAGCCGCCGGCCGCCGAGCGGCAGCGCCCCGAGCGCCCAGACCTGCACCAACACCTTGCAGAACTCGCCGAACAACGCCCAGGCCATCATCGGCCGGGCCGGGTCGAACCGCTCGGAATAGAACAGGTGGAGCAGCGGCGAAGCGAGCAGCATCGCCGCCACGAACGCGACGGCGGCCACGCCGAGCACCGGCGCCCACTGACGCTGCGTGTAGTCGCGGATCCCGGTGGCGCCGCCGGCGCCGCTGATCCGCCCGAACGCGTAGCTCGCGAGGTAGGAATAGAACACGCCGCCCACCTGTTGCGAGAGGGCGAGCGCCGCCTGGAGCAGTCCATTCGCCGGGATGCCGTTCACGCGCAGGAAATGCGAGCGCACGGCCAGCAGCGTGCCCTGGTCGACCAGCGCGAGCGTCAGCGCCGCGAGGCCGACGGGCAGCAGCCGGCGCGCGGTCCCCGGATCGAAAGACGGTCGCGGCCGCGGGACGAAGGCGCTGCGGTAGTCGCGGCGATGCAGCCAGAATGCGCCGGCGAGCCCGGCGGGCAGCAGGACCGCGGCGCCGATCGCGCCGCCGACCAGTCCGGCTCGCGGCACGAGCGCGATCGTGACCGCCACCGCGGTGATGCCGCCCACCACCACCTGCGTGAGCGGCGTACGGACGTCCGAGCGCCCGCTGAACAGTCCCGAGGCGGCCTGGGAGAGCGCGAGACCCGCGACGCCGAGCATCGAGATCCTCATCAGCGCGGCGCGCGTGTCGGTGCCGAGCAACGCGCGCGAGAGCCAGGGCGCGAACAGCAGACCCATGGCGACGATCGCGAGCGCCGCGCCGCCCACCTGGACAAGGGCCGTCCACATCGTTCGGCGTACCGCCAGCTCGTCGCGCGCCGCGGTCGCCGCGCCGATCGCCTGGGCGATCGGCAACGAGAGGCCCATGCCGGTGGCGGTCCCCAGCCACGTCTGGGCCGAGAGCACCTGTGCGAGCTCCCCGACGCCTGAGGTCGACAGGTGCTGGGCGACCCATTTGTTGCGCGCGATTCCGAATACCGCGGTGGCGATGGTCGCGCCGCCTGCGAGCGCGAAGCGGAGCGAGCGGTTCCGCCACAGCTCCGCGCGCGGGGAAGGCATGGCGCGCGAGTCTCCGCGAGCGCCCTCACCGGTGTCAACTCCAGCGTGCTAGATTGCGCCGCCATGAATCCCGCGGACCGCGCGATCGCGCGGATCGACGAGGCGCAGGATCCGCAGCCGCTGGTGAGCGTCGTCCTCGCGAGCCGTGATGGCGAGCGCTTCCTCTCCGCTGCGCTCGCGAGCATCGCCGCCCAGACCTGGCCCAACATCGAGCTGCTCGCCGTCGATGACGGGTCGAGCGACGCGACCGGACGGCTGCTCGAGTCCTTCGCGGCGGAGCACCCGCGCACGCAGGTATTCCACACCTCCGGGCTCGGTCCCGCCGCGGCCCGTTCCCACGCGCTCGAGCGGGCGCGGGGGTCGCTGGTCGCCGTGCACGACGACGACGACGTCTCGCATCCGGAGCGGCTCGAGCGTCAGGTGCGCCACCTGCTCGATCACCCGGAGACGGTATTGCTCGGCACGGCGGTCGAGATCATCGACGAGCGCGGGCGGCGGGTGATGCCCTACCGGCTGCCGCTCGATGGAGCGGCGATCCGCCGCGTGCTGCGTCGGGCACCCGCATTCGTGCACGGCTCGGTGATGATGCGCCGCGAGGCCTACCTCGCCGCGGGCGGCTATCGCGCACCGTTCCGGACCACCGAGGACTACGACCTCTACCTGCGGCTCCCCGGCGACGCCGGACTCGCCAACCTGTCCGAGACGCTCTATTCGTGGCGCCGGCATCCGGGGAACAGCACGGCCATGGCGCGGCGCGATCATCTGTATTTCCTGGCGGTGGCGCGCGCTTTCGGGGCGGAACGTCACGAGACGGGGCGGGACTCGATCCACCTGCTGGCCCGCCATCCCGACCCCGAGGCGTTTCTCGCCGTCTATCCGTTCGCGGGCCGGGTGCTCTTCTACCTCGGCGAGGCCTACGTGCGCGACGGCCGGGTGGGCGAGGCGCGCCGGTTCCTGCGCCGCGCCATGCACGACGCCGGCGTGCGCGCGGCCGCGCTCGGCTGGTGGGCGCTCTCCTTCGGCGTGGCGCTGACGCCCCGGGCGCGGGCGGTGCGGCGTCCGGCGGAAACGACGCGATGAGGGTACTGCTCCACGCGAACGTCGATCTCTCGCGACCGGGTGGTCTCGAGACCCACGTGCGCGAGCTCGCCACGCACCTCACCGCACGCGGCCATGGGATCGAGATTCTGGGGCGGCCGCGCGTCCTCTCTCCGTTCACCATGGTCGAGCGAGCCGAGGTCTCGCGCTACGACGTGATCCATCACCACGGCGGACCATGGCCGCGCGGGCTCGACATGCGCGGGCGCTACGTGAAGACCCTCCACTTTTGTGTCGCGGCAAAGATGGAGATTTACGTGCGCATGGGCCGGCTGCGCACGCTCGCCAATGTCGGCAACTGGCGGGCGGTGGCCGAGGAGCGCCGCGCCTGCCACCGGCCGGGGAGGCTCATCGCCGTTGCCGATCGCGTGCGGCATGATTTCGCGCGCTGGCACGGTCTCGATCCCGCCGCGGTGCCCGTGATCCCGAACGGCGCCTCGTTCGGCCCGCCGCGAGAGAGCCGCGACGCGCTGCGCGCCCGTCACGGGATCGGCGCGAGTGCGCGGGTCCTGCTGACCATTGGACGGGACGACTTCGTCAAGGGTCAGGCGCTGCTCGCACGCGCCTGGGAACGATCGGGCGCGGTGGCGCGCGGTGCGGTGTGGGTCAACGTGGGTGGGTCGGCGCCGGCGCGCTCCCTGGGGCACGTCGTCACCGGACCGGTCTCACATCAAGAGGTCGTGGATTGGATCCACGCCGCCGAGCTCGGCGCGCTCCCTTCCTACTACGAGGGCTGCAGCGTCGCGCTGCTCGAGATGCTCGCTGGCGGCCTCTTCACGCTGGCCCACGACGTCGGCAACGCAAGCGAGGTGATCCGCTCGGACGCGATCGGGCGGATCGTGCCGTCCTCGGAAGTGGCGTGGACGACCGAGCTCCGCGCGGCGCTCGACCGGCCGTCCGGCGCGCGGCTCCCCGCGATCGGGCCCGAGTTCGGATGGCCCGCGATCGCTGCGCGCGTGGAGCAGGTCTACGAGCAGATCCCCGGTCGTGAGCCGGCGTGAAAACGGCTCACGGGTCGGCGCCGGGCTTGCGCGACGAAGCAGTGGTCTGGCAGAACCGGGCGAGCGGCACCGCCAGCGCCGAGTCCGCGGCGTCCCACGCTTCGGCCACGAGGCGCGAGCCGCCCAGCGGCCCGAGCAGCCGATCGACCGTGTTGCGTGGCAGCATCGCGTAGCGTCGAGTCTCCACCAGCTCGAGCTCCGCGCCGCGCACCAGCGCCTCGATATCGGTGCGGTCGTAGCGATACAGGTGGTGGTGCTTGCCGGGCACGCGGGCCGCGAGGAAGTCGATCCAGCTCGTGCGGTTGGGAAAATGGTAGGCGACGAACACGCCGCCAGGACGCAGGAATCGCGCGATAGCCGGCGCGAACGAGGACATAGGAAAAGCCGCCGGTACTGGTAGGCGCGCGCCAGGCTCAGGAACTGGTCAGGCCGCGCTCGGGGCGCCGAGCGAGCGCGACCAGCTCCGCCAGGATCGCATCGTCGCTCGCGGAAGGGAGGTCTGGGGCCGCCGCCGGCGAGCTCACGGCCGCCGCGCCGCATCGGGCTGTACGCGGCCCGCGCGCCATCGCGCCCAGCCGCGCTCGAATGCTCGCTCGAACTCCCGATCGAAACGCTCGGGCGCGAACGGCTCGGCCAGGGCTCGCAACCGTTCGGGATCGAACGGAGTGGCTTCGAGCAGCCCCATGGCGGCGACCAGGGTCTCGGTAGTCTGCGCTCCGAACAGCACACCGCCGGGAGCCACGGCAACGCCACCTCTTCGGACCCGCTCGAGCGCGTGGGCGCCGGCGCCGCGACCGACGGTCTCGAGCGCGCCGCCCTGGCCGAAGGCCACGACCGGGCAGCCGCTCGCCAGCGCCTCGACGGGCACGATGCCGAAGTCCTCTTCGCCGGGGTACAGCAACGCGCGGGCGCCGCGATAGAGGTCTGCCATCTCGCCGTCCGAGACCCAGCCACGGAACTCCACGCCCGGACCCGCGAGACGCAGCAGAGCCCCCTCCTGCTGGCCGCTGCCGACCACGAGCAGCCGACGCCCCAATAGCCGACACGCCTGAAGCGCGAGATCGGCGCGCTTGTAGGGCGCCAGCGCCCCCGCGAGTAGATAGTAGTCGCGCGCAACCGGCGACTTTGCGAGCGGGAAGCGCGCGACGTCCACCGGCGGATACACGACCTCGGCCTCCCGGCCATAGTGGCGACGGATTCTGAGGGCCACGTGAGAAGAGTTCGCGACCAGCGCGTCGACACGCGCCGTCGTCGCGCGGTCCCACCGTCGCAGCCGTTCGCAAGTGCTCCGCACGTACCACGACGCCGGCCACGGGAAACGTCCGGGCGGGAAATACTGGTCCTCCAGATCCCAGACGTAACGCATCGGCGTGTGGACGTAGCTCAGATGGAACGCACCCGCCGGCACGCGCACGCCCTTGGCGACGGCATGGCTCGAGCTGATCACCGCATCCACCGAGCCGAGGTCGAAGCTCTCGATCGCCTTCGGGAACGTCGGCAGATACCAGCGGTAGTAGCGCGCAGCGCCCGGCATGCTTTTTAGAAACGACGTGTGAATCGGGTGGGACTCGATCGTCTCGGAGACCGAGCCCCGGTTCCAGATCAGCGTATAGATGGGCGCGTCCGGGAACAGCAGGCAAAGGCGCTCCAGAACCTTCTCGCCACCGCGCATCCCGGTCAGCCAGTCGTGGACGAGCGCGACCTTCATCGCGTCGGGTCCTCGCTCCAGCGGCGCGCGGCCCACGCGAGCCCGGCCAGCGTGTAGAGCGGATAGAGCAGCTCCTCGTCGCCGAAGTTCCATTCGAACAGCCCGGCGATCAGGAATCCCGCGAGCCCGGCCGTGACGCCGAGGCGGACACCCGCGGCGACGCCGCCGGCGCGCGCGCCAGCCTTGAGCCCGCTCGACGCGGCTCGCACCAGCGAGACATAGAGCCAGGTGAACGCGAGCAGACCGACGATGCCGGTGGTGGCGGCGACGTGGATCGGGACGCTGTGGAGGTGCCCGGCGCGCTCGCGTGCCGCCGGCGCGCGATAGCGATCGTAGATCGCGCGCAGGTCCTGGAGCCCGACGCCGGTGATCGGGTGATCGCGGAACATGCGCAGGCCCGCGTCCCACATGTGGGTGCGTTCGACGTTGGTGGGGTGGCGCGGATCGAACGCGCTCGCGGCGCGCTCGCGAAAGCTCGCCGGGCCGAAGGCGACTAGGAGCGCGACCAGGGCGCCGAGCGCCAAGAGCCAGCGCGGCCGGGTCATGCCGAGAACGATCCCGAGCGCCACCACCAGCCCGAGCCAGGCGCTGCGCGTGAACGTCGCGGCGAGCGCCGCGCAGCCGAGCGCGCCCGACGCGAGGGCGCCGAGCCGCCAGCGCCGATCGGACGTCGTGGCCGCGATCCCGGCCGCCAGGCTCGTGAACAGGAGGAGCTGGCCGGCGAACGTCATGTAGTGGCCCGCCAAGCCGCGCGCGCGCGCCGCCTCGCCCGCGTCCTTCGCAGCCCACAGCCAAAGCCCGAACGCAGACCCGAGCGCCGCCGCCACCAGCAGACAGGCGACCGCGCGCTCGCCCGCGCGGCGCGCGGCTGCATGGAACGCGGAGAGCCCGACCAGCGCCGGGAACAATCCCTTCGACACGCGCGTGAAGCTCGCGCGCGGATCCTCAGCGAACACAGATGCAACCGCCAGCGCCAGCAACCAACCGAGCGCCGGCAGTTCCACCGGGTTCCGTGGCCACTTCGGTCCCGGCGTGGTGAGCCACAAAACGACCGTGAGAACACCGCACGATCCCGCCGCGATCCCCATCGGCGCGATGCTCGACGGCAATGCGAGCACCAGCAGCAGAAACGCGGCGGCGGCGCAGGTGGCGAGTGCCGGGCGCCCGCCGCCCGGCGCCGGCGCGCTCACTCGCCCTTCTTCTCCGCGCGTGGCTCGCGCTCGAGAGAAGCGAGGAAGCGCCGGTCCTCCCGCGAGAGGTCGGCATTCTCGAGCAACTCGGGGCGCCGCTCCCAGGTCCGGCGCAGGGACTGCTCGCGCCGCTGCCGCGCGATTGCGGCGTGATTGCCGGACAGCAGCACGTCGGGCACCGTCCAGCCCCGATAGTCGGCGGGCCGCGTGTAGTAGGGCGAGTCCAGCAAGCCGGAGTGGAACGAGTCGCCTTCGACCGAGTCGAAATCGCCGACGACGCCCGGCAGGAGTCGCGCGACGGCGTCGACGACGCACAGCGCCGCGGGCTCGCCGCCGGAGAGCACGAAGTCGCCGATCGACAGCTCGTCGTCGCACAAGCGCTCGCTGACGCGCTCGTCGACGCCCTTGTAGCGACCGCACACCAGCGTCAGATGCTCGAGGCCGGCGTACTCGATCGCGAGGCTCTGGTCGAAGCGCCGCCCCTGCGGCGAGAGCAACACGACCCGCACACCCGGCGGCCGCGTGGCCTTCTCTCCCGCGCGCAGCGATTCCAGCGCGCGATGGATGGGCTCGACCTTCATGATCATGCCGACCCCGCCACCGAACGGATAGTCGTCGGTCGAGCGATGGGAGTCGTCGGTGAAATCCCGGAGCTGGACGACGTCGACGCTCAGGCGCTGGCGCTCGCGGGCGGCGCGGATCATGCCTTCGCTGAGGGCCGGCGGGAAGAAGTCGGGGAAAATGGTCAACAGGGAAATGCGCACCGAATGCCTCGCAGGACTGAGTGGCCGCGCATCGCCACGAAAGCCGAGCCTAGATGTCCTCGAGCCCGGCGGGAAGCTCGACCGTGATGCGGCCGGCGGTCAGATCCACGTGCTTGAGAAACGGCGCGACCGCCGGGATCAGCAGCTCCCGATCGCCTCGCACCCGGTACACCGGATGGGCCGCGGTCGTGATGACCTCCTCCAGCACACCCAGCACGCGGCCCTCGACGGTCTGCACCGTGAGGCCGATCAGCTCGAATGTGTAAGCCACGCCCGGCCCCGGATCGGGCAGCTGCTCGCGTTCGGCCCACAGCTCGCCGAGCGTCAGCGCGGCGGCCGCCTCGCGGCTCTCGATGCCGGCGAACCGGACGATCATCCGGTCGTGCGCCGGCCGCGCCGTCTCGAGCGCCAGGGTGCGTGTGGCGCACGCGCGCTTCCGCCACTCGAACGATTTCACGGCATGCAGCTCGACGGCGGTGAGGGAGGAATCGTTCAATACGATCTCGCCGAGCACGCCATGGGTGCGCCCGAGAAAACCGATCCGGACCTTGGTCATCGCCATGCCCGGCGTCGGGCCGCGCACCTCGGCGCCCGACGTCAGTCGGCGATCTCGAGGCCGGCCCTGCGCCCACGCTTCGAGGCGGCCGCGCCAAGGGCCAGTCGCAGCGAGCGCGCGGTGCGCCCTTGCTTGCCGATCACGTGCCCGAGGTCGTCGGGATGGACGCTCAGCTCGAACACCGATTCGCGACCCGCCTCGAGGATATCGACGTGGATCTCGTCGGGATGATCGACCAGCCCCTTCGCCAGAAACGCCACCAGGTCGCGCAGCTCGAAGTCTCCGGTGTCGGGTTCGGAGCGTTCCCTCGGCTCGAACGGCTTCGGGGCTCCGATGACCTCGCGATCGGATGGCGGCGCCGTAGGTTCGGCGCGGATGATCGTCGCCGCGCCGGCTTCGGAAACCGGATCGTCCACCGGCCCGACCGACGCCGTGGCGGTCCCGGCGGACGGCGCCTTGGGACCGCGGGACTTCTTGCGCAGGGGACGGCCCCACTGTGCTGCGTCTCGATTCACGTCTGACATTCAGGACCCTCGCGAGTCGATGGTTGCGAATGGATCGGCGAAGGGGACCGACGGATGCGCCGCGGACTATAGCCCAGAACCGAGTGCCGGCGCCGCCAGAGGCGGTTCTTGCGAACCCCCACTCTCTGGCGCCGGCGGACCGGGGCGGCGCGGCCGGCGCAGCGTCAGGACGCCGAGCACGGCAACCAGCAGAATCCACGCGAGACCGCCGATGCGGGTCGCCAGCACGGCGGGGCGCCAGCCGTCCGGCACGTAGCGCATCACGACTCGGTGACGTCCCGCCGGCAGCGGCACGCCGCGCAGCATGTGACTCACGCGGTGGATGCGCGCCTCGCGCCCGTCCACGGTCGCGCTCCAGCCCTTGAACCAGGCGTCGGCGACGACCACGAACGTGCGGTCCTGGGCATCGACGTCCAACTCCACGCGGTCCGGCGAATCGACGATCCATCGGATCGCGGTCGAGCCGGCGCCCGAGAACGAGCCGGCGGCCTCAGCCTCGGTCGTGAAGGCCACGTCGGCCGGGTCGAAGCCGGCCACCATGGTTCGCAGCACGTCGACGTCGCTGCCGAGCGCCACCACCCGCGAAACCGCATAGGCGCGCGGCAAAGCATCGCGCACCCGCCAGACGCGCGTCGCGCCGCCCGGCGGCTCCAAGGATTGGAATGCGACCGTGTCCTTCGCGATCGTGCCGGCGTCCTCGATCCACTCGACTGCGAGCGCTCTCAGCATCGGCGGGCGCTCGAGCATTCCCGCGCCGAGCATTTCCCACCACCAGCGCGGATAACTGCCGTGCCCGCCGCCGAGCGAGCGCACACGCCAGCGCACCCAGTCGTTGGTGTTGAACTCGGCCGCCGTCATCGGCACGACCCGATGGCTGGAGTCGCGCTGCGCCGCTAGTGCCAGACGTGTCGGTGGCCGTTCGAGCGCCGCGAGCGGCCCCTCGGCGCCGCGCAGCACGGGCCAGATGCTGGAGCCGAGATCGATGGTCACGAGCAACGCCACGGCAGCTCCCGCCCAAGCCGACCGGCCGCGCCAGCGGATCATGGCGGCGAGCACGGCACCGCACAGCACCGCGCGAAACACGAGGTCCCATCCGGCGCGCTTCGCCACGGCCAGTGCCGCGGAATGGACCCAGCCGGGACGCGCCATCGCCATCGTCTGCGCGTAGTCCTCCGCGAGCGGCCCGAGCGCCAAGGCGAGTCCGATCAGCGTCAGGACGGCCAGACTGCCGGCGACTGCGACGCGGCCGACCGTCGACACGCGCGCGGAGACGGTTCGCGTCGTGACCGGGGCGAGACTGCGCGCGGCCAGTAACGCGACGCCGAGCTGCGCGACGATCAGAACCGCGACCGGCACGCGGAACGCCGACCACAACGGCACATGGTCCCGTAGCAGTACGTGGAGCGGACCGAGATTCGTGCCGAGGCTGAGGAGAACGGCGACCCCGACGCCCACGGCCAGGCCGGTCGCGACCCCGCGTGCCCGCGCTTTGCGCACGAGGCCCGCGACCGCGAGGAAGCACGCGGTCGCGCCGAGATACATCGGGTAGTCGAGACGGATCAGGCCGCCCCAGTAGGTCGGTGCGGTCCGACCCGCAGACCAGGGCCAGATCAGCCCCGCGACATCGCGCCACGCCATGCTGAAGTCCGCCTGCTCGCGGGCGAGAACAAAGCGCATCAGGCCTGAGCCGCGGGAGGACTCGGCGCCGTAACGCAAAGCCGGCCACCACACGGCTGCGGCGAGCACCACGCCCAGGAGCGCCGCGCCACCGAACAGGCGCATGCGCGACCAGCGCCCGAGTCTGCGCGCCTGGGCGAGCGCGAACACCGTCGTCAGAGTCCCCGAGTAGATCACGATCTGGGGATGGCCGCGCAGACACTGGAATGCGAGCACCGCCGCCAATCCCAGCGCGATGAGTGCAGCGCGGCGCTCGCCGGCGGCGACCATCAGCGTGTGCGTCAGAAGAAGGACCAGAGGAATCAGCGACCCAGCGAGCATCTGGGCGTCGTGACCGTAGGCCATCGGTCCCACGAGATTGGGCATCAACCCCCACGCCAGGCCGGCGACTGCCATGCCGCCGGCTCCGCACGCCCACAGCGCGCGCGCGAGCCATGCGGCCGCCAGCATGCCGGCGAGATGCGCGGCCAGCGGGATCGCGAGCGGCGGCCAGCCCGGGATGCGATCGATGGCGTCACCGACACCGAGCAGCGCGCCCGGAAGGTACTGAGGTCGCGAGTCGGCGAGACTGGCCGCGGCCGGCAATCCCGCGAAGACGTAGGGGTTCCAAAACGTCCGCTCGTGCTGGCTCGCCCACCGCTCGCGCGAGAACTCGGCGAACACGCGATAGAGCGGCGCGTCACCGAGCGTGAACACCTGACCGCGGAAGATCTGCGGCGCGAACAGAGCCACCCAGGCGAGGAGAATCGCTAAAACGACGACTCGGTTGCGGCCGCGGTCGGCGGCGACTGCGACGGTGGTTCCCTCGGGGCGCGGCCGTTCGCGAGGTGCCGGCGCGCGCCCGCCGGAGCCGGACCGCCGCTTGGGCGCAGGGCGAGCAGCACCTGCCTGGTGACGGCTCGCCGGTCTTGGTTCCTTGCGGCGCGAAGGCATCGAACGCCGCGTAGCCGAGTCCTAGCGGAGCGACTCGGCGCTCGCCCGGCGCGCGAGATGGTGCCGCGGAGAGGTTCCCGGACGCCGCAAAGCTTCTAGAGCGTCGGCGCGGGATGCGAGCGGGCGACCGGCACCGAGGAGAGCCAGATTCCGGCCCACACAAACACGACCACCCAGAAGCCGCTCAGCAACACGGCCGGAGCGGGCTGGTCGAGTCTCTGCACCACGAGGCCGCTGGCGCAGAGCGCGGCTCCCATCAGCCACAGGAGCAGAACGGTTCGGGTCTGACATTTCAGAACGCTCGCCAGTCGGTGGTTGCTGTGGTCGCGGCCGCCTTCGTAGATCCTGCGGCGCTCGCGCAGGCGGTTGATCACGACGAAGGTCATGTCGAACGCCGGATAGGCCAGCACCAGCAGCGGCCCGATTTGACCCCACCCGCGCGGCGCGCCCTGGAACGCGAGCACCGCCGAGGCACCGAGACTATAGCCCAGAAACAAGCTCCCGGCGTCGCCGAGAAACATCCGTGCTCTGGGAAAGTTGAAGGGAAGGAAACCGGCACACGCGCCCGCCAGCGCGAGCTGCGCCGCCGCTACGCCCTCGTCGCCGCGCGCGAGCGAGCCGATCGAGAAACCCACCAAGGCGATCCCCGCGAGCCCGGCGACCATGCCGTTCATGTTGTCGAGGAAGTTGACCGCGTTCATGAGCGCGACCAGCGCCACGACCGTGATCACCAGCTCGAGTGGGCCGGGCCATCCGAGGTCCAGCACCGCTCCCGAAGCCAGCAGGAACGCCGCGCTCAACGCCTGTCCGCTCAGCTTGAACACCGGATGCATGCCGTAGCGGTCGTCCCAGAGGCCGAGCAGCAGCGCCACGATCGCTCCTGCGATCAGGAATACCGGCTGCGGCTCGGTGGCGCCGGCGCGGACGAGCAGGATGGCGAACCAGCTCAGCAATGCGGCCGCGAACACGACCAGGCCGCCGAGCAACGCCGTGGCGGACGCATGGAGCTTGCGCGCTTCCGGGTGGTCGAGGAAACCGACCGCCCAGGCGACACGAATGCCAATGGGCGCTAGCCCCAATCCGAGGAGCGCGGCGAGCGCGAACGCGGTGGCGGTCGGCATGTGGGCGAGCGCGGATACGAGCCCCGCGCCGGGGGGAAGCTCAGGCGGTGGTCAGTCCGAACGGCGCGGGCAGGTTCATCTGCTCACACACGTCACGGATCGTGATCTCCAGGAGCTGATCGAGCGCGATCGCCGGCTGGTAGCCGACGAAGCGCCGGATCTTACCGAGGTCGGGGACGCGGCGACGCATGTCCTCGAACGAGCGGCCGTAGATCTGCTCGTAAGGCACGAACTCGATCGTCGAGCGGCTCGAACACAGGGTGCGAATTCGCTCCGCCAGCTCGGCGATCGTGATTTCTTCGTCGGTGCCGATGTTGAACACTTCGCCTTCGGCCGCCTTGAGGTCGGACAGCATCAATACGCCACGGACGACGTCACCGACCGCCGAGAAGCAGCGCGACTGCTGGCCGTCGCCGTACACCAGGATCGGCTCGTGGCGCAGCGCGCGGGCGATCATGTTCGGAATCACCATGCCGTAGGCGCCGGTCTGGCGCGGACCGCAGGTGTTGAAACAGCGCACGACCGTCACCGGCAGTTGCTGCTGCTGCCAGTACGCCTGCGCCAGACACTCGTCGACGGCCTTGCCGCACGCATAGGACCAGCGCAGCTTGTGGGTCGGTCCGAGCACGCGATCGTCGTCCTCGGCGAACGGCACGCTCACGCCCTTGCCGTACACCTCGCTGCTCGAGAACAGGATCACGCGCCGGCCGTGCTGGCTCGATGCCTCGAGAACAACTTCGGTGCCGCGAATGTTCGTGATCAGCGAGCGGAGCGGGTTCTCGAGGACGTACTTGACGCCGACCGCGGCGGCCAGGTGATAAATCTGCTGGCACTGGGCGACCAGTCCGGAGACCAGTGCCACGTCCGTGACGTCGCCTTCGAGGAACCGGAAGCGCGCGTGGCGCGAGAACGTGCGAAAGTTCTCGATCCGACCGGTGGAGAGGTCGTCGAGGGCCCAGACTTCATGACCTTGCTGGAGAAGCGCTTCCGACAGGTGGGAACCGATGAAACCTGCACCGCCTGTGACCAGGACTCTCATGAGCCTCCCTCGAACTCGGATATGGGGACCTCGGCAGAGGCTAGGTCGGTTGTCGGCAATCCGAGTGTCATCCTTGACCTTCGTAGGGCCCCATCAAGGCGTGGAGGGTAGTGAAGCGACTTGCCGGGAGTCAACGGGATTGTGGCGCGCATTTCGCCGTGCAAAATGCCGCCGAATGACTCCAGGGCGTCGGTTAGCGCCTCACCGCGATGATCACGGTCGCTACCTGGGCCGCCACGGTCACCAGGGTCTGGAAGTTCTCCCAAAAAGTCTTGTCAGGACGTTCAGGGACCCAAATCATGTCGCCTGGGGCGATCGCCTGGACGTCTTGCACACGCAGTGTCTGACCGGTGACCGTGCGGGTAATCAGCACTTTGCCGGGTGCCGCCCGGTTGGCGAACCCCCCCGCCAGCCTGACGTAGTCCCTGACACCGTGTTGCGAGTCGAAGTCGACCAACCCTGGCCGTCGCACCTCCCCTTCGACCCGCACCGAGGCAAGAATCGGGTCGACGCGCACCTCGTCACCATCCGTGATCAGGATGTCGAGCTCCGGCGACTGGGCGAGACGTGACCAATCGACGCGGAAATCCTCGCGGCGCGCGGACAATCGAGTTCGCAGCACCTCGTATTCGGTGTCCGTCATCTCGGAGCGAGACAGCCGCGACAGGCGATCGAGCTCGATGTCGTTTTCCTGCGTGCGACGGGCCTTCCGGAACACGCGGATCGTTGACAGATCGGCGCGCACCCGAAAACCGCCCGCAGAAGTCACGAGATCCGAGAGGCGGGTCCGCCCCAGCACCAAGGGATAGGTTCCCGGACGCTCGACTTCCCCGAGAATGCTGGCCTGATGCAACTCGTGATAGGCGGGAGTGAAGTAGACATAGACGCGCTCACCTTCGCTCATCGGGGGGTTGAACCGGCGCCCGTAGACGTCATCGACGCTGAAAAACACGGATTCGGCCTGGGTCGCGCTCAGCCACCGAACGAGGAGCGCACCCTGGAGCAAGGTCGCCGGCAAGGGACCACCGGCGAGCTCGAAGAGCGTGCGAAGACTGTCGGCAGGCCCGAGCTCGTAGCGAGCGGGATGCACCACCGCGCCCCAGATTTCAACGAAATCGGTTGCGGGTTGAATCCGAACAATGTCCCCATCCAGCATGTAGGGGTTGAGCTGGTAACGACCGTTACGGTTGAATAGCGCCAAGTCCGCGTTCAGCATGGACCCGTCCATTCGCCGAACCTCGATGTTGCGTCGCGACGCCCTTTCGGTCAGTTCCACCGTAGCCAGTACGTCGCTCACGCGGCTCGTGGCTGGCAATTGGAGGGCGCCCGGCATTTTGACCTCGCCCGTTAGATCGACGCGAAGATTGCGGACCTGGGCCAGCTGGAGGTCCACGTCGACGCCGCGATATTCCGTGTTGACGGCTCGCTCGAGGCTCGCCCGAGCCTGAGCGAGAGTCAGCCCAGCGAGCCGCAGGCGACCCACGCCGGGGAGCAGGACCGAGCCCTCCGGGCCCACCACCAGCAAGTCTTGACGCGAAAGGCGTCCCGAGAACATGAGCTGGAAGACATCGCCGGGACCCACGACGAACGTCTCCGGATCAACGGGTCCCGCGACCACTCGCTTGCTGAGGTCCTCGAGGAGAAGCCGCCGTTGCTCCATATCGGTGGCCGGCGTTTCTTCGCGATCCGATTGGACGAAACCCTCGTCTGCTGCTCTGGCTTCCTGGGTGCGAATGGATTCGAGGGCGAGCACCATGAGCATTGCGGAGATGACCCCGGTGGGTAGGCGCGGCCTCACGCCTTCACCTCTTTGAGCACCTTGCGCTGGCCGTACATGCGCTCGTAATAAGCGCGGAACTCGCCCTGCTTGATCGGGCGCCACCAGGCTTCATGGGCGCGATACCACGCGACCGTCTGTTCGATGCCCCGTTCGAAAGGGATGGACGGCTTCCAACCCGTGAGGTTCGAGAGCTTGGACGCATCCACGGCGTAACGGCGGTCGTGCCCCGGCCGATCCTCGACGTGGCGAACGAGTGTCTTCGGTTTGCCGAGCAGACGCAGGATCGTGTCGGTGATCGTCAGAACGTCCAGCTCGTGCTGCGCGCCGATGTTGAGCGTCTCGCCCTCGATGCCGGCATGCTCGAGTACCGCGATCAGCGCCGTGCAGTGGTCCTCGACGTGCAGCCAGTCCCGCCGGTTCAGGCCGGTTCCATAAACCGGTAGCGCTTCGTCGTCGATCGCGTTGGTCACGAACAGTGGCACCAGCTTCTCCGGATACTGGCGCGGCCCGTAGTTGTTCGAGCACCGGGTCACGACGACCGGCAGGCCGTAGGTCGTGTAGTACGCGTAAGCCAGCCGATCTCCTCCCGCCTTGCTCGCCGCGTAGGGGCTACGTGGCATCAGCGGCCAGGTTTCGGTCGCGTGCCCTTCGAGGACTTCGCCGTACACTTCGTCGGTCGAGACCTGAACGAAACGCCGCAGCTTCCGGCGTCGCGCCTCTTCGCACAGCACGAACACGCCGTACACGTCGGTCTGAATGAACTCGCCCGGGGTCTCGATCGAGCGATCCACGTGCGACTCGGCGGCGAAGTTGAGCGCGAAGTCGCAACCTTCCATCGCGCGTCCGACAGCTTCGGAGTCGCGAATGTCGCCGTGAACGAAGGTCAGCGAGCGCGCCGGCAGTCCGTCCAGGTTTTCCTTCCGGCCCGCGTACGTCAGCGCGTCCAGCACGACCACGTGACTGTTCGGAAAACGGCGCAGGAAATGGTGGACGAAGTTCGACCCGATGAACCCCGCCCCTCCGGTCACCAGCACCCGGCTGCCATCCAGCCGGAGTGGCTCAGCCATCCTTCCGCTCCCAGTCGTACGGCACGTCCGGGCTGTGCGGCGGAACGCGATGCTCGTCGGGATGATCGTAGACGTAGTGCTCGGTCGGTGTATTGACGAGGTAAGCCGGCTCGGTGCCGATGCCTTTCATGCCGTGGAGCACGAGCGGGGGAATGACGAGCAGGATCGGGTTCTGTTCGCCCATGAAGAACTCGTTGATCTCGCCTTTCGTGCGGCTGTTCTCGCGCCGGTCGTAGAGCACGACCTTGGCCATCCCCTTCACGAACACGAAGTGATCGGTTTGCTTCTGATGGTAGTGCCAGCCCTTCACGGCTCCCGGATACACGACGGAGAGATAGACCTGGCCGAACTTCTGGAAGAACTCGTCGTCGTCTCGCATCATTTCCATGAGCAGACCGCGCTCGTCGGGAATGACTTTCAGACGCTTGACCTTGACCCCGTCGATCATGGGTTGCCTCCCGGCCGCCGACCTAAGCGCGGCCGCGCCCGACCCCGACGTGACGCATCCCGGCCGCCTCGACTTCTTCGGGATCGTAGATGTTGCGCAGGTCGCAGAGCACCGGCCGGCGCATCAGCCGCTTGAGCTTGGCGAGGTTCAGGTTCCGGAACTCGTTCCACTCGGTGGCGATGACGAGCGCATCCACGCCGCGCGCCGCTTCGTACGCGTCGGGCACCAACTCGACGTCGCGCAGCGCCGGCAAGCGCTCGGCATTGCTCATCGCCACCGGATCGAAGGCCCGAACTCGGATGCCGCGACGCTTGAGCCCCGCGATGATCGTGAGCGGCGGCGCCTCGCGCACGTCGTCCGTGTTGGGTTTGAACGAGAGGCCGAGCACGCCCACGCGCTTCCCGCGCGGAGCGCCGATGGCCCGCACGATTTTGTCGACCATCCGTTTCATCTGGTTTTCGTTGGCCGTGATCGCGGCGTCCACGATTCCGGTCTTGACGCCGGCCTGGCGGGCGAACGACGAGAGCGCCTGCGTGTCCTTCGGGAAGCACGAGCCCCCGTAGCCCGGCCCCGCGTGGAGGAACTTGCCGCCGATGCGTCGGTCCATACCCATGCCTTTCGCAACCACCTGAACGTCCGCGCCGAGCGCTTCGCACAAGTTCCCGATCTCGTTGATGTACGAAATCTTGGTCGCCAGGAAGGCATTGGAGGCGTACTTGATGAGCTCGGCGGTCTCGAGCGTGGTGACCACCATCGGCGTCTCGATCAGGAACAGCGGATCGTGGATCTTCTTGAGCATGGTCGCCGCGCGCCGGCTTTCGGCGCCGATCACGACGCGATCCGGACGCATGAAGGTCTCGATCGCCGAGCCTTCGCGCAGGAACTCCGGATTCGACGCGACGTCGAACTCCGCCCCGCGTTTGGCGTAGCGCTTAATGTGGCGGCCGAGATCGCGCGCCGTGCCGACCGGTGCCGTGCTCTTCTGGACGACGAGCTTGTACCCGTCGAGGTTCTGGGCCACGGTCTTCGCGACCGCGTAGATCGCGCTCGTGTCGGCGCTGCCGTCGGCCTTGGGCGGGGTGCCGACGGTGATGAACACCACCTTGGAGCCCTTCAGCACGGCCGGAAGGTCGCTCGAGAACTTGAGCCTTCCTTCCTGGATGTTGCGTCCGACGAGCCCCGGTAGCCCCGGCTCGAAGAACGGCAGCTCGAGCGCCCGTATGCGTTCGATCTTGGCGGCGTCGGTATCCACGCACGTGACCGTGTTGCCGAAGTCGGCGAGACACGCACCGGTCACGAGACCGACGTAGCCGGTACCTACCACCGTGATCGCGTACAAGCGAGATCCTTTCGGTTGGGTTCCTGGTCAGTGACGGTGGAGCGTCACGGAAGGCGCGCCGAGTCGAGCGGCAAGCACAACGAGCGCGATAGGTTAGGCGCTACGCATGAAGCGGTCAATGGCGGAGGCCTAAACGCCGCAAGATCATGCGACCGCCCGCCATTCCTCCATTACATCGTCCAAGGTTCGATCGAGCGGGATCGATTTTCGCCATCCGGTTTCCGTTTCGATGCGGGTCGGGTCTCCGACCAGATACGGCACGTCCGCCGGACGCATGCGAGCGGGGTCCGTCTCGATCTGGATGGGCACGCGCGATCGTCGGACCAAGTGGTGGACGAGATCGGCGAGCTTGACGGCCTCGCCACCGCAGACGTTGTAGGCGACGCCGTTTCGTCCCCGGTCCAGCAGCGCGACGTACGCGTCCACGACATCACGTGCGTCGATCATGTCCCGCGTCACGGCGAGATTGCCGACCTTCAACACCGGCTCCGCTCGGCCGGCTTCAATGGCGGCGATCTGCTGAGCGACGGATGGGATCACGAACCGCGTCGTCTGACCGGGACCGATGTGGCCGAACGATCGGGTCCGAATGACGTCGAGACCATTACTTCGCGCCATCACCTCCGCGATCGCGTCGGCCACCGCCTTCGATAACGCGTAAGGGTTCACGGGATGGAAGGGTGCGTCCTCACGCACCCGGGTCCCCTCCGCTTGTGGACCGTAGATTTCTCCGGTTCCCACCAGCAGCACACGCGCCTTCGGAGTCGTGCGGCGAATGGCTTCGAGCAGATTCCAAGCGCCAACTGCGTTGACGTGATACGTCTCGGTTGGGTTGGCGAAGGATTGGCTGGCGCTGCTTTGGGCGGCGAGATGCACGATGGCATCCGCCCGCGCCTGCTCGACGACCTCGATCATCGCGGCGAGGTCGCGAAGATCCGCCTGCCATTCCTCATGGAGCGCCGATCGGAGATCGACGCTCGCCGGCTCGGCCCCCAGGCCGAAGACCTGTTCGCCGCGCGCCAAGAGCGCGCGCGTGAGGTGCCTGCCGACGAACCCGGAGACGCCGGTGATGAGGACGCGACGCGTGCTCAATCCTTGGCTGCGTGCGTGGGGTCCGGAGTTCCGTGCAATAGAACCTCGAGACGGTCCACGACCGAATCCCAGCTGAAGTGGGCGCGGACGTGGTCCCGCGCCAGTCTCGACATCTCGACGTAGTCGCCCGGCCGGCGCAGGAGGTCCACCACAGCCTGCGCGATCGAGTCCTCGCTGTCGGCAACGATCAAGGTCTCGCGATCGCGGCCACGTACGCCTTGTGCCACGCATGCCGTCGCAATGGTGGGGACCCCGGCCGCCATCGATTCCAGCACTTTGTTCTGGACGCCGCCGGAGAATCGCAAGGGCGCGATCATGAGGGTGCTGCGTTCCCAGAGTCCTACGAGATCGGGAAGCGGACCTGTGACGGTCACGCCCGCGATCCGCGCAAGTGAGCGGACCACCCGCGTCGGATCCGCGCCTGCCAATTCGAGCGTCGCGGCCGGGAAGACCTTTCGGACGAGAGGCAGAATCCGCCGTGCGAGCACAATGGCGGCATCGATGTTGTGCGGGACACTGAGATTACCGAGGAACGTGAGACGAGTCCCGGTCCGAGCACGGATCGGCAAGTCGAAGAGACGTTCATCGACCCCGATCGTTACCAGCCCGAGGTTCGGACAACCCCGACGTTGCAGGTCTTCGAGATCGACTGGCGATAGCACCCACGTCTCTCGGAAGTCGCGAGTGACCGACTCTTCGAACGCCACCACGCGACGACGTTCCCACTCGAATCCTGGTCTTCGCCACCAAGGTTGATGAATCGAGGCCCGTCCCATCAAGAGACCGAAGGAATCACCGAGGAGAAGGATCTTTGCAGGGTGCGGGATGTGACGAACGAACGGAGCTCCACGGAGCATGAAGACGATGATCGCATCGAACGCGTTCTCGGCACACAGTCGCTGGATGCGGCGCGCCATCGCAGGTGACCGGTAGTAGCTCACCTGAGACGGGAGATGGGAAAACACCCCGAGCCACGCTTGCAACCACGAACGCAGGCGCGACAACCGCTGCAGATGGATTCCGGCCGCGAGCGATCGAAGCACATCGATCGATTCCGGGCGGTCGCGTTCGTCCGTGAAGGAAACGAGCGTGACATCGTGACGTTGCGCGAGTGCCCGGAGAACGTGATAACAGAGCAACCGGTCGCCGCGCCAAGGCGGATGGGGCAACCGTGTGGTGAGAAACAGGATGTTCACGCGATCCGATGGTTGGCGACGGCCTGACGGCACACATCGACGGTGCGACGTGCGACGATTTCGATCGAGAACGATTCCCGAGCTCGCACGTGAGCCACTTGGGCCATCCGATCACCCTGTTCGGGATGCATGAGCAAGTCGAGAATCGCTTCCCCGAGACCCATCGGTGTATCGCCAAGACGCACGTGCACCGACGGTTCGAGACCCAAGCCCTCGGCGCCCAAGGGCGTGGATACGACCGGCAGGCTAGCCGCCATCGCTTCCACGATTCGGACTCTTGCGCCGGCTCCCGTCCACAACGGTACGACCAGCAGGCTCGCCTTCGCGAACTCGTCGGCCATCGACGGGACGTACCCCACCGACTCGGCGCCCGCAACACGAGCGGCCCGCGCCATCCGGGGGGGCAATGCTTTCCCGACGACCCGGAGACGAACATTCGGCACCCGACTCCGAACCCAGGGCCAACCTTCGCGAATGAATCTCATCGCGCCGTCGACGTTCGGACTCCATGCATAGGAGGCCGCCAGCAAGATCGTCGGAGGACCGCCGGAGTGTCGCGGCGAATAGGCGGCGAAATCGATGCCGATCGGGATCACCTCGACCCTCGTGGACACCCCGATCTCGCGCAGGGCTTCGGCCTCGCGTGCCTGGATGGCGAGGACCAGATGCATTCGGTTGCAGAGCGCACGTTCCGTGTCGCGCATCTTGCGCGCCTGTGCCAGCGCATACGCTCGCACCAGCGGGTTTCGCGCCGTCCGTGCGTAGCGCTCCAAGAACAGATATTCGACATTGTGTTCACGGAGAACGCGCACGGAGTCGGGAAAGATGTGCGCAATCCACGCCAGGTGCAAATGATCGATATAGATGAGGTCTGGTTTCACTTCCCTTTCGAGCCGAGCCAATTCGGCTTCGAGCTCCGGACTGTGGTAGCGGCTCAAGGTATACGGCAACGGACCGACGACGCCACGAACCAGGGCTACGACTTTGGACGGAGGACGGTGGCGGATCCGCTCGACTTGGATATCCAGTCTTCGCAATGACTCGGGTGGTGGGAGTTGGCGTTCCTTCGGATGCGTCAAGATCGCTAGCGTGGTCTCCCACTCCTGGGCGATGGACCAAACCGACTGGCGGAGCACGATTCTCCCCCCATCGTCCATGGGCCATGGCGCGCGCGGGCAAACAACCAGTGCGCGCGGCCGGCTCAAGACCGCATCCCCAGCCTCCAGGCAAGCACCGCCCGAAAGCGATCGTTCTGGGCGCGGGTCCAGGGTTGAACACCGCCAAGAAGCGCTTCGATCCAGGCGCGCGGTGCCCAATACGTCAGTCTTAGCAACGCTCCCATCGCGGCGATCTCGCGCGCAACCGCCGCGAGCCATTGCCCCCGATGATTGCGGAGGAAGAGAAGCCGTGCCTCCTGAACTCGGATGAACAAAGACCCGCGCAAGCCCTCTCCGGACGCACCGCCGTGGTGAATCACGCTTACGCGATTAGAAAAGACGGTGGCCAGACCCAGCCGTTTCGCGCGCCACGACCAGTCCATTTCCTCTCCGTACATGAACACCTTCTCATTGAGTCCGCCGACACGATGGTAGGCATCGCGCGAAAGGGCCATGCAGGCTCCGCCCACCCAATCCACTTCTCCCTCTCCATTGCCGGGGATGGGAGCCGCCGTCGGTGTTCCGAATCCTACTCGCAACATCGCGCGATGGAGGCCCAACGCCTCGATCAAGAGATTCACGACTCCTGGAAACGAGTGGCACGCCGGTTGGGGCTTGCCGAAAGGCGTCTCGAGCGCGAACCCGACCGCACCCGCGGAAGAGTGACGCCCGAATACCGCGCCGAGCTCTCTCAACGATCCTGCGGGAAGCTCGGTGTCAGGATTGAGGAGGAGCAGCATGTCACCCGTCGCGCGCGCCATCGCCTGATTGCTCGCGCGCGGGAAGCCCAGGTTCTCTTGGTTGGGAATAACCCGCACCTCCGGAAACTCCTTCGCCACCATGCTCGCGCTGCCGTCTCGGGACGCGTTGTCCACCACCCACACCTCGACCTCGACTCCCCGCTGAAGCCGCACCGACTTCAGACATGCGCGGAGTAGATCCCGTACTTCAAAGCTCACGATGATGACGGAAACGCGGGTCATGGGCCGACGTTGTGGACGCGTCGCTGCGGCGCTCCGAATTCCGTCGAAGCGCTTCTCCAAGCCAGCGCATTGCGCCGTCCGATTCGCCCCGATAGTGTGCTCCGACTATGTCGACGCCTTTCCCAGCTAGCTGGGTCCGGATTCCAAAGCCGGCACTCGTTCTCCTGGCGACCTTGGCGACGGTCATCCCGCTCTACGTTCTCGCCGTCCTTGGCTACCAGAATCCGCTTTCGTGGCTGATCGCTGGCCCGCTCGTTGCCGTGATGGTGGCGATGCTTCTCGTGCGACTGCCTATCCTGGGCTTGTGGGCGGTTCCAATCACTCTGATCTGGTACGTCTATCTTCCCCTCCTGCACTACGAGTTTCTGGTCGTCTTGCTGGCGCTGTCGCTCATGCTGAAAGACTGGCCGAAGCTCGACTGGCTTCGGATGCGCACGCAAAGCGTGGAGTTTCGGTATCTCCTGTTCTTGCTGGCGACTCTTCCCGGTGTTATCGGGGTCGTGAGCTTGTGGCGATACTTCGGGGCTATCAAGCTGCTCGGCATCGGACTGCTGGGATTCGTGGTGGCTCGGCGAGCGGCTCAGCGCTTCGGAACGGAACGCATGCTCTGGGGCCCCGCCATCTTTGCCCTCATCACATCCTTCGTACTCCTGGTTCGTGCGGCGAGCAGCGACTTGCCGACCTTCAAGCAGGTCATCTTTCGCGTGCCGTTGTCCCAGCTCTCGTGGGGCTCCAGCAACTACGTCGCGGCGGTACTGGTTCTGTGCCTGCCTGCGTTGGTGCTCTTGATTCGGCAGAATCCGCCTCGCTCGTGGCGCAGGGGAGCAGCCCTCGGCACGCTGGTGGCCGCAGTGGGGGCAATGTTCGTGACGACTTCGCGTGGTGGAATCGTGCTGGGCGCAGGCTACTTGGTCGCGCAGACGCTTCGGCCGCGACGACTGACTTGGAGGCCGTTGGTTGTCATTCTTCTCCTGGTCGCGGCGACCATCGCAACACCCCATGGTCAGTTTCTGATCAGTCGCTTCACGAGCCCGCAGGGGATCGCCAGCGCTTTGGCTCGCTACTGGGGCTGGCATGCTGCGTTCGAGCGCGGCGTGGGTGCCATGCCTTTCGGGGTCGGGGCGGGTCAAGGGAGGCTGCAGAACGATCGGCTGGGGTGGATCGACCCGCACAATTATCTGCTCACGTTGTTCAGCGAGCACGGCATCCTTTGTCTCGCCCTCTGGCTTTGGTTGTTCTGGACGCTCTATATGGTGAGTCGAGGGGATCGAAGTAGCGCGGGGGCTCGCTTGGCGGGAGATGCACTGCGAGCCACCCTGATTCTCGCGTTCCTCAATCTGCAATTCGAGCCAATTATGACCGGAAGCCACTATCATTTGCTGTTCTGGTGGTTGGTTGGAATCTACGCGGGCTCCTTGGAACCGGCAGCGGTCGCCGTGCTCCAACGCTCGGGCCCACGAATGAATCCGGCGTTCCGGGTCGCGACCGAAGCCTAGGAAACCCTTGCAGCTCGGGTCGCCGCCTCTGTCTTCTCGGGCCGCTCCACCCATAGCATGCTGGCAAAGGCGGCCAGCCCCATGGCCGCAATCGTCCACAAGCGCCGAACAGGTTTCGCTCTTCGCTCGGGCGGAACGGCATCGTCCAAGACCGTGACCGTTGGCGTGTCAAGCGTTTCACGCAACCGAGCATCCTCGAGTTGCGAACTGAGCAAGAGGTAGACCTGCTGGTAGAGATGGACGTCGCGAACCAGCCTCGCCGACTCGCTCTCGAGTTGAGGCATCTGTCCGATCTGCCGCTTGAGTTGAACCAGCTCCGCCTCGGCCTGAATGATGCGCTCGTGATTGGGGCGTAGATAGGATCGGATGACCGCAAGATTGATCTCCATGGCCGTCTTGCGAGCCATGAGCTGACCGAGAGGACCCACATCCGCCATCTCCATTTGCTTTGGCACGACGATGTGGTGTTTCTCCTCGTACGCGCGGAGCGCTGATTCCGCCGACTTGGACAGCAAATCCGTCTCTGACACCCGTTGTTCCAGAAACTGTCTTGCGCGACGAGCCTGGGTGTTCCTCCGCTCGACATTGTAGCGATCCAGTTCCTCGATGAGCGCATTTGCCATGTCGGCAGCACGTTTGCCCGAGCGGTCCTCGACCAAGACGGAGATCGTACCGTCCGCATTCATGTTGACCTCGACATGCGAACGGAACTCCCTGAGCGCCTTCTCCATGGATTTCTGGCGATAGATCCGCATCAGCTCGAATCGCTCGACAACCGCCTGGTTCACGGTTCGACTCGTTAGAATCGCCCGATAGATGTCGGACGGTGAATAGAGATTCGTGAATCCGCCGAGGGAAGGTACGCGCGTCAATAGTCGTTGCACGCTGATCCCCGTGGGGAGTTGCTCCGTTTCCTCGGGGGGAAGAATCGACGCGCCCGCCCGGTACCACGAAGGCATCAAGAACGTGGCCCCGTACATGACGGCACCGGCCACCAGAGCCCACACCAGATGCTGCCGCCAGTGCGTGAAAAATCTGGCGAACAAGCTACCGAAATCGAATGCGTCCTTGGTCATTTCGAGCTCTCAGAGAGAGGTTCTTCGTGCGAGGTCATGTTCCAAAGGCCGAGTCGCCCAAGGTAGGCGCTGCGCGAGGATGGGGTCAACCGCTCAACAAACGTGGGCGGTTCTCGGTGACGGGAGCCCGACACATGCTCCCACCGATGTAAACGGTCAACGGAGTGGCCGGCGACAAACCGCTAGGAGCGTGATCACGAGCTCCTCGCCGGGGGAGCTCGAGAGAATCTGGTACTCCGGAACCGGCAGCAATTCCTGGAAAAGCACGGCCCCGGGGGGTCGTCTCAGCAGCCGTTGCACCCAGCGGCCGAACCGCATCGCAGGATTGTTCCATAGCGAGATGAGTAACGGCTCGTAGAACAACCGCTCCAGCGACGCATAAGTTTGAAACGCCAGCTCCACATGATCGAACCGAGGTTCGAGCATCTTCCGAAACTCGTCGGGCGTAAACTCCTGATGATGGTGAGGATTGCGGGGTCGGGCATCCGGAGAGAGACCTTTGAAACGATTCACTCCCCGGCGATTCGGCGTGCTGCAAATCAGCAGTCCATCCGGTTTCATGATCTCTCCGACCCGGGTCAAAAAGCGCTCGGGATCGGCGAGATGTTCCAGGTTCTCCAGGTTGCAAACGACGTCGAACGGTCCATGTCGAGAGGCTTGCGAGAGCTCGTGGCAGTCCTCCTGAATCCAGACCGCGGCGGGTCGTGAGAACTCTCGACGCGCCCGCTCGATGGCGACGGCCGACAGATCCACGCCGACGACCATCCCGGCGCCACGATCGGCGAGAAGCGCAGCGCCGTATCCCACACCACAACCAGCATCGAGCACGCGCGAACCGGGCGCGACACGGTCGGCGACGAATGCATAGCGCTGAAGGTGCTCCGAAAGGTGGCGTTGCCAGAGACCGGTCCCTGGCGTGATGCGCTCCTCTTCGCGCCTGGAGATTCTGAGCTGTGGGCTCACTTCCGCGGAAGCATGGGTCATGGCGCACCAGATCAGTGTGTCTGCCTGGATGTGGGTGGATGGTGAGATCGCAATGCCGTCAAAGTAGGCGCTGGGTGAGCGGTGGTCAACGTGTGCTGCGCGGCGAGTCTGCTTCGGGCCCCTCGAACTCGTAGACCCAGACGCCCCAGTGCGGCGTGAGAAGCTTCGACTCAATGAGTCCTGTCGGCCTTCCGCTGCCGAATCGGGCGGTCCAGGTCGAGAGGTCCTGAACGAGCCCCTTTCGCTCATTGGCTCGAATCCCGGCGGTCACGAGAAACGTTCTGGACGCCGCTTGCCAGCCGGGAGCGGACAGAGTGAGTTCCTCCAAAGAGACTGGTCGCCTCGGGAGCGGCACGGTCTTGGTTCGCTCTCGGTCGTAGTAGTCCCATGGAAGCTTCAGATACGGAGGATAGAGAAAGACGATGTCGCCCCGGTGCGCCCGCTCGGCGATCCACGAACGGGCGCCTCGCCAATCCTCCTTCCCATAGGGGTGCCCGTGCACTGCGAGCCGAGACACGATCGGCGAGTCGGGCATGAAGTACGCGAACGTTCCCAAGACACCAAGTCCGAAGACTCCTGTGAGCAGAAAGTGTCGCAACAGCCCGGGAGCGTTTCTCGCCCCCAAGACCAACAAAAGCAAGACATACGGGGCGACCATGATGAGGAACTTCTCGTGAAGCAGTGGCACCCATGAGAAGGCGAGGAGTAGAGCTGCAATCGGGGCGATCACCGATGCAAGGAGGAAGCGCCGCGCGGAGGAGTCCCGGCCCAACGTGCGCAACGCAAACGGAATCGATAGGGCAACGACGGCACCGCCGGCTATCACGATCCCCGCTTCTTCGCGCAAGAGTACGATCGGTCCGGCGTCGATGCGTGGCCGATCGAGTGTCGCGAGAGAGGGGCCGAACGCCAGGCGCCAAAGCGCAAATCCCAGCCTCTCCACACGTCCGAAACCACCGAGGGTTGCCGCAGAAACACCCGACTGGAGGGTTCGGAGGAGCCAAGGAAGGAAGAGTGCGAGCGCGCAGGCCTGAGCGATTGCCAGCGGGAACACGAACGAAACGAGCCGGCGGCGACGGAGTCCTTCCCACAAGGCGAAACATGCGTGCGCGATCATGGTGAGGGCTGCCAAATGGTGGAAGTAGAGAGTTATCGCTCCCACCAGCGCGTAGAGCACCAGCGAACGGGTCCGGCGCGTTCTCAGCCAATCGAGATAGAGCAGGGAGAGACCCAGCGAGCCGGCCAACAGCGCGGCGTACATTCGTGCTTCCTGCGAATACTCGATCCACAGAGGATGGATCGAGGCCAACAGCGCTATCGAGCCCGCGGCACCGGCATCCACTCCCCGGAATCCTGCGGCATCGGGAACTCTCTCTGGATCCAAGAGGCGGCGAGCCAGCAGCCAGACCAAAGGCACGCAGGCAATGCCGGCAACAACGGCAGGCAGCCGGATGATGAACTCATTGTCACCAAAGGCGCGCACGAAAACGCGAGTGACTAGCCACCAACCAGGAGCATGATTCGCCTCAGCGAACGCTGATGCGAGCCAGGAGCCGCGAGTCGCATTCCACCAGGTAGCGGCCTCGTCGAGCCACAGCGAGTGGCGGTCCAGGTTGATGAAGCGGAGGAGCGCTGCCAACGCAAACACGAGAACGATCAGCAACACTCCCGTGCGACTTCGGGATGCACGATCAGGATCAGTCGCGGTCTGAGAACCAGCGCTCATCGTAGAATCACCGAAGCGATCCTCGACAAACCGCCAGTGATTGCGTAGCGCTGAAGGTGCTCCGAACGGAACCGTTGGTCATGGCGCACCGCCCTCGAGTACGCGTTCGAAGCGATCGGCCGAGCGATCCCAACTGAAGCGTTGCGCAAGCCGCGAACCGGCGTCTGCCATCCCACGCAAGCGCTCCGGATCCGACAACAAGCTCAACACCTCCTCGGCGAGCCTCAATGGCTCTCGGGGCGGAACCATGATGTAGTCCTCGCCCGGACGTCCCATCTCCGGGAGCTCACCGACCGCCGTGGCCACGACAGCGCACCCGCTCGCCAAGGCTTCGAGGATGACGAGAGAGAAACCCTCGGAATGGCTGCTGTTCATGAACAAATTGCAGGCTCGATAGACGCTGGGCAGGTCCCGTTCGGAAGGGTTGCGGAAAAAGCGGGTTCCCGGCGGCAGACGATGCCGAAGGCGACTCCGTCCAAACACGACGAACCGGACGTCCGGTCTCTTTTCATGGATGTGCCATAGAGCAGAAAGCCCGTCGATGACGCCCTTCCACGGTTGTATCTCGTAAAGCATACCGACCGTAGGAGTTGATCCGCGCGTCGCGCCAGGCCGGAATCGATCGCAATCGACTCCATTTGGGACATAGGTGGCTTCAACGTCGAAGCGCTCCCGAGCCAATCGTTCGAGGTAACGGGCGACGACGATTCGTCGCATCGGCAGCTTCCAAGTGCGAACGACGCGATCCTGAATCGTTTCGGACCACGCCTCGTACCCTAAAATGAGGTAACACTTGCGACCCGCGTCCCGCGGCATGGCGTTCACCCACTCGGCTGTGAGCCAAGCCGTTGCCACAACGATGTCCGCCGCAGGGACTTTTCCTGGGCGCGATGGGTCGAAGCGTATTACGTTGCTGGTCAACCCGTAGGATTCCAGTCCGTCGGCGACGCTCCCACTCACGTACTCGTACACGACGCGCTTTATCCCCGTGGCGCCTTCGCGCAGCACGGTTGCAACGGGTCCGGGGGCGAGGAGATGGATCGTATGACCGCGAGCCCGCAGACGTGTCGCGTACTCACACACGACGCGGAATCCACCGGTCATCAGCAGCGACTGATTGACGAAGGTGATTCTCACTCCTCACCTCGGCTCATCTGCGGCGTCGGCCCATCCCGATGGATCCACCCACGACCGCCAATGCTTCACTCCACCGCAAGTACCGAGATGCCAGCAATAGAGCGAACGTGAGCCCGAACGTGACCGCACTCGATAGCCCCAGCCACAGCCATGCATTTCCACCGGCGACGCGGGGCAGCATCCGGTCGAGAGCGGCCCCTCCCGCGACGCCGACAACAAGCGACACGAGCGGGACGAACCCAACACGCACCACGCTGCTCCACCAGGACCACCCGGTCAGGCGGATGAATGCCGCGAAGAAGTATGCAACGCCCACGACACTTCCTAGGATGATCGCGGCCAGTGCTCCCCGGATTCCGTATCGAGGTACCAAGGCAACTCCCAGCACAACGTGAGTGGTCACGGCGATGACCGCGTAGATGGCCTCGAACTTGGTCCTTCCCATCGCGCGGGCGATTGTGGTTGCCATCCCCGCGGCGAGGGCGATCCCCGACTGCAGTGCGAGCATGCGGAGCACGAGAGCGGCTTCGGGTTCGGGCGCTCCCAGCCAAGCGAGGAAGATCCGATCTGCACACGCCAGGAGCGGCGCGAGCACCAATACAGTCACGGAGAGATAGTAGTGGCTTGCTCGCTCATGAAGCTCACGAAGGCGTTCGCGAGCACCCGCGACGTGGAGCACGACGGCCTCGCTCAGCACTGGCCCTAGCAAGAGCTGCGGAAGCGCGGAGAGCGTCGTCGCCACTCGGGAGCCCAGCTCGTAGGGAACGATCGTCGCCAGCGTCGCGTATCTCGCCAGCAAGACCTTGTCCACGTGAACGTTCGCGGTTCCAAGCGTGGCTGCCAACTGCAGCGGGCCGCCGAAGCGGAACGCCGCGGAAGCCTCGTTTATTGCGCTTCGAATCGGCGACCAACGGAACCTTGGGACCTTCAAACGCAAGAAAGTGATCGCGAGGATCAGTCCCAAGAGCCAGGCGGTGAGAACGCCGAGCATCAACCCACGCAGGCCGGACTCCTCCACTAGGGCCAGACCGAGCGCGATCCCCTGAGTTGCGGTCACGCACAGGATCACGAGATTGGACAGATCGAAACGACCGTATCCCTGTAGCACGGCCATGATGACGTTAGCCGCTCCCCCCAACATGAACACGATTGCTGCCACGAGAATCCCGTAGCTCGCGTCGGCTTGCAGGGATTCTGGAACCCGAAGCCAGTCGCAGATCGGACCCGCAACCGCGAGCCCAACGGCGATCCAAATGGCTCCGAGCGCCGCAAAGACGAGCATGCTCAGAGTTGGTAGATCACCAGCGTTCCGTTGGGAGTCGGCGGCGCGCGCAGCGGCAACATGCCTCAGTGAGGCCTGGACAAGCCCGAGGTCGAGCGTCGCAAGATAGCCGGTCAGGGAGAAGAAGAGAGCCCAAACCGCAAACCCATCCCGACCCAGCGATCTTAGAATGGGAGGAGTGAGAAGCAGCCAGAGAACGAGCCCGGCAAAACGTCCGATCGCAACATGGATGGTGTTTCCCGCGAGTCGCCGTCCGAGTCCGTTTCCTTGCTTCGCGTCGTTCTCGTCCTCAGGAGCGGGCGAGGGCTCCGTCAACGCGCCCTCCAGAAGTCCAGCATGTCCTGCAGGGTCTGCTCGAATGGAATGGTGCGTTCCCAACCCGTCGTCTTCACGAACTTGGAATTGTCGCCGAGCAGGACCGGAACGTCGCTCGGCCGCATGCGCGCCGGATCATGGCGGACCTCGATCTTCACCTGAGTCAGCGAGAGCAGGTGGTCGAGCACCTTCCGAATCGTCCACGCGGTGCCGCTGCAAATGTTGTACGCCTCGCCCGGCTCGCACTTCTCCAACGCCAACCAGTAGGCGCGCACCATGTCCCGCACGTCGGTGAAATCCCGCTGGGATTCTAGATTGCCGACGTGAATCACCGGCGGCTTGCGCTTCTTTTCGATGTCCGCGATCTGCTTCGCGAAGTCCGAAGCCACGAACACCGGACCCCGGCGCGGACCTTCGTGGTTGAAGCCACGCGTGCGGACGCAATCGACTTTCCACGACATCCAGTACTGATAGCCGAGCAGATCCTGCGTGACCTTGCTCACCGCATAAGGTGACAACGGTCGCAAGGGATTCGTTTCGCGGATCGGCAGCTCGTCCGGATAGACCATGCCGTACTCTTCGCTGGAACAAGCGATCTGGATCCGACACTCGAGACCGATCCGTCGCACGGCCTCGAAGAGATTGACCTGGCCGAGCACGTTCGTCGTCAAGGACTCGCTGGGAGCGATCCACGACGTCGGGACGAAGGACTGAGCGGCGAGGTGGAAGATCCAGTCCGGCCGGACCTTCTCCAAAGTGTCACGAGTGGACGAGGCGTCGCGCAAGTCGCACTCGAGCAGCGTGATCTTGCCGGTCAGGTGCTCGATGTTCTCGGTGCGGCTTCTCCAGCGCTGGATGCCGAAGATCTCGCAGTCGTTGCGGGTGAGCATGTAGTCGGCGAGGTGGCTGCCGGCGAAACCGGTGACCCCGGTGACGAGCACGCGACGCATGAACATCCCTCGGGATGGTAGGTGGCAGGCACCAAATTCGGCGCGACCTTAGGGGCTCGCCGGACCGAGGTCAATGCAACGGCTAGGGGATGCTCACCGCCTGCCAGTCTTGAACTGAACCGAGCGTGGCTGCGACATCGGCTCGCTCTTCGCCACCGCCTGCCATCGGGGCTCGGTCACGGCCACGACGCGAGGATTCATCGCGACCCGCATTGCCAGCGCCCAATCCGCCCCCTCGGGGCCGGACTTCTCGAACTCCTTCGCGAACGCCGTCCACGCGCGCGCCGCCGCATCGCCGTAGTGCGAGGCGCGCGTCACCGCCGCGAGCTCGCACAGGAATCGCGCCGCCCGCGAGTTCTCAGACTCCACCCGCGCCGCCTTCTTCACCTCGCCGCTCTTCTTGAGGGCCGACTGGGTGCGGAAGCCACCGCGCGGATCCTCGAAGCGCACCAGCAGCAACTCACCCAACGTCCGGGCGCGCTCGAGGTCTTCGGGGCGTTTGCCGAGCTGAGCGGCGAGCACCAGCGCGCGACCCATCTCGACCTGATCTTCGAGCTGAGGGTATTCGAGGATCTCGCCGAACGTACCCCGTCGCAGCAAGCCACCGTTGGGATCCCACGAAGTCTGCCAGACGCGATCGACGCTCTTCAGCGCGAAGTTCAGGTAACGACGCTCGCCGGTCGCCGCGGCCCACCGCAGGTAGGCATGGATCGCGAAGCCGTTCGCAGCGGGCTCGAGACTGCGGTCGCCGATCTGCCCCGCGACGAACCCGCCGCGAGCGTCCAGCAGCACGCGCTCGAAGAAGTCCACGACTCCGGCCGCACGGCGCCGGTAAGCAGCGTTCCCGGTTACTTGCCAGGCGTCGATCAGGTTCTCGAGCCGCTGCGCGTTGGAGTTGGTCCGCTTCTCGAGCCGCGCCATCTCGGGATCGTTCACCGAGTGAATGAACCCTCCGCCGATGGTGTCCATCAGGCCCTGCGTCCAATCCACCGTCCAGAGCGCGCGCGACTGCCACTCCGAATCCGTCTGGTTCGCGAGCACGAGCGCGAGCTCGACGGCGCTGGTCGCCGGCATGCCACGCCGCGCGAAACCACCCTGTGCCGTGTCGTAATCCGTCGCCACCTGGGCGGTCAGGCGATCGAACATCGACTGGGTATCGGACGCAGCCACGGGCTTGTCGGCGGCGCGCGCGCTGGCCGGGGCCACGAGTGCCACGGTCATCAACGCGAGGTATCCGAGCGCCAAACGCATACGTCCTCCGATCCGAGAGGGAACGAATGACGTTATCGGCAGCGCAGCGAGCCCGCTTGATCGGCGTCGCTAACTCGGAATCACTCCCGCCACGACCAGCAACGCGATCAGAACCCCGATCAGACTCTCGCCGGCGATGATTCCCGACGAGACGGGAACGGTGTAGCGCTCGTTCAACTTCGGCTGGTAGCGGCCGAGCCAGAGCACCATACAGGCGCCGATGAACATCGAGACGGAGTAGTACCCGGTTACGGTGAACGCGAGTCCGAGCGCGGTGGCCGAAGGGATGAACTTCCGGTAGCGGGGCATCGCCATCTCGATCAGCGGCAGAATGATGCCGACCAGCGCTCCAACCAGAAGCCCGATCCGTGCCGTCGGGTGCAGGGAGCCCACCCCCTTCGATAGCAGCTCCGCGACGCCGCGCCAGGTCTGCGCCGCGGGCGCCGGCCAGCGCTCGCCGCCGAGCAGCGAGGCATCCGGAACCAGGAGGAAGAACACCGGCACCACGACCAGCCCACCGGCGAGCACCCCAGCGAACTGCGCCAGGAACTGCTGGCGCGGCTTGGCGCCGAGCAGGTAGCCGCTCTTGAGATCGGTGAGCAGATCGCCGGCGTGGCTGCACGCGCCGGCAGTGATGTTGGCGGTCATCAGGTTCGTGGTCACGTCCCCGGGCTTGATCGCGCCGAACGTGAGCTGCGTGATCTTGCTCAGCGGTCCGGTCGGCGTGATGTCGGTCTCGCCGGTCGCGCGGCCCGCCACGACCACGAGCAGGAAGGTCATCAGCACCGCGATCGCCCCCATCCAGTAGGCGATGCCGAAGAACGCATGGCCCATCAGGACAGCGACGATGCCGAGGCCCGCGAACCCGCCGAGGAACCAAGATCCCGGCACCTCGATCCGCTCCATGGGATCGCTGGCGCCCCGCGCGTCCCGCCGGAAGAACGCGGTGATGCTGCTGAACGCGCGCACCACGGTCTTCCACTGGATGAAGAACATGAGGAGCCCCGAGGTGATCATCATGGGAACGCCGATCCACAGGCTCCACGACGTGATCTTC